>JBDNHZ010000222.1:0-21319 GCA_041688515.1 Verrucomicrobiota bacterium
ATGTGCTCGCCAACGATGACGGAGCTGTGGAGGTAGTGGAGTTCTTCGATGAGAAGGTTGAAACGATCGCGTTCGTGATCCTCAAGAAGACGGACGGTGACGCGAGGCAGCACGTCGGGCTCGCAGGGAAATGTCGGGCGAGGCATGTCCAAGGCTGGTCGACAGGCGGCGGGAAGTCCAGCAGTTCTTAATCCCCGCCACCTCGGGCGACGGCTTCTTCAATCCAGATGAATCAGCCCTGTGGGGGGCAGAAAACGGGGTTGCTGCCGGCTTGTGAAGCAGCATTCTGCCCGACGAACACCCCTGCCCCTTCATGGAAATCCACGTCTTCGCGAACAACCAACAATTGGGCCCCTTCACCAAGGAATCTGTGCTGGAAATGGCCCGACTCGGCTCACTGCCACCCGAAGCCTCGGTCTGGCATGACGGGGTGAAGGACTGGTATCCGATCTCGGAATTTATCGGGAGCCATGGAGGAGCGATCTCGGCGGCTGGATCTGTCCCGACCATGAGGAAGGCGGAGGAGTCCGAGCGATTGGCACCGGGCCGAAGCAGGTCGGAGGGGGAGCCTTCCCCAACGGCATACGTGATCCGGGGCGTCGCGGCGGGTCTGGGAACGGCAGTGGCTGCGGGAGGAGCGTGGTTGACGTTTTCCCTGATGACGGGAATCTGGATTGGGCTCATTGGGCTGGTAGTGGGTTGGCTGGTGGGAAAGATGACCAGTGTTGCCAGCCGAGAGGAGGGGGCCGTGGTCCTGCCCATTTCGGCGGTGGTCTTCACGCTCGTTACCTATCTCCCCATCCTGCTGGTTCGGCCAATGAGCCTGTGGGTCTGGCTGAGCTGCGCCTTCGCCGGGTTCAACGCCTGGAAGGCCGCGGCGAACTGAGGCGATGACCGGTTTTTGGCACTTTTCCGCGATCTGCTCGCCGTCATCCTGTTACCTTGGCAAGGTTCGCGCTGTCGAACGTGCCAATGCGGTTCATCTACAACCTGTTCTTCCTGATCGGCTTTGTCCTGGCCGCACCCTTCTACCTCATGAAGATGGTGCGCCGGGGCAACTGGCGAGCCGGTTTTGGGGAGCGTTTTGGGAACTACGATCATCGACTGAAGCAGGCGCTGACCAACCGTCACGTCATCTGGCTGCATGCAGTGTCGGTCGGCGAGGTCAACGTCTGCACCCAATTGATCCGGGTGTTGGAACCGCGGGTGCCCAACTACAAGATCGTGGTTTCGACGACGACCTCGACCGGGATGGCTGAATTGGAGCGGTTGCTGCCGGCCCACATTTCGAAGATCTACTACCCGATCGATCGCAGGAAACATGTGAAACGGGCGATGGGCGTGATCCATCCGGAGGCGGTGGTGCTGGTCGAGGCGGAGATCTGGCCGAACTTCCTTTGGGCGCTTCGGCGTCGTCAGGTCCCTCATTTTCTGGTCAATGCCCGACTTTCTGAACGTTCCTTCCGCGGTTATCGGCGGTTTGGGTTCCTCTTCCGCGACCTGTTCTCAGGCTTTGACGGGGTGGGAGCCCAGACGGAGTCGGACGCGGCGCGCCTGCGCGAGCTTGGCTTCCGTCCGGAAGCGGTCCGTGTGGTTGGAAGCCTGAAGTTCGACGCTGCCAAGCTGGACGAGCGCCGAGTGCTGGACGTTCCTGCGCTCCTGAGGCAGTTGGGGGTGCCCGAGGGCGCATTGGTGTTGCTGGGTGGAAGCACTCATTCGGGAGAAGAGGCGATCCTTGGCGCGATCTTCACTCGATTGCGGCTACGATTTCCCAAGTTGTTCCTGATCGTCGCCCCACGACATCACGAGCGCGGCCGTGAAGCGGGCGAGGCGTTGGCATCGAAGGGGGTGAAGTTCGTGTACCGGACCGAGATCACCCCGCAGACCCAGAAGCGACCGGGCGAAGTCGATTGTCTCCTGGTGAACACCACCGGCGAACTCCGATTCTTCTACGGGGCGTCGGACGTCGTTTTTGTGGGCAAGAGCCTGACGGCCGAGGGCGGGCAGAATCCGATCGAACCCGCGGCCCTGGGGAAGGCAGTCGTCTTTGGGCCGAACATGCAGAATTTTCCGCAGGTGGTGCCGCAGTTCCTCGCCCGTGGAGGGGCGGTGCAGGTGCAGGATGCCGCTGAGCTCGAGCGGGTCCTGGGGGAGTTGCTGTCAGATCCGGCCCGACGGCAGCAACTGGGGCGGATGGGTCAGGAAGTGGTGCGGGAGAACTTGGGCAGCCTCGAGAAGACGGCGGAGATGATCGTGGAACATCTCCCCCCCTGCTGAATGCGCCCTACTGAACCCGACCAAAACGGCGTTCGAGTTCGCGCCAGCCCATCTCGATCAGGGTGGGACGACCATGCGGGCAGGTGTAGGGCATGTCGCAGGTGCGCAGGTCTTCCACGAGCTTTTCGAGTTCCGGACCCTGCAGCGGATCGTTGGCCTTGACCGCATGTCGGCAGACCGTTTTGGCGACCATCTCCTCCCCGAGTCGGAGCGTGTTGATCCCGGTGCCAGCCGCCTTGAGGGCGTCCACCAGATCGAGCGTGAATCGCCGGGGATCCGTGGCACGGATAAACGGAGGGAGGGAATCCAGCAGGAAGGTGCGCTCACCAAACTCGCGGAGGCTGACCCCGAGGCGATTGAGGATCTCCAGGTGACGACGGACGAACTCGGCGTCACGGACCGAGACTTCCAGGGTTTCCGGGAGGAGTAGTCGCTGCGAGGGGGCTTGGGCTGCGTCTTCCATCCGATGCAGCATCTTCTCGAACAGGATCCGCTCATGGGCGGCGTGTTGGTCGAGCAGGACAAGTCCCCGGTCCGACTCCAGCACCACATAGAGCCTTCCAATCACCCCGACCAATCGGAGCGGGATGGAAAGCAGGGGGCTTGAAGCTGTGATGGTGGATGAACTGGTGATCGGCGGCGCTGCATTCGCGGGGACTGCTGGGTGGATCTCCGATGATGCCATTGGGAGCGGAGCCGTGGCGGGAGCCGGGAGCCGTGTCGGCGCGAGCGGTGACGATTCCCCAGGCCTGCCCGCCGTCGATGGAAGAGGGAGCGTAGGCTGGCTGGGGACGGTGTGGACGGCGATCGGTTGGAGGCTGAACCCCGCATTGGATGGCGGCGTGGGAACTGGGTTAGCAGGGGGCAGGGGGCGGGGCTCAGAGGCGGGCGGCGCAGCCTGCTGCCGGGCGTATTGAAGCAGGACATCGCGGACAGCCCGGGCCACCTGGCGACGCACGGCTCCTTCCTCGCGAAATTTCACCTCCCGCTTCGAGGGGTGGATGTTGACGTCGACGGCGGCGGGATTGATTTCGAGGAAGAGGCAGCAGACCGGGAACCGTCCCTTCATCAGGGACGTGTGGTAGCCTTCGAGCAGGGCGTGGTTCAGGCCGCGATTCTCGATGGGCCGGCGATTGACGAAGAGATGCTGTTCGTCCCGTGTGGCACGGGAGGATCCCGGGGCTCCGATGAGGCCCCAGAGTCGGAAATGGCTCGAAATGGAATCTCGGAGCACCGGCACCTCGGGATCGTCTGAGCCTGGCACCTCTTCGATCCGGGTGGAGAAGTCGACCGCGAGCCACTGGGTGTTGCCGCCATGAAGTTGGCGGAGCCGCTCGCGGAGGGCATCGAGGCGTTCCTGCGTGGAGCCAACGGGGAGGGGGGGGAGTTGCCAGACGGGACGCCCATCGCTGATGAAGGCGAATCCGACCTCCGGGTGACCCAGGGCCGCCAAGACCAGGTAATGCTGGATGTGGGCGCGTTCGGTCTCCTCGCTGCGCAGGAACTTGCGTCGGGCGGGGAGGTTGAAGAACAACGCGCGCGCCTCGATGGAGGTTCCGTGAGGGGTGGCTGCGGCCCGGACCTCGGAGATGCGGCCGCCCTGCAGAAGAATGGCGGTTCCTTCACCGGAGGTGTCCTCGCGTTCCCGGGTGGTGAGGGTAAACCGGCTGACGCTGGCGATGGACGGGAGGGCTTCCCCACGGAAGCCCATGGTGGTGATTGCGGCGAGATCTTCTGCCTTCCGGATCTTCGAAGTGGCGTGGCGTTCGAGGCAGAGAAGGGCGTCATCCCGGCTCATTCCGAAGCCGTCGTCAGTGATGCGGATGAGCGAACGGCCGCCGGCACCGATCTCGACTGTCACCCGGTGGGCGTCGGCGTCGAGGGCATTCTCGACCAACTCCTTCACCACCGATGCAGGACGTTCGACGACCTCGCCGGCGGCGATCTGGTTCGCGACGTGGTCGGGGAGGAGGCGGATGCGATTCACTCTGACAAGGTGGTATACGCGCCCGGAAGCGGGCAAGCCTGTGACGGGCAGGGGAACCGGCGCGGGCGTGGGGTATTTGGAAAGACGCTAACCTCACCGTTCGATCGTCCATTGCCGCGAGTCAGCGCGGGGCAGGCCGAAGCCAACGTGTCGTCACTCCTGTCATCCGCCCGTGCCGGTTCCACCGACCGCCGCATGGAAGAGCGGTGCTGAGCACTGCCGCCTGCCTGCGCAGATCGTTCCCAGTAAACCCGTCCAAAAGCCTTTTGATCAAACCCTGGAAACCGTCTGCCGGACGAGCGACTCCTCGTTACGGCAGGGCGTCAGATTAATCGGTGGTCGGGCTGACGCAAGTCAGGCTTCCAAGGATCTTTAGCCCCGGGCGTCCCCTGACACGGCCCCGCTTGGGACCGCGGGTTTGCTCGCCCGCCTTTTCCCTCCTCAAGCCCAAGCGGCCGGGGATGGCCGCGCCTCCAGGATTCTTCCGGGAAGGCGCAAGAATCCACTTCGCGCATCTGGGCAGCGTCCAGATGCGCCTTTCAGCCTGCCATCGGCAACGACGGAAAGAACACGGTGAATTCGGAGCCTTCGCCGGGAGCACTGTGGACGGCGACCTTGCCTCCGTGAGCCTCGACCACCGCCTTTACCAGGCTGAGTCCCAGCCCAAGCCCGCGCTCGCTCCGGGATTTGTCGCCCCGATAAAGGCGCGTCCAGATTCGATCAATGTCCTCGGGGCCAATCCCCACGCCGTTGTCCCTGACCCGCAGGAGGGCTCCGTCCGGGCGGGTCTCGGCGGTGAGTCGGACGGATCCTCCCGCCGGGGTGTATTTGAGGGCGTTGTCGAGCAGGTTGGCCAGCACCTGACGAGCCCGCGGGAGGTCGATATCGGCGGGGCATTCTGCGGGCAGTTCGACCCGGACCTGGATCCGTTTGTCTTCCGCCACGAACTCATAGACTTCGGCGACTTCCCGCACGAGTTGGCAAAGATCCGTCCGCTGGCGGTTGAGCCGCATCATGCCGGCCTCTGCCTCGGTGACGTCCATGAGGGTGTTGAGGATGCTGAGGACGCGTTCGGATTCCTCGACGCAATCCGCCAGCGCCTCGCGGGCCTGATCCCGGGGAGCGTCCGGTTGGAGGGCGAGTTCGGCCGTTCCCCGCAGGCGGGTCAATGGGGTTCGAAGGTCGTGTGCGGCGTTGTCGAGTGATTCCCGCATGGCGCGGATCAGCGCCTGATTGCGGTCTAGAACCGTATTGAACAGACCCACCAATTCCGCCAGATCGTCGTCGCGCCCCGGAGGTGGAACGCGGGCGTCGAGCAGACCGGTCGCCAAGATGGACTGCGCGGTATCCACAATCTGCCGGATCGGCTTGGTGGCCCGATGGGCGAAGACGGCCCCCCCGACGAAACTGATGAGGACGACCATCGAGCCGAGGAGCAGGAAGGTCCGTCGGAGGGGTTCGAGGAGCACCTGACGATTGTCCGTCGTGCGGCCCACCTGCAGGATTGATCCATCGGCGAGGCTGCGGGAGGCGATGGCCAGATCGAGTTCAGCGTCACTGGGAAGGCGGATGAACGCCTGTTTGCCTTGAAGAATCCCCCGCCCGTCCGGGAGCGGAACCTGAACCCGGCGAGACCCGATCCATCCGTCGGGGACCCGTGCGAACGTCACATCGTTGCGGCTGGAGACCAGGCGGACGAACAGGGAGACCTGCTCAGGCGAAACCGAGTCACGGGAGACGGCGTCCCGCAGACCCCGCTCCCCACGCTGGTGGTAGGCGGTGGAGTATTCGTCGAGCTTGCGCTGGAGGAGTAGTTGTTCGCGCGATTCGAGCGTCGAAGTGACAAACCAGTAGAGGACGCCGAACAGGATCGAAGAAGAGGCCAGGAAGACCAGTGCGTACCAGAGGCTGAGGCGCACCGCAAAGGCCCGGTGCCAGCCCCCGGAACGCGGAGCGGCCGCAGGCTGCCTGCGCTGGACCGGGAGTTCAGGCTGGACGGAGGACATAGCCGACGCCGCGCTGGGTGTGGAGTCGGGTCTTGTCTGGATCGATCTTGGAGCGGAGTCGATGGACAAGGACATCGACGACGTTGGTCTGGGGGTCGAAGGAATAGTCCCAGACATGCTCGAGGATCATGGTCTTGGTGACGGTGCGGCCGGCATTCCGCATCAGGTACTCCAACAAGGAGAATTCGCGCGGTTGGAGTTCGATGTTCTCGTCGCCGCGTCGGGCCTGGCGGGTCAGCAGATCGAGGCTTAGGTCTCCGACCGCGAGGCGCGAGGGCTCGGCGGTTGCCTGAGTGGAACGACGGATCAACGCCTGGACTCGTGCCAGCAGCTCGGAAAAGGCGAAAGGCTTGGTCATGTAGTCGTCGCCGCCGGCCTGCAATCCGCGGATCCGATCATCGACTGAGGCTTTGGCGCTGAGGAACAGGACGGGAACCCGGCTGCCTTGGCTGCGGAGTTGACGGACGAGTCCCAGCCCGTCCAGCAGCGGGAGCATGACATCGACCACCAACACGTCGTACGGGGTGCAGACGGCAAGGTCCAGTGCGGCGCGCCCGTCCCCACGGGAATCGACGGCGAACCCACTCTGCCGAAGTCCGTTGGTGACGAACGACGCGATCTTGGCGTCGTCCTCGACGACGAGAATACGCACGAGATGGATCATGAGCGAGGAACCGGGCGACGTCGCCAGATTTTGTAGGAGTGGGTGCCGACAACAGGGGCAAGAAGAAGCGTCACACTTTGCAAAGTGTGACGCTTGGGCTCGACGGATTCGCGGTCGGTTCCGGTAGCCGCCCCGCTTATATCGCGGGCCCGTTACTGGGCCTTCGATTCATCGACGACCAGGAACCGGCTGGCACCCCCGCCATTGCCCGTTCCCGGGGTGTAAACCTTCAGGAGTGTGGTCTTGTCCTTGGGATTCTCCGTGAGCCGAACCGTTTCGTCTGCGGTGGTCACGGCCTGCTTGTTCAGCTCGAGGATGACATCTCCCGCCCGGAGGCCGGCGGTCCATGCGGCCGAGTCTTCCTCCACCTCGGTGACCAGCACCCCCTTGATCCGTTCCGGGATGCGGTTCTGTCGGCGGCTTTGAGCATTCAGATCGGTCACGCCCACTCCGTTCAGGGTGCCTTCTTCGTCGCTTTTGGAGTTGCCGGACTTCGTTAACTCCTGTTCGTCAGGGCGCGCGCGCACCGTGACCTTGATCACCTGGGCGTCGTCCTCACGACGGATGCGGACACTGGCCGACTCGCCGGGTTTGATGCGGGCCACCTCGAGCCGGAGGTGACGGGCATCGCGGATCGGCTTGCCGTTGAACTCGGTGACGACATCACCGCTGGCCAATCCCGCCTTCTCGGCCGGGCTCTTGTCGGTGACTTCGGCCAGCAGGGCGCCGCCGTTGCCCTTGAGCCCGAGCTTTCGGGCGAGGGCCGGGGTGACGTCTTGGGGGAGGACGCCCAGATAGCCGCGGGTGACCTTTCCATCGGTGACCAGTGCTTCCAGGACGTCCCGGGCAATGTTGGCCGGGATGGCAAAGCCGATTCCCTGATTGCCGCCCGAGCGTGAGATGATGGCGGTATTGATTCCGATGAGGCGTCCGTCGGAGTCGATCAGGGCCCCCCCGGAGTTGCCCGGGTTGATCGCGGCGTCCGTCTGGATGAAGTCTTCATACGGCAGGCCGAACGTGGCCCGGCTGGTGGCCGAGATGATGCCCATGGTGACGGTCTGGCCGATACCGAACGGATTTCCCACCGCCAGGACGACGTCGCCGACCTCAATCCGGTCGCTGTCCGCAAAGGTGGCGGCAGTGAGATTGTCTGCATTGACCTTCAGCACGGCGACATCGGTCTTGTCGTCCCGTCCGATGACCTTGGCGGGGAGTTCGCGTCCGTCGGCGAGCTTGATCCGGACCTCGTCAGCCCCCTCGACGACGTGATTGTTGGTCAGGAGATACCCTTCCTTGGAAACGATCACTCCGGAGCCGGCGCCATTCTGGCGGGGGCTCATTCCCCGGCGCGGCGCGGGATTGCCGAAGGGATCCTCCTGATTGACACCGGGCACGGGTTTCGGACGAGTGGACGTGAAGACCTGAACAACGGAGGCCGAGACCTTCTGGACCACCGGCGCGAATGAACGGGGCAGGCTGCCCTCGCGATTGAGGGCCTTGGTCTCGATGTTGAGTTGGGGAGCGGCGGGCTTGTCCGACTCGCCCTTGGCGCGAACGTCGGGGACGGCACCCAGAAAAAGCACTGCCGTTGCCAGTGCCAGCACCGGCCAGCGGAGCCACCGGGCGTCGATCTGAGGCCGGGTCACTGTCTGTTGAGGAGAGATTTCTGCGGAATTCATGGAGTCCAATCTTTTGTTGAAGTTCGGCCTCACTGTGAAACACGCGTCTGACCTGATCCTTTCTGGAGGATTACAGATTTGTAAGGCTGGGCATCCGACTACACGACCGGTCCGCCGGGCCATTTGGGCAGGGAAGCCAGGAACTCGGGGGAAGCGCGAGTGAAGGAGGCAGTCTGTTTCCCGATCCGGTGGACGGACAGGACGCTGGCAGCACGATTGCCCCAGAACAGCGCCACGATCATGGAGATGAAGCAGGCGACTGCCAGCCAGACCGTGTAGTCACTGACTGAGCCAATCAGGCCGCCCAGCAGGGGAAACCCGATCAGCCCGGCCACGCTGGCGATGCCCCAGCCCCAGGCGATCCAGAGGCGCTTGCGGCGTCGGGCCACGTGGTTGTCACACAGGGGAAGATCGAGGGTGGTCCGCCGCTGCACGATGAGGCCAACGAGGACCAGGATCAGCGGACTCAGAAGCAGCAGGATGAAAAGCCAGGGCGGGTACCAGTAGTACTTCCGGCGCCGGGTGAGGGTGGCGGCCTCGTTGCAACAGACACACCGCGGGGGCAGGGGTTGACCCAGGGAGATCACCAGACGTTTCCCCTCGCCGAAGGTTTGCGAGACTCCGGCATCGCCGACCGGCAGGGCCCCTTCTCGGATCCGCTGGAGATGGAGCGGTTTGCAGGCGGCACAGACCAGCGCCCCCTGCAACTGCACCAAGTCATCGTTTGGAAAGAGTCCCCCGCAACCCTGACACAGTTGATGTCCACTGAATGCCGCTGGACCCGCCACGGCCCACGGTTGCCACTCCGCCATCCCATCGCGCCAGACCAGCGAAGAGGGAGTGATCGTTCCCTTCCGGGCCAATTCCCGGAGTTCCTCCTCCGCGACGGGGCCGATCCGTTGTTCTTGATGGGCGTAGTACCAAGGCATGGCAATTTCGGATTTCCGGTGGCGGCGTTCCATACGGCACTCCCGCTCGTCGGGTAAGTTCCGGAGCCGTGGAGGCACTGTTGTCGATGCGCCTTCGGATGGGAATGGCGGAGTCGGAGCCAAAGCGAGCGCTGGGACGAGGTCCGAGAGTCCGAATCTCCCGAAGGAAGGAATGGGGACTCGTAGAACTCGTCCCTGCGGAGCGGACGAGGCACCCGCGGTCCCAAGATTGCCCGGTCCGCGGCGGGTTGCGCGGGTCCGGACGTTTCCTAGCTTCGGGCTGAAGATGTCCCCAGACACCTCCCTCTCCCAGAACTCACCCTTGTCGGGAAAGATCGCCCTCTTTCGATCCCTGTTTCGGGGGCGGGAAGATCTCCACGCCCGCCGCTACCAGAGCCGTGCGACTGGCCAATCCGGCTATCAACCGGCGTGCGGCAATGAATGGATCCGCGGGATCTGCGACAAGCCGCGGATCCGCTGTTTCGATTGCCCGAACCAACGATTCCTGCCGGTGACCGACGAGGGGATCCGCTGGCATCTGGAGGGGTGCGACGGGCTCCGGCGACCTTTCGCCATCGCGGTCTACCCGATGCTGCGGGATGAGACCTGCTGGTTCCTGGCCGCGGAGTTCGACGGCCCCGGCTGGGCCGAGGATGCGCTTGCCGTGCTTCGGGTATCGCGTGAGGCCGGGTTCCCGGCGGCGTTGGAGCGGGTGCGAACGGCGGACGCGGCGCGTCTCTGGTGGTTCTTCCTGGAAGCCATCCCCGCGGTGCAGGCGCGCCAATTGGGAACCCTTTTCCTGACCGAAGCGTTGCACGTCCGTCCGGAGCTGGGGTTGCAGGCGTACGACCGTTTGATCCCCCGGCAGGATACGTTGCCTTCCGTCGGCTTCGGCAGCCCGATTGCCCTCCCGTTCCAGAAAGAAGCGATGGCAGGAGGCAACAGCACTTTTGTCGACGAACAATGGCGATCGATCGCTGATCCTTGGCGGCTGCTTTCGACCTGGCCCCGATTCACCCGCGCCACGGTCGAGACGGCGGTCGGATCGGCGATCCGGCGCGGACCTCTCCTGCCGGTTCGGGAAGTGCGGGACGAAGCGGTGGAGGGCAGCGGATCCTGGCATCGTCCGGTGGCGTTGGAGTTCTTGAAGACAGGCGTGCCAGGTCCGATTCCAGAGCGGGTGGAGATTCGTCTGAGCAATCAGATCGAGATCGATCGCGACGGGCTGCCGCCGGCTTGGTGTGCGCGGCTGATGTGTCTCGCCGCGTTCCAGAATCCGGGCTTTCGTCGGGCGCAATCCATGCGGATGCCGGTGGGCGCTCACCCAAGGGTCGTTGCGCTGGCGGCATTCGATTCTTCCTGCATCCGACTGCCCCGGGGCTGTCTGGACGAAGTGGCAGACCTGTTTGCCCGCGCAGGCGTGCCCTGTCGATTCCGGGATGATCGGGTGGTGGGCCATCCGATCGAGGTGAGTTTTCTCGGCGAGTTGCGTCCGTCGCAGAAGGCGGCGGTATCGGCCCTCCTGACGCACGACACCGGGGTGCTTGAAGCTACGACCGCCTTCGGCAAGACCGTAGTGGGTGCCTGGATGATTGCGGCCCGACGTACCCACACGCTCGTGCTGGTCCATCGCCAGCAACTTCTGGATCAATGGATCGAACGGCTTTCCGGGTTTCTGGGAATTCCACCGGCCTCGATCGGTTGTCTGGGGGGCGGACGCCGTCGGCTCGGGGGTAAGATCGACGTTGCCCTCCTCCAGAGCCTTCTTCGTCGCGGAGTGGTGGACGAGCGGGTCGCGAACTACGGACAGGTGATCGTCGATGAGTGTCATCATCTGTCGGCACCGAGCTTCGACGCGGTCATCCGCACGGTCCCCGCGCGATTTGTGCTGGGACTTTCGGCGACCCTTGAACGCCGCGATGGTCAGCATCCCGCCGTCCTCATGCAGTGCGGACCCGTGCGCTACCGAGTGGATGCCCGGAGCGAGGCCGCCGAACGTTCGTTCCTTCAAGAGGTCGTTGTGCGTCCCACGGGCTTCCTTCCTCGGTCCGACCCAGAGTCGGATCCGAGACAGGAGTTTCAGAAGCTCATCGGCGGGCTGGCTTCGGATATCGATCGGAACGCAATGATCCTTGCCGATGCCGTGAACGAACTGGCGCAGGGTCGGTCGCCTCTGATCCTGACCGAGCGCATCGAGCACATCGACCTGCTGGCCGAGTCGTTGCAGACGGCGGCCCCGGAGGCAGCGAGGATACTGCTTCGAGGCGGGATGAAGCGGAGTGAACGGGAATCCGCCATGCGTCGGCTCCGTGACTTGCCGGCGAATCAACTGCGGGTGGTGATCGCGACCGGTCGATTCGTGGGCGAAGGATTCGACGATGCCCGTCTGGACACGTTGCTGGTCGCGCTCCCGGTCTCGTGGCGCGGGACCGTGGCCCAATACGTGGGGCGGCTGCATCGCTTGCATGTGGGGAAACAGGTGGTGCGGGTCTATGACTACGCCGATCTGGCGGTGCCGATGCTCGCGCGGATGTTCGACCGTCGGTGTGCCGGTTACGCCGCCGCGGGCTACACGATCCACCTTCCCGCCAGTGCGGTTCCCGGCTGGCCGGCCGCGGTACCGCTGCCGGTGGCACCGGCCTGGAAACGGGAGTACGCCGACACCATTCGCCGGTTGGTGCGGGACGGCGTCGATGAGCCGTTGGCTCGATGGTTCGTTCATGCGGCGTCACCGCCGGAGCCGGGAGCGGAAGATGCCGACCGCGCGCGCAGCGCCACGGAGGCATTCCTGTACCATCGTTTGAACACGCTGCGCGACACGGCCCATCGCTTCCGACTCAACGTGCGACTTCCGATCCCGTTCAATGGTGAAGGAGAACTCGAAGTGGACCTGCTCGACGAAGACGCGCGGGTGGCGGTGGAGATTGACGGACCGCAACATCTGGGGAGTCCGGAGGCCTACCGTCGCGATCGTCAGAAGGATGCGCTGTTGCAGGAGCACGGCTGGTTGGTCCTCCGTTTTCTCGCAACGGATGTCGGGACCCGCCTCGATCGGGTGCTCGATTCGATCCTTCGTGCGGTGACCCGGCGACGGAGAGGATGACAGGGGCAAATTGCTCCGTCGCGGATGCGCGGAATCTCATTCAGCCCCGATGCAATGCCTGTACAGTGATCATCGTGATTCGCTCCCCGATTGACGCCCGCCGGGCTTTTGTGTCGTCAGCTGTCGTCCTGGCCGCCTTGTCGCTGGGGCGGACGACCCACGCCGGAACCATGACCGAGTCGAACCTGCGCGCCCGGACGGGTCTGCCGCCGTTGCCCTACACCAATTCTTCTTCGGCCATTCCAAATTACCTGGTGGGCGAGAAGTGGGGGACCCAGGGCGAAATGCGGTCGCGCATGCAACTGCCGTTGTCCCCGGTGGAGTCCCATCCGCACATCGTCACCGTCCCGGGCATCCGCACGGAGCTGTGGGCAGCGGAGCCGGAGATCCTCAAGCCGATCTGCATGGCTTGGGACGAGCGCGGGCGACTGTGGATCGCCGAGACCATCGATTACCCGAATGAACTCCAACCTGCTGGCAAGGGACGTGACCGGATCAAGGTCTGCGAAGACACCGACGGCGACGGCAAGGCGGACCGATTCACCGTGTTCGCAGAGGGCCTGAGCATTCCCACCGGCATGGTGTTCGCCCGGGGCGGGCTGATCGTCGTCGAGTCCGGCCACACCCTTTTCCTCCGGGACACCGATGGGGATGGCAAGGCGGACGAACGCCGGGTTTTGTTCGAAGGCTGGGGAATGGGCGACACGCATGCCACCGCCTCCAACCTGCGATACGGCCCCGACAACTGGATCTGGGGAGTCGTTGGGTACAGCGGTTTCGATGGAGAAGTGGGAGGGAAACGGGTGCGATTCGGGATGGGCGTGTTCCGGTTCAAGTCCGACGGGTCGCAGCTCGAGTTCATCCGCTCCAGCAACAACAACACCTGGGGCCTGGGATTCAGCGAAGAGGGGACGGTGTTTGGGTCCACTGCCAACAACAACGCCTCCTGGTACATGCCCGTGGCCAACCGCTACTACGAGGCCGTCTCGGGCTGGTCCGCCAGCCGGATGGAGACCATCGCCGACAAGCAGGACTTCTATCCCGTCACCGCCGAAGTCCGGCAGGTGGATGCCCATGGCCGTTACACCGCGGGTGCCGGACATGCGCTCTACACGGCGCGAAACTATCCGCAGAATTTCTGGAACCGCGTCTCGTTTGTCACCGAGCCCACCGGTCATTTGATTGGCATGTTCCACCTCACGGCGCGTGGGGCAGACTTCACCGCCCGCAACGACAAGAGCTTTCTGGCCAGCTCCGATGAGTGGTGTGCGCCCATTATGGCGGAGGTTGGGCCCGATGGGGCCGTGTGGATGCTCGACTGGTACAACTACATCATCCAGCACAACCCCGTCCCGCATGGGTTCAAGAATGGCAAGGGCAACGCCTACGAAACGCCGCTGCGTGACAAGCGTCACGGACGCATCTATCGCCTCGCCTGGGAACGGGCCCGCAAGGTCGCGCCCATCGACCTTTCCAAGGCCGACACGGCCCTTTTGATGGCCACCCTCCGGAATGACAACCTGCTCTGGCGTTCCCACGCCCAGCGGTTGCTCGTCGAACGTAGCGGCAATGACGCGATCCCATCCCTCCTCAAGCTTGCCCAGGAACCCTCGGTCGATCCCATCGGACTGAACGTGGGCGCTCAACACGCCCTGTGGACCCTCGCCGGTCTTGGAGTCACCGAGCAGAGCGTGGTGCGTCGCACCATTGCCGGTGCTCTCCGCCATCGAAGTGCCGCAGTCCGGCGCGCCGCGCTCGCCGCCCTTCCCCGCGATGCTGCCGGGGCCAAGGCCCTCTCCGACGCTCGCTCGTTGAATGACGCCGATGCCCAGGTCCGTCTCGCCGCCTTCCTGACCCTCGCCGAGATCCCTTCGCAGGACGCCCTCGGTGCCGCCGTATTTGTGGCGCTGCGGGATGAGGTGAACGCGGGCGATCGCTGGATCCCCCATGCGGCCACTTCCGCCGGAGCACGACATCATCGTGGTTTTCTCAGGGCTGCCACCGGTCCCGCCATCCGCGGAACCGTCCAGACCCTGCCGGATTCGGTGGTTGAATCCCTGCGGGTCGTGTCGGCCCATCACGCGGCCGCCGACAGCGAACACGGACTCGCCACGGTCCTCGGGCTTCAGGGGGCGTCCGCCGCCTCCGCTGCGCCGGTGCTCGACGGTCTGGCGGCCGGTTGGCCCAGCGGCAAGGCACCCACCATTTCCGAATCCGACGCCAAGCGCCTGCAAACTCTGGCCAGCAGTCTCTCGGACTCGGCTCGGGGTTCGCTCATCGGCCTCGCCGATCGTTGGGAGCGTCGTGACCTCTTCGCTGCGGTCGTGGCCTCCACGGCCGCTGCGCTTCGCGGGCAACTGGGAACGGACGTCCTCAAGGACGACGAACGGATCGCTCTGGCCCGGCGACTAATCACGCTGGATGACCGTTCTGAATCGGTGAAATCCGTCCTCGCCCTGATCACGCCCCAGACGCCCCCGGCGATGACGGCCGGTTTGTTGCAGGCCGTCGCCGTCAGCCGTCAGGCGGTTACCGGCGAGGATCTCCTGTCCGCGTGGCCCGGTCTGACTCCGGCCGCCCGTCGGGCCACGGTTTCTACCCTGCTTCGACGGGCTGAATGGGCCCAGGCATTGCTCGGAGCCGTCGAGGCCGGCCGACTCGACCGGACCGACGTCGCCAATGATCAATGGGGACAACTGCGGAACAATCCCGATCGGATCGTGGCGGAGCGGGCGCGCGACCTGAGCGGGCGCAAGGCGATCAAGAGCAGCGCCGAGATGGAGGCTGTCATCGAGAAACTCATGCCGGTCGCCAACCGCACTGGGGATCCGGTCCGGGGTCGGCAGGTCTTTGAAACTGCCTGCCAGATCTGCCACGCGCTCAACGGCAAGGGACAACGCATCGGTCCCGACCTGACCGGGATCGGCGTTCGTCCCAAGGGCGAGTTGCTGGTGGAGATCCTGGATCCGAACCGTTCCGTGGAAGCCAATTACCGGCTCTGGACCGTCCTTACCCGTGATGGCGAGACCGTTGCCGGGCGTCTCGACACCGAGACGGCGACCAGTGTCGAGATCCTCGATACCGCCGGCCAGAAGCACTCCATCCAACGCAAGGAGATCAAGTCCATCGAGGCTTCGACCCAATCGTTGATGCCGGGCGGATTCGAGCAACTTCCCCCGGACGACCTGGCCGGGCTGCTGGAGTACATCGCCGACAGCGCGAAGCAGAAGTAACGAGCCAGTCGGGTCGGCCGACCGTAGGATTGCGGACCCCATGGGACACCCCGCCATTCAACCCCGGGTCCGGGGGCATCCGGCGGCCCGCCGGTACAGGGTCGGAGCGAGAGGGGGTTCACCGCAGGCAACGCCGTCTAAACAACGACGACGCAACGGCAGTAACGGCCGGACGGATTCATGTCCCACATCGCGTCCGTTGCGCCGTGGTTGTGAATCATTCCTTCTGCGTCCGGGCAGACGAAGACCCGGGAGGGGGGCAATGGGGTCAAGTAGGGCGGCGGAAATGCCCCGGTCGAAGCGCCTCCAGCCTCCGGCGGAGAGGCGGATCGTCGGGCGTTGGGCGCAACTTCCCCTGAGGACCGGGTTTCCCTACGCTGCTCTTGATGCCGCTCCCGGCGATTCCCGACGACGATGCTGCCCTCATGCTCCTGGTGCGTGAGGGGGATACCGTCGCGTTCACGCAGTTGGTGGATCGATGGAAACAGCCGGTGATCCACTTCGTGTACCGGCTGTTGCCGGATGCCGACGAGGCCGAGGACATTGCCCAAGGAGTCTTCGTGCAGTTATGGAAGTCGGCGTCGCGCTACGAGCGGCAGGCCCGGTTCAGCACCTTTCTTTTCACCATCGCCCGCAATCTCTGCCTCAACGAAATCCGGCGTCGCAGCCGGCATCCCGCCGAATCCCTGGAAGCACGATTGGAACCGGAAGGCGATGCGCCTGCCCGGCAGCTTCCCGATCCGGGACAGCTCTCGCCCGATGATCAGGCACAGCGGGGTGAGTTGGTGGACAAGGTGGACGAAGCGCTGGCCGCCCTGCCCGAGAAGCAGCGGATCGCCCTTGCCCTGTGCCGGGAAGGTGAACTCAGCTACGAGGAGATTGCCGTGGTGTTGGGGACGACGGTTCCCGCCACCAAGTCGATGATCCATCGAGCCCGCGAAGTTCTAAAGGCACGGCTCAAGCCCTATCTGTCCACGGGAGCCTGGGAACCCACGGCCTGACGCCTGCAACTTTCCAAACACCGTGGTTTTCACCTTCGACGACAACGCGCATGACACAGGAACCTCCAGATGACTGGGTCGATCTCGTCGCCGGTTCACGCCCCGATCCCGAAGCGGTTAGGCGTCTCCGTGAGGCGGGTCGCCTGACCGAGCAAGAGCTTCGTCGGCTCGACGCCGAGCTGGCCTTGAACCGGATCCTCGAGGGGCATCGTCGGCCTCCGGCGCCCTCCTCCAATTTCACCGCCCGTGTGCTGGCCGAGGTTTCGCGGGAATCGCGTCCGGTAACCGCCGCCCCTCCTTGGTGGAAGCGGTTGGGCTGGTTGCCGCGGGTCGTTGCCATCCCCGCTCTGGCCCTGGTGGCAATCCTGGTGTGGTCGCAGGTCGTGGCCACCCAGCAGAGGCGGCTTGCCGGACGTGCCGCTGAGCTCGGACTGGCGGCCAATGTTCCCGGGTTGGATGCGGGTTCCCTCGCGGATTTCGAGGTCATCCGACACATCGGATCCGTTCCCAATGCGGAGGATGATGCCCTCATTCTCGCCCTCGTCGAGTAGGCCTTCCTCATTCAATGAACTCCTTCACCTTCCGTTTCCGGTTCCAGCCGTTCCGCCGGGTGTTTGCGGGGTGGGGCGGGGTGGGGTTGGCAACTCTGATCGCGGCTCAGGAGGCGTCGGTGACCCGTACGGTTCCACCCCTGCCGCCGCCTGTGCGGCCACCGGTGGAAATGTTCCGCGAGTTGCTGGCCGCTTCCCCGCAAGAACGGGAGGAAATGTTACGCTCAAAGACGCCCGCGGCCCGCGAACTCATTTCCAGCCGCCTTCGTGAGCATGAAAGCCTGGACCCGAACTCGCGGGCCGAGGCGGAGTTCCAACTGAGATTGGCCCAGTTCCGGTTCTATCTCTCGCCGCTCCTGCGTCTCTCCGGGACGGAACGGACCCAGCGCCTGGCGCAGTCTCCTGCCGGAGATCGTCCGCTGCTCGCCGAGCGGCTTCGGGTGTGGGATCTGCTCACGCCTTCCGCCCGTGCCGCACTTCTCGAGAGCGACGATTCTCTTCACCTTTTCGTCAAGCACCCGGGAGCGGAGCGCTCCCGTCTGGAGGCCGCCCTGGCCAACGCCCCGGCGGGTGCCCGCAGGGATATTGAGCGCCAATTCACCCGATGGAGCGCTCTTCCCGACGCCGAGCGCGCATCCCGGACCGCCGCCTTCCAGCGCTTCTTCGGGCTGACCGACGAGCAGCGGCTTCGCGCCATGAACGGCATGCCTGAGGCGGATCGGGTGGCGATGGAAAAGACCCTGGAGCGCTTCGCACGCCTCCCGGAGTCGGATCGCGTGCGTTGCCTGGCCGGATTCGAAAAGCTTTCGGCCCTGTTGCCCGCCGAACGCGATGAGTTCCTCCGCAATGCCGCCCGCTGGCAGGCCATGTCCGCTGAGGAACGCGTCCTCTGGCGTCGGATTGTCCTGAGGACCTCGCCTCCTCCGCTTCCTCCGCTGCCGTCAAAACCCTCGGCGGGGGTGGTGTCCACCAATCGGTGAGCCTGTGGATCCGACTGGGCATCACGAGGCCAGACCGCAGCCGCCCAACCACCGTGGTGCCGGCACTGCTCCGCCGAATCGGTTTCTGACCACGCACCGTGAGGCGGATCCGGACATCGCCGATCTGGATCCAGCAGAAGAGCCATCGCCGCAGACCGAGTTCCTTCCGGACCTCACCCAGACCCTTCTGAGCCGGAACGATTCTCCGGACGTCGGCTTCACCTGGAGCGCCAATCCCTACCGGGGATGCGAGCATGGGTGTGCCTACTGTTATGCGCGTCCGACGCACGAGTATCTCGGGTACAATGCCGGGATCGACTTCGAGTCGCGGATTCTGGTGAAGCACCGGGCACCCGACCTCCTCCGAGCCGAACTGTCGAAGCCCTCGTGGAAGCCGGAGGTCATCGCGCTCAGTGGCGTTACCGACTGCTACCAACCGGTCGAGCGCCGCCTCCAGATCACCCGCGCCTGCCTCGCGGTCCTCGCCGACTTCCGCAATCCGGTGACCATCATCACCATGAACGCGTTGGTGGCCCGTGACGTCGATCACCTCGCCGAGCTCGCGCGCCACCGGGCGGCGGCGGTGTTCATCAGCCTGACGACCCTCGACCCCGATCTTCGCTCGATCCTGGAACCCAGGGCCTCCCCGCCGGCGGCACGGCTCCAGGCCATCCGACGACTGGTGGACGCGGGGGTCCCGGTGGGAATCTTCTGCGCGCCGATTATCCCGGCGATCAACGACCACGAGATCCCGAGGGTTCTGGAGGCGGCGGCCGCTGCGGGGGCGTCGTTCGCCAGTTACACCGTGCTGCGTCTGCCGCTGGCGGTCGAACCGATCTTCCTCGACTGGCTCGAGCGTCATTTCCCGGATCGGCGTGAAAAGGTGCTGAATCAACTCCGTGAGTTTCGCGAGGGCGCGCTCAACCGGTCGAACTTCGGAGAACGGATGCGCGGCACCGGTGCCGCTGGCGACCGGCTCAGTCAATTCTTCAAGATGGCCGCCCGAAAGTACGGCTTCGCCAAGGGTTGGCCGGAGCCGTCGGGTGCCGCCTTCCGACGGAGGGAGCCCGGCCAGTTGGAGATGTTCTGAAGTCCTGGGTCCGTCGAGCTCTCGTGAGGATGCCGAAGTCACGAGGGGAGGGTCGGCTGATGGTCCACATCGACGACCAATCTCTCGTTTCTGGATCGTTGAGGTGCGCCGACCATTCGAAAAATTTTTCGCTCTTTGTCCTCTTCCAGGCTGGCCGTTTGTCAGGGAGATGAAGAACGATGCCAAATCCAGATGGAAAGGACCCCTTGAACTCCGCGACGAATCCATCCCTGACCCTGAGTCTCACGCGATACTTCCAAGCCCCGCCGGAACGGGTCTTTGCCGCGTGGACCCAACCGGAACTCCTGAAACAGTGGTTCGCACCGCGTCCGGTCGAGACCGTGCAGGCGGAGATCGACCTGCGGGTGGGAGGTGTTCAGCGGATCACCATGCGGATGCCGGACGGGACGGTGCACCCGCAGCTGGGCGTGTACCTCGAGGTGGAGCCGGACTTTCGACTGGTGGCGATCACTTCCTTCGGTCCGGGCTGGCAGCCGGCACCACCCCCGACGCCCGGATTGGTTCCACCGTCCTCATGGCTTCCGACTGCCACGGCACCGGCAGTCCGACCTTCTGGGCCGAGGCGTTCGCCGTTGTCACCGACCGCTTCGGGGTGACATGGGTGATCAACATGCTCCGCTCCCAGTGCTGCCCATGAACCCCCAGAATCCGACGGACGAACTCAAGCGCGTGATGCTGGAGGTTAACGGGTGGGCGGACGGCCTGACGAAGGCGGGGGTCTCCTGATGCACATGGCATCTCCGGATTCCCTCGTCATCTGGCTGACTTTTCTCGTCGGTCGACGGGATTCCATCCGGGCCATTGCCGGATCCGCGCGGGCCTGGTGGTTCGGTGTGGGTCTGGTTTTTCTCACCAGCATCGCCCGGAACTACGACCAGACCTGGATAGGTGAGGCCCCGGTCAAATGGCTGGTCGGCAACGCGGGCTTCTCGCTGGTGTCGGGAACGCTCCTTTTCCTCTGTCTCCGGGGCTTCCTTCGCGGGCGAATCCCGGATCCCCGGGTGGGCTTCGGCACCTCCTGGCTCCAGTTCATGGGACTGTTCTGGGCCACCGCTCCCGTGGCGTGGTGGTACGCCATCCCCGTCGAGCGGTTTCTTGGGAGTCTCGATGCCGCCTACGCCAACGTGGCACTCCTCGCCTTGGTATCGCTTTGGCGGGTCCTGCTCATGGCACGGGTCATCTCCGTGCTCCATTCGGTTCCCTACGGATGTGCGCTGGCCTGGACCCTGACCGCGGCCTGTATCGAGGTCGCGGTGGTTGGGTTCGTGGGTGCCAGTAACGGCATTTCCCGACGGATTCTGGCCGGGATGGGCGGCCTTCGGAATTCCCCGGAGGAAGACGTGATGCTCGCCGCCCTCTCGAGGGCCGTCGAAGGTTCTGTCCTGTTGTTTCTTCCCGCGTTGATCGCCGCCTTTGCACTCCGTGGATCTCGAAAGTTCTCTGCGGACATCGTGCCAAGGCCGGGGCGTCTTCCCTGGGGTGGCTTCGCCGTGGTCGCGGGCTTCTGGCTGATCGTCGCCCTGCCGGCCCAGCGGGAAACACGGCTGAACGCCCAACTCGATTCGCTGGTGACGACTTCGCGCTTCCGGAAGGCCCTCGACCACCTGTCAACCAACGGTCCGAATGCCTACGCGCCGTCACGCGGGCTCGCTCCCAAGGTCTATGAGCTTTCCGTGTTCGACGAGTTGCCGGGAATGCTGGGCGTGCTCGCGTCCAACGATCCTCCGTGGTTGCACGCCCATCTGCTCCAACGTTGGGAAAGCACCTGCCGACATTTCGGCTCTACGCCGTCCACCCA
>JBDNHZ010000223.1:0-8352 GCA_041688515.1 Verrucomicrobiota bacterium
CATGCCCCGGTCGCTGGAGGACGGGCTGTACCTCACCTGTTTCTACAACGGTTCGATGCGCCTCCGGTTCGAGCCTGGGCAATCCACCCCGGTGGTGTCGTGGAAGACGATGAAGCAGAGCGAACGGGACACCGTTCACCTCAATTGCACCATGGCGACGCCCTGGATCGAGGGCGGGCATGTGTACGGCCCGTGCAGCTACGGGCAGTTCCGTTGCCTGCGTCTGGAGGATGGGAAACGGCTATGGGAGACCTTTGAACCGACCACCGGCAAGGCGGAGCGCTGGGGCAACTGTTTCGTGGTGAAGAACGGGTCGCGCTGGTTCCTCTTTAACGAACAGGGCGATCTGATCGTCGCGAAGCTTTCGCCTGAGGGATACGAGGAGCTCGGTCGCGCCCGGGTGATCGAACCCATCAACACCGACCCGGGCCGTCCGGTGGTCTGGAGTCATCCGGCCTTCGCCAACCGTCGCATGTACGTCCGCAATGATCGCGAGATCGTCTGCATCGATCTCTCGGCGAAGTGACGGGCCTCACCCGGTGGTGCGCAGGCCGCTGGCGATGGCGTTGATGGTGAGAAGCAATTCGGGGAAGGCGGCGTTCACCACGGCTTCATCGCCCGCCTGCAAACCAGCACGCCACTGGCGGAGCAAGGCAATCTGTTGCCGGTGCAGGATTCGCAGCGGCGCAGCACGCAGCGCGAGGGTGCGACTCAGGCGCGGACGGCGCCCGGCAAACTCCGCACCCCGCAACCGGCGCAACTGTTGCTCGGTCCGGATCCACTCGCCTTCGACCCGGGACCACACCCGCTCCAGGATGGCCGGATCCTCCACCAGTGCGGCGTATTCGCGCATGACGTCGAGGTCGCTGCTGGCCAGCGAGGTTTCGATATTGGTCAGCAGGTAGTGCAGGAAGGGCGAGGTCCCGAGATGAGTCCGGAGACATTCGACCTCCTGCGTCGAGAGCGCAACGAGGGCACTGCCGGCCCCGTACCATCCGGTCAGATAGAAGCGGGCCTGAGTCCACGAGAAGACCCAGGGGATCGCCCGCAGATCGGCCAGGCTGGATTGTCCCGTCCGTCGCGAGGGACGGGATCCGATGCGGGTGTTCTCCAGGGCGTCGAGCGGGGTTGCCTGCCGATGAAAGGCGAGGAATCCCTCGGTCTCCAGCAGGCATCGGTATTCCTCGCAGGATCCGGCCGCGAGGCGGTCCATGAGCGGAATCAGTTCCGGGGGGAAGGGACTGGCCTTGCGATGCTGGCAGGTGGTGGCGGTGACTCCGGCCAGGAGCAGTTCTAGGTTGTGCCGTGCCGTTCCCGGGTTGCCGTACTTCTGGGCGATGCTCTCGCCTTGTTCGGTCAGGCGGATGGATCCGGAGAGTGAACCCGGGGGAAGAGCTTCCAGAAAACGGTGGGTCGGACCGGCTCCGCGGCTGATGGTTCCGCCGCGCCCGTGGAAGAACTGAATCTGCACCCCCGCCTGTTCACCGACTTGGGCAAGACGCGTCTGGCCCCGTTGCAGGGCCCATTGGCTCGCCAAGATGCCGGCGTCCTTGTTCGAATCCGAGTAGCCGACCATCACCTGCTGACGGGGATGTCCGGGACGCCCCGCCCGATTCGCGTGGTAGGCGAGGCTGGCGCGGGTCACTGGAAATTCCAGGAAGGCCCGGAGCATCTCCGGTCCACGCTCCAGGTCTTCGACGGTCTCCAGCAGGGGAACCACCGGAAGCAGGCAGACCATTCCCTCGGGGAACAGTCGGAGCAGGCCCGCCTCACGGGCGAGGACGTACACCGTCAGCAGATCGGACACCCGGCGGGTCATGCTGACGATCAGGGCGCCGACGCCCTCGGCTCCGTGCTGTTCCAGATGCGCGGCCAGGACCCGATAGGTTGCCAGGACGGCGTCCGCCTCCGGGCCGGCCGAGGCCGACGGATGCAGGAACGGGCGCGGAGACCGGATCTCCCGCTCCAACAGGCGGAGACGTTCTGCTTCGGTCCATTCCTCCCATTGCGAGGCGTCAATCCCGGCGGCCGAGAGCAGTTGGCGCAAGGCGCGATCGTGAAAGGCGGAGTTCTGCCGGACATCGAGTACCGCCAGATGGAATCCGAAGGTGGCCAGCACCCGGCGCACCGGGCTGACGTCGTGGTCGGCGAGACGTTGTGCACCGGCGTCGCAGAGCGAGCGATGCAGGGTGCGGAGATCCGCATCAAGTTCGTCCGGCCGGTGGTAGCGGCCGGGCCGGTCGCGGATCTGGGCGAGTTGCCCTGGATGCAGATCGACCGGCAGTCGGGCCGCCAGGAGTTCTGCCGTCTGCCGCCAGGGTTCCCCGGTGTGCATCTGAAGGATGGCCCGCGCGTCTTCGCCAAGGGCGGTGGCGGCGCGGTCCCGGAGTTCCATGAGGATGCCGGGGGCGGGTTGAACCCATTCGGAAAGCGGCAGACGCTCGGCGAGCCCCATCAATTGCCGATGAAGCACCACCAGCGCATTGGCCCGCAACCGCTGGAGGGTCTCGGCGGTCACCTCGGCCGTGACTCCGGGGTGACCATCGCGATCGCCCCCCACCCAGGTTCCGAACTGGAGTCGCGGCCGGGCTCCCTCGGCCGCGAGGATGGCTGACGGCAGGCCAGCGCTCTCCCAGGCCGCTACCAGGCGTCGATCCAGTTCCGGGACCACCCCCGGCAGAACATCGCGGAGATAGTTCAGGACGTTGCGACGTTCGTCGGCAACGGTCGGCTTCTGCAGGAGGATCTCGCCGGTGCGCCACAGACGTTCGAGCAGGGCCGTCAACTCCGTGCGGAGAGCAGCCCGGTTCGATGTCCGGCCCGCGCCCTGCAGCAGTTGCATCAACGACCGATGCTGTTCCAGCACCGAGGAACGCTTGGCTTCCGTCGGGTGAGCGGTGAAGACGGGTTCCACTTCCACCAGGCGCAGGGCCTGGGCAATCGCTTCCGCGCTGGCACCGCTTCGCCCCAGACCGGCCAGTTGATCCGCCCACAATCCCCGCTCCGCTTCCGGGCCTTCGGCGGATTCGCGCAGGTGGCGCATGGATTCCGCGGCGTGCTCCTCGACCGTGTTCAGCAGTTGAAACGCCATGGCCAAACCCAAGCCCAACCGGGCCGGGGGTTCGACGGAACCATCCATGGGAGCGTTGCCGGCCGGATCCCGCCAGGGAATCCATGCCGCCAGTTCGGTTTCCCCGAGAGCCGAGAGCACCTCCGCCAGACAGTCGGCCAGCCAGCGGATGTCACGGTCGATCTGCTGGAAGCCTAATTCGACGTAGTCGGGTGCCTTGACGGGCGGGTTCTGATTCATGGCGACGATGAACGGGTCGGGATGCCGGATCGGTGCGACCGAAACGACCCATGCCCACTGCCACCAAGCGGGCGGTTCGTCAAGGAACGGGAGTCTCCGCCCGGGCGCATTCGAACATTGTCCCTCCCGGGACCGTGGGCGTCCTTTACGCCGGAGGCGTTTCAGCCATTCTGCCATCCTTCCTGGATGGAGGCCCGGCCCTGCGGCCTCTGCGGTGAACTTCCCCTAGGTTCCAAACCACGGACTCGCGGAGCTCTTCCCTGGCTCCAAGGGCGGCCGCAGTTCTCGCCACTGGCCAGTTCCCGTTTCCGCCGGCATAGTGGGATCCTCTTGGGAACGGAACGCAGACAGCGGGTGGTCGTGGGCATGAGTGGCGGGGTGGATTCCTCCGCCACCGCGGCCCTGTTGCAATCGCAGGGCTTCGACGTCGTCGGCGTCACACTCAAGCTCTGGCCGCAGGACTGCGCTTCCCGCGCCGAAGACAAGTGTTGCGGTCCGCAGGCGGTGATGGACGCCCGCGCCGTCTGTTCCAGTCTCGGGGTTCCGTTCTATCTGGTCGATGAAGCCAACGAGTTCCAGGAACGGGTGATCCAGTACTTCGCAGACGAGTACCGGGCGGGGCGTACGCCCAATCCCTGCGTCATGTGCAATCAGCACCTCAAGTTCGGCAGTCTCCTCCGTCGCGCCGATCAGTTGGGAGCGGAGTTCATTGCCACCGGCCATTTTGCCCGGCTGGAACGGGACGACGCGACCGGACGGGTGCATCTCCTGAAGGGGTTGGATCCGCGCAAGGACCAGAGTTACTTCCTTTTCAGCCTCCGCCAGGACCAGTTGAAGCGCGCAATCTTTCCGCTCGGCGAAAAGACGAAATCCGACACCCGCGAGGTCGCCCGCCATTGCGGCCTGCGCACGGCCGACAAGGAGGAAAGCATGGAGATCTGCTTCGTCCCCGACAACGACTACGGCCGGTTCCTGGAGCAGTCGAAGTTGGTCGAACGTCACGAGGGCGAGATTGTGGACACCGCCGGCCGGGTTCTCGGCAAACATCACGGGATCGAGTTCTTCACCATCGGACAACGTCGCGGGCTGGGCGTCGCTGCGGGGCGACCCTTGTACGTCGTCGAGCTGGATCCGGCCCTCAATCGCGTGGTGGTGGGCGACGAGACCGATCTCGATCGCGAGCGGTTCTCCGTGGCATCGACGAGTTGGATTGCCTGGGACGTTCCGCCAGCCGAGTTCCGCTGCTCAGCCAAGGTCCGCTACAGCCATCCCGGGGCGGCTGCGACGGTGATCGTCGGCGAGGGAGGCCGCGCCGAGGTGCGGTTGGATCAACCGGCACGCGCGGTCACGCCCGGCCAGGCGTGCGTGTTCTACGATGGCGACCGCGTTCTGGGCGGCGGTTGGATTGCGCGGTGACGGTTCCTGTCACACCACACGCACCGCGGGAACGGGCAGGATGAACTTGCCTCCGGCAGCGCGGTACTCCTGTTGTTGGGCGAGGATTTCGTCGGCGAAATTCCAGGTCAACAGAAGCGCGTACTCCGGCTGCCGCGAGAGCAGTTCACTCGGCGGCACGATCGGTAGGTGCGATCCCGGGGTGAGGCGTCCCTGCTTGGCGGTGCTCCGATCGGCGACGAACTCAAGGCAGTCGAAGCCGTCGCGTCCGATGCCGTAGAAGTTGAGCAGGGTTGAGCCCTTGGCGGAGGCACCGTAGGCGGCGATGCGCTTTCCGAACGAACGCAGTCCCTGCAGGAGTTCGAGCAGTTTCCCGCGCAGGGCGTGGACCTTGCCGGCAAAGGCCTCGTAATAGGCGTGGGAGCCGACCCCTTTGGCGGATTCCTCGGCGAGAAGTTCCCTCACGGAATTTCCAATCGGACGGGATCCGGCCGGTGCGGCGGAGAAGCGCAGGGAACCGCCGTGGATGGGAATCCGTTCGACCTCGAACACCTCCAACCCGTGCCGGGCGAACAACGGGATGAGCGCCGTCAGGGTGAAATAGAAGACGTGCTCGTGGTAAATGGTGTCGAACTCCAGGTGCTCCACCAGGTCGCAGCCGTAGGGAAACTCCAGGACGACCCGGCCGCCGGGCTTCACCAGGGCGGCAAGACCGGCGACGAAATCGTTCGTGTCCGGCACGTGGGCGAACACGTTGTTGCCGAGGATCAGGTCCGCCTGGCGTCCGGTCGCAGCCAATTCACGGGCGAGTTCGAGTCCGAAGAAACGCGTGAGGGTGGGAACTCCCTTCTCGACCGCCACCCGGGCAATGTTGGCGGCGGGTTCGATCCCGAGGCAGGGGATGGAAGCCGACACGAAATTGCGGAGGAGATATCCGTCGTTGGAGGCGATCTCGACGACGAAGGAACCGGAGTTCAACCGTTCCTGGGCGATGTGCTGTTCCACCGCCAGACGCGCGTGCCGGAGCAGGGCGTCGCTGAACGACGAGAAGTAGAGGTACTCGCTGAACAGGTCGACCGGAGGAACGATGTCGGTGATCTGCAACATCCAGCACCAGTCACAGACCGCGATGCGCAGGGGGAATCGCGGTTCAGATCGGTCGAGATCTTCCGGTCGGGGCAGGTTGTTGGCCAACGGTTGGAGCCCCAGGTCGAGAACCATCCGGCCAGAAACGGAGCCGCAGGAACGACAGTGGAAGGAAGGGGTCATGGGGTGCGCGTGGCCCAACGCAGGCCCTGCCGTCGGGCATCGGTGGTGTAGCGTTGGAGTTGGGAGCGGGAGTAATCGACCATGTCGGATTCAGCGGTGAGGTGCCGTGCGGCGTACCAGTCCGCCGTCTCCTGCACAGCCCTGGCGAAGGGCCACACCGGATGCCACCCGAGGTGCGTGCAGGCCCGGTCGATGGCGAGGTTCAGGAGATTCGCTTCAACCAGATGCGCCTCCCGGCCCACCTGTTCCCACGCGCCCGGCCAGTGCCGGCCGAAGGCGTCGATCAACTCGGCCACCGAGCGGTTGCCATCGGGCCCAGGCCCGAAATTGAAGGCTTCCGGAAACGGAGAACCGTCCAGACGCGCACCGACCTCGAGGTATCCGCTCAGGCAATCGAGGACGTGCTGCCATGGCCGGGTGGCGTGGGGATGGCGCAGTTGGAGCGGTCGGCTTTCAAGTCGGCTGCGGACCGCGTCGGGCACGATGCGGTCCACCGCGTAATCGCCGCCGCCGATGACATTGCCGGCCCGGACGGTCGTGACGCGGCCTGCGGGGAAGAAGGAGCGACGCCACGCATGGGTGATGATCTCAGCGGCGGCCTTGGAGGCGGAGTAGGGATCATGGCCGCCGAGGGCGTCGGTCTCCCGGTAGCCGTAGGGCCAGGAGTGGTTCTCATAGACCTTGTCGGTGGTGACGATGACCACCCGGGTAGGGAGGCCGAGGGTGCGGATCGCTTCGAGCACATGCGCGGTTCCCAGGACGCAGGAGGTGAGGGTGTCGAGAGGATCCTGATAGGACAGGCGGACCAACGGTTGCGCGGCCAGATGGAACACGATGTCCGGCTGGGTCTCGTCGAGCCAGCGGGTCATGCCGGGGAGATCGCGAATGTCGGCGGTGGACTGCCGGGTGATGCTGCCCGGGCTAAGGACTTCGTGGAGGTTGGGATGGGTGGGTGGAGGCAGGCTGTAGCCGTGCACGCGGGCACCGAGTTCGGCCAGCCAGAAGGCGAGCCAGGAGCCCTTGAAACCCGTATGACCGGTGATCGCAGCCACCTTGCCGTCGTAGAAGCCTCCGAACATGGGATTCACCACACCTTCCAGGGTGCCTGGCCGGAGGCCCACATCTTTTCCAGGAGCTGTTGTTCCCGGTAGGTGTCCATGCATTGCCAGAATCCTTCGTGACAGTAGGCCTTGAGCTCCCCGCCCTGCACCAGTCGTTCCAGCGGTGCCTTCTCGAACACACCCCCGTCGTCGTGATCGAGGTAATCCCGGATGCGACGGTTGAACACCATGAAGCCTCCGCTGATGTAGGCATTCTCACGCTCCGGCTTTTCGCGGAAGGCCGTGATGGTCTTTCCGTCCAGCGCCAGTTCTCCGAATCGTCCGCTGGGCTTGACCGCCGTGACCGTGGCCACCGCGGCGTGGGTCATGTGGAAACGGACCGTGGCGTTGACGTCTGAATTGGTCAGCCCATCGCCGTAGGTGAAGAGGAAGGTGTCGTCGGGGATGTGAGGCAGCGCCCGACGCAGCCGTCCGCCGGTCTGGGTCTCCAGCCCGGTCTCGAGCAGGGTGACCGTCCAGTCCTCCTCCTCATGGGAGTTGTGGTAACGGATCTGCGGATGCCGTCCCAGACGCAGCGTGACGTCCGAGGTGTGCCAGAGGTAGTTGCGGAAGTAGTCCTTGATGACGTCGCCCTTGTACCCAAGGCACAGGATGAAGTCCTTGTGCCCGAAATGGGCGTAGTACTTCATGATGTGCCAGAGGATCGGGCGTCCGCCGACCGGAACCATCGGCTTGGGACGATACTCCGTCTCTTCACGGAGACGCGTGCCCAGACCGCCGCAGAGGATGACAACCTTCATCGTGGTGTTTCGAAGCAGCAAGGCTACGCGGGAGGACCGGGAGTGCCAGCGGGAATTCCCGGGGGGGCGGGAAACAGGGCGCAGTCTGACACTCCCCTCATGCGCGAAGCGGATTCTCGGGCTGTGCCGGCATGATCCTGGGGGCGCGGTCCCCGGACGGGGGGCCTTCATCCCGGAGGGATGGAAGCAATTCGCCCGGGGTAACACCCCGGGATGACGATGGAATGGAAGATCAACCCCGGAGGGGTTGCAGATCTGCAACCCCTCCGGGGTTGGGATTCGCTTTCGGGCGTCTGACCCCGGGGTGTTACCCCGGGCGAATCGCTGAACCGCCTCCGGCGTAGCGGACGGCCACGGTCCCAGGAGGAGCAGCGTCCGGATGCGCCCCGTCTCTGGGGAGCACCGCCTCGAATCGGAGGTCAAACGTGGGGGAGCGGGCGGACGGTCCTTTCCCGCGTTCAACGACGCCCCGATCGCGATCACACTTTGCAAAGTGTGATCGCCCTCCCGGATCGCG
>JBDNHZ010000007.1:0-4683 GCA_041688515.1 Verrucomicrobiota bacterium
CGGGAATATTGAAGGAGATGATGTCATTCTCCTGCTGACCCTGAAGCGCTTCCAGGAGCGACGTTTTGCCGTCAGCGGCGGTGCTGGTGTTGTCCGCCGTATCGACGACCACCTTGCGGACGCGCTCGACCCGGACATTGTCGAAGATGACCCAGTTTTCTTCCAGCGCCGTGGAGATGGAGTTGAAGAGATCGGAGTAGCCGATCATCACGGTGCCGGTCTTCCAGGGACTCGTGTTGGTGTACTGGGCGAAGATCTGGCCGTTGAGCTTGAGGGTGATCAGGTCATCGACCTGCCACACTTCGACGGGAACCCAGCTCTTGCCAAGCATGCCTTGGGCTTCGAAGGGAGGGGAGGGAAACGCTCCGAGGAAGTTGCCCTGTTCATCGCCGTGATCGGGGAGCGTGTCCTTGTCGAGGTCGAGAATGCCGCCCGCGTCGCCGTAGAGCACGGTGGGCTTGCCACCGGCGTTTCCGGACAACGCCCACAGATCCTTGGCCCCGCCGCCATCGCCATCCACGGTGAAAAACAGACCGTCACTCGTCGCGGCACCGGCAATCGGGGGAACGAACAGGGTCGAGAGACCGTTGCCCGCAAAGGTGGCCCAGTTGGCTCCGGTGCCCAGGTGGTTGATGCCGAACCAGGCGTTCTCGGTGGTGCCGCCGCCGGTGTCACCCCAGGAACCATGGTTCATGAACAGGTCCATCTTCAGCACGAAGTTGCCGCTGAAGTTCTGGCTCTTGGGGTAGAGGCTGACGACGATGCGCGCGCCGATGTCGTCCTTGTTGACGGTGAGTTTGACGCCCTTGGATCCGGTACCGCCGGGTGCCCGGGGCACCATGCGCGACTCGGGCTCGAAGGCGGCCGGGCTGGAGAAGAAGTTGTACGGCTGGGTGCTGTAGTCGAAGCCCCAGTCGACGCGGTAGTCGGAGTCGCCAGCCGTGAAGGAACCCACGTGGAGATTCCAGTTGGCTGACGTATCGGTCTCGAAGGTGTCGAGGAAGAGCGTTTCACCGCGGGCAACGCCGGCGGCACTCCCGACTGCCAGTGCAGCGAGGATGATGGATTTGGGAAGACAACGATGCATAGCCCACCCAGTTACGCCGGGCAGCCGCGGGCTTGGCAAGGCCAAATCCAGAACGAGTCAGGAATCGAATTCCACGAAACGAGAAGCGGCTCCGAAATGGGGCCCGGCGCCACCTAAGGTTTTGGTGGCGCAGCCCCCTCGGACCGGGGCGAGATCGTGACCTTGGTCGCGAATTCCTCAGCGTTGAGCCGGCCGGATCGCAGGGCTTCCAGATCGGACTTCTTTACCCGCAGCGTTATGACCGAACCCGGACGGATGCCCGGCCCTTCCGCCCGCATTTCCCGCGCCCGGAGATCCGGTCCCGGAGATCCGGCGGTGGAACGGCTTCGGGTCCGCCGGACCGGGGGATTCGCAGGAGGGGCTCCGGAGACCACCAAGGTGACGGTTTCACCTTCCCGGACGCATTGCAGGTGGTGCGCTTGCTGAAGTGCCCCGAGCAGGCGGCTTCGCAGCCCCTCCACACGGGCGGCATCGAAAGGCTTCGGTGCGGCCGGCGGGAACACCGCATCCGGCAGTCGGTACGAGTCGTCTGGGTCCGACTCCCCGCGAACTTCACGCCGGGCCTTCGCCCAGTCGTCGTCCTTGGGGGCGACGGCGGCTTCCTTCTCCGCAGGGACCGACGGATCGGCCACAAGGGGGTAATCCACTTCCAACAGGAAAAGCGCTCCGTACCCATCCAGGTAGAGCGCGTCCAGATCGCTCCTGCCGCCCAATTGAACACTGCCAAATTCGAAGCGGAACGGGTTGGTCCGGCGCTCGGACTCCGGATGCAGTGCCTTCGCGAGCACGCGGTCCATGATGACCAATTCCTCCTTGATGCCCGCCATGTCCTGGGTGCCGGTCGCTCCCGGCAAAACCAGGGCCCGGAAGGCCTGGGGGCCGCCGGCACTGACGAAGGACCCGTTGAGGTTGTGCTGCATGCGGGCCAGACCGCTGTTGAGGCTCTGCCGATGGCGCTCGACATCCCTTCGGGCCCGCTCGACCTGCGCCTGGATGCGCGCCCCCATTTCCTGGCCCACACCGGAAGCCGCTGTGAAGTCCGGCAACTCGGGCGGCTCCGGGGCCTCCGGCGATTCGGCGGGTTCCGGGGGCTCGGGGGCTTCAGAGGAGGGGTCCACGGTCGCCGGGAGCGGCGGTGCCGGGCGAGGCGGGCGAACGCGCGCCTGGGCAGCGTGGGCGGAACCGGCCAGTGCCAGGACCAATGCGAGACAGAGGGAGGGAGTTTTCATGGGATCGAGGGAGTCAGGGAACGTTCGTTGGGGTTGGGAGCGGGTTGTGACCATTTCGTCTGTGAAAGCTGATGGAACTGGGACTCCGCCTGCTCGAAGCCCGAGCCGGTGTACCGCGCGAGCCCGATCAATCCCGCCTGCACGGCGGCACGGTCGGACTCCTGCCGGGTTTCCAGTTGTCGAAGGAGGGTTTGCACCCCGGTCTGGTCCTCGATCCGGGCAGCGGCCCACTGGGCGCTGATCTCGTCCTGCCAACGGCGGTTCTCGCGGGCCACGGATCCTGCGGCGGCGGTGGCGATCGCTTCGAGGTTGGGACGGTAGGCCAATCGAAGGTCGGCCTCGATCTGGGAGCGTGCCTGAGCCAATTCCTCCCGCATCTCGGCGCGGGAAGGGCCGGCCAGACGGCCGGCGAAGAATCCGGCGGCGAGGATGACCGACGCCGCCAGAAGCGGGCGGGCCTGCGCCCAGACGTTGGATCCACGACGACGGGGAGGCGGGACCAACGTCGCCCGATCTTCGCCCAGGAGCGCCTGGGCCGACTTCCATCGAGCCACCTGTTCCCGACATTCGGGACACCGCTCCAGGTGCGCCGCAGCCGAGGCTTGAACTTGCGGGTCCGCCTCACCGTAGAGGCACGACATCCATTCTTCCGGTGTGGGATGATTCATGGTTTCCGGGGATTCAAAAGTTCTCAGGACGGATGCGCCCCGCCAACTGGGCGAGGCCCTCGGCCATCCGGGATTTGACGGTGCCTTCGGGAATGCCCAGCACCTCGGCGATCTCGACGAACCGCAGGCCTTCGTAGTGTCTCAGGACGACCACCGCCCGGTAATGCTCGGGAAGGCTGAGCACCGCCCGGCGCACCCACTCGGCGCGTTCGAGCGAGTGCAACGATTCATCGGGCCCCTGCCCCGTGGCGACTGGCTCATCCCGGCGGGGAGTCGTCTCACCGGATTCTCCGCCGTCGGTTTCCAGCGCCACCTCCGCGCGGCGGTTGCGTCGGCGGAGTTCGTCGTGACACAGGTTGACCGCGATCCGCCAGAGCCAGGTTGAGAAGCGCGCCGTGGAAATGAAGTCCTGACGTCGGGAAAACACACGGGTGAACGCTTCCTGCGACAGATCCTCAGCGCGATGCACATCGCCCGTCATCCGCGTGCAGAGTCGCTGGATCGGCTTCTCCCAGCGTCGCACCAACTCGGCGAACGCGACGGCATCCGCGGCGGCTTGGACCCGCCACATCACCTGTTCGTCGCTGGCCTGAAAGGGCAACTTCATGCGTTCTTGAGAGGTGATACGCACGGGAGTACAAAAGGTTCGAAATTCTTTTTTCACCTTCATTCCTTCCCGGTTCCACCCGCATCCTCGCCGCTTCATGTCGGAACTCGTTCTCATCGGTCCCAGCATCGACGCGCCCGCCTGGCAGCAACGGTGCGGAGCCACCCGCGTCGATTGGATTGCACCGGATGCCCTCCGCTTCACCGGGGTCACGGATGCCCCTGCCCTCATCGAGGAGGCGCAGGCGGCCGGCCTCGATGCCTTTTCCCTGAATCCCGTCCTGCGCCGATCGGACTTCCGATTGCTGGCCATGGACATGGACTCGACCCTGATCACCATCGAGTGCATCGACGAGATCGCCGACCTGGCCGGAGTGAAGCCGCAGGTGGCGGCCATCACCAAGGCGACCATGCGCGGGGAACTTGATTTTCAGGGGTCCCTGGGCCAGCGCGTCGCCCTGCTCAAGGGACTTCCGGTCGAAGCACTGGAGCGGGTCTATCAGGAACGGCTCCGTCTCTCGCCGGGTGCCGAAAACCTCCTCGCTGCCGCCCGTGCCGCCGGTTGGACCACCCTTCTGATTTCCGGTGGGTTCACCTTTTTTACCGAACGTCTCCGCCAGCGACTGGGCCTCGATCACACGCTCGCCAACACCCTTGAGATCGTCGATGGCCTCCTCACGGGTCGGGTCCTGGGCGACATCGTCGATGCCACGACGAAGGCGAATCGGGTTCAGGCGGCCTGTGATGCTCTCGGATGCCCCACTTCGGCGGCCATCGTGGCCGGCGATGGTGCCAACGATCTCCAGATGATGCGACTGGCGGGCCTGAGTGTCGCCTTCCACGCCAAACCCATTGTCCGCCGCGAAGCCCACCTCTCCATCAACCATGCCGGCCTCGACGCCCTCCTCCTCCGTTTCGCCCCCTGAATCGGGCCCCACCCGACCAAAGTGGTGGTCCCGCCTGGGGATCATCATCTGTGCGGTGGTGATCCTGCTATGGACCCTTCGGCCCGGGTCGGGCGGCGGGTTTCAGGCGGTTCCCATCGTTCCCGCACCCGCGCCGGCCTGGTCCATTACCAACGTCGCCGGAGGCC
>JBDNHZ010000224.1:0-15916 GCA_041688515.1 Verrucomicrobiota bacterium
ATTCAACCCGATCAACTCGCCGCGCAGATTGATCAGGGGCCCACCCGAATTCCCCGGGTTGATGGCCGCGTCCGTCTGCAACCAGTCGGCAATCTGCAATGGACTGCCCTCGGGAACCGATTCGGGTGCCCGCCGCGATTTGGAACTCAGGATTCCCCGGCTGACCGATCCACCCAGTCCGAAGGGATTGCCCAGGGCGATCACCGTTTCCCCCAGCAACAGGTCATCTTCCCGCGCCAAGCTCACCGACTTGAACCGCCGATCCTTCGGGGCCCGGATCCGCAGGAGCGCCACATCCTTGCTTTCCGAAAGCGCCACCCGATCCGCCGGCAACGATTCCAGCGTGTCCGCGAACTGGACCATGATGTCGTCCACTTCCTGCACCACGTGCACATTGGTCAGGACGTAACCCTCCGGGTCGATCACCACCCCGGAGCCGCGGCTGTAATCCTCGGATTCCTGCCGACGCCGGTATCCATAGAAATCCTCGATCCATTGCTGGGCGGCGTCGCCGCCCCGATGAACCCGGGAGCGGGTGGCGATGTTCACCACCGCCGGCATGACCCGTTCGATCGCCGTGACGGTGGCATCCCGCCGGAGGTCGTCCGGCACCGACAATCCTTCGGCGGGCACGTCTGGAACCGGCTCCGGCACCGACCTGGAAGGAGGTGCCGCCGCCAGCAGCAATCCCCCGGCAAAAGACGCGAGAAGGGTGGGAAAAAAGCCAGATTTCATTGGCGTAGGCGCAGCGAAACAGACACGTGAAACCCGAAGGTTGTTCATCCCCTTTCCCTACGCCAGCAAAGGTTTTTCCCGTCCTGCGTCCGCGAGCGCGTTGTGACTGTTCGCCCTCCCGGGACCATGGGCGTCCTCGCCCGATTGCGTCCCGGTCGGTGTCCGAAGCCATCCCCTCTACGCCGGAGGCGTCACAGCGATTAGCCCGGGGTACGCGAAGCGAACCCCCGGGGCACTCGCCCCAATTTGAACATGTTCAGACCCCGGAGGGGTTGAAGATCTGCAACCCCTCCGGGTTGATCGTCCATTCCATCGCTCTCCCGGGGTGGCGCTACGCTGACCCCGGGCAAATCGCTCCCATCCCTCCGGGATGAAGGCCTCCCGCGCACGTTGCTCGCCCGCCTCTCTCCTCCCTGCGTTCCCGGGCTCAACTCTGGACGAGCTCCGCGAGTCCGTGACCAGGACCCGCAAAGCTCCGGAGAACAGAGTCTCCTGACTTCGTCGCCCACGGGTAGCTGCCGAGGTGACGAGGCGGACGCTGGTCGGGCAGGGAACGTTCCGATGCCCCCCGCGTCAACGGGCACGGGCGCGGTCCACGACGAAATCGACCAGTTCCTGGGAGCGGAAGAAGCGCTCGTCCATGTTGTGGCCCTGGCCGGGGAGCACCACGAGCTTCAGCAACGATTCCACCCCCGCCTCCCGATAACGCCGCGCGAACTCGGCCGAGTTCTGCTCCAGCGGAACCACCGTGTCCGAGTCGCCGTGGAGCAGGAACACCGGGACTTTCGCCCGCGCCAGGATTCCTACGCGGGCAATGGGGTTGAACTCCTCCGCCCGCGCCAGCAACTCGGCCGGGGTCAACCCGTAGGCCGGGGCGGCGTTGGTCACCCCCGGATAACTCAGGAAGTCGTACACCGGATAGATCCCGGCCACGCCAGAGACGCGGTCTGGCCGGGCAAGACCCCAACTGGTCACCAGCAATCCGCCGCGACTCCGACCCAGCAGACAGGCCCGACCCGCGAATCCGCGACGGGTCAGTTCCCGAGACAACGCATCGAAGGCTGCGTGACTCCGGGGACTGCCATAGGCCTCGCCCACGTCCACCCCCGCCACCGCCACGCCCGCCGCCAGGAACCGTTCGTGCATCCAACGTTCCGCTTCGTCCGGATGCCCGGGCAAAGTTGGCCCATAGAGGATCCATGGCTGCGGCGATGTTCGTTTGCCCTCCGGAGGCAGGAAGACAAAGGCAGGTCGCCCTTCGACCTGGAAGTTCTCCGTCCCGGGCAAGCCCAATGGCGGCCAGGTCGACGCTCCGGCACCGGCCACCGCCAATTGACCCTCCAGCCACGCGCCGACCTTCACCGCCCATTGATACCCATGCTCGCGCAGGCCCGGTCCGCTGAAATGGATCCCCTTCCCGCCTGTGTCCCGCAGGACCCCCACCAACGCATCGGTGTCCGGTCCTTCCAACGCCACGCCCGACTTCCACAAAGCCGCCTGTGCCGCCCGGATCTCCGGCGAACCCGTGTCGTTGGGGGTGTGATAACTCACTTGGGCGACGAACCACGGCGCGGCCCATCCCGCCGCCTCCCGCGAACGACCCATCAATTCGCCGAGGTACCGCGTGTACAGATCTCCGGCCAACGTTCGCGTCGGGTCGGCCTGATTGGCATCGGATTCCCCCTGATGCCACAGCACCGCACGAAATCCCCGCGTTCCCACGGCCCGGGTCTTCGCGATCAGCGCCTCAAAGAGGGCGCCCTTGCTTTCCCATTCGCCGGTTTCGAGACGGGTGACGTTGCCCAGGACGGTCGGGGGATTGGGGAACCGCGCCCCGCGGGGAAGCCACTCCCGGACGCTGGTTCCCCCTGCCCCGACCGCGATGATTCCAATGGGAACCCCGAAGCGGATCGCCAAGGCCTCGGCGAAGGGCGGAACGAAGCTTCCCCCGTCGCCACTGGCGCCCGGCTGGGGATCGTTCGCCCACTGCCACTTGGATCCGGTGAACGCCGAGACCCGGCCGGACTTCACCGTCTGACGTTCCTCCCCGTGATTGGCAGAGTTCGACTGACCGGCGATCACGAAGACTTCGCCGACACCGACCTGGGCAATCTGCGTGCTGGCCAACTCATTCGTGCCGCGACGCAACCGCGCCGTCACCTGATACCATCCGCCTGCCGGCGCCGGCAGCGTCGCACGGAACCGCTGCGCTCCGGGAGCCAGCGTCACCAGGGACCGCCATCCGCCTTCGATTCCCGGTCCCTCGATCCGTCCTTCCACCACGTCGCCCGGTTCACCGCCGAGCTCTCCTTCGAAAACGATCGCACCCGACGCGCGCGAGGACCGCTGGAACACCTGTCGATCCAGAGGCGAAGACAAGACCCACCGGACGCCTGAAGCGGGTGGGAGCGCCGGAGCCCCCGGCACCTCTGCCAAGACGAGCCCGGACAAGAACAGCAGCGGACCCAGGGCGAATGACGCGCGTCGTCTCATGGAAGCTCTGTAATAGGGGTGCGTCGGCGACCGCAGCAACCGCTTTTGGTACTGAGCCGGTTCGGCGTCCCCCCTAAAACCCGGGTGGCCGGCCCCGGTGCCACTTCGATTTCGCCTGGTACGCCCGCGCCACGCGCAGGAGGGCGGATTCGCCGAACCACCGCCCGATGAGGCAGACAGTCGCCGGTCGGCTGCCTTCCTTGGGTCCGTTCGGAAACACCACGCAGGGATGTCCGCTGTAGTTCGAGTACAGCAGCGTTTCACCCACCCATGCCGGTGCCAGAACGGCATCGTGGGATGCCAACTCCTTTTCCATGGCCTCGGCCAGTTCACCCCGTCCGCGATTGGCCTCGAGATACTCCACCGCCGGGATGAGGCGGGCGGCCCGGAACTGGTTGGGCCAACTTCCGCCCTCCTGCTGCACCAATCCCTCCGCCCGACCATCCCGCACCCACGCCTCGAAGCTCGCCGACGCCTCGGCCATCAGGATCAAGCCCAGCGCGTCGCCCGGATAGGAGGGCCAGCGGACTTCATGCACCTCGGCCCCGGCCGTCCGCAACCATTCGATCACCGCGGCATGGTTGGTGCGCCCCGCGTCATCCCGTTGCAGGTCCGCGGACAGCACGCCGATCCGCATGCCGGTGATCCCCGGGGTGTTGTCCCATTGAAACCCAGCGGCAACGACAGAAGCATCCTTGCCGTCCGGACGCCGGAGCACCTCGAGCACCAACGCGCAGTCCTCGGCGGACCGCGCCAGCACGCCCAATTTGTCCAGCGAGGGACAGAGCGTCATGGCACCGGTGCGGGGGACGCGTCCGAACGTCGGCCGCAATCCGGTCACGCCACACACCGTTGCCGGAGAGACGATGGAGCCGAGGGTTTCGGATCCGATGGCGAACGGAAGCAACCCGGCTGCCACCGACGACGCAGAACCCGCGGAGGAACCGCTGGAACCGCTGTCCGGTGCCCAGGGATTGCGGGTCTTTCCTCCGAACCAGACATCGCCCATGGCCAGTTCGCCCAGGCTCAACTTGGCCACCAGCACCGCACCGGCCTCCTCCAGACGGGCGATCACCGTCGCGTCGGCCGTCGCCACCGCATTCGTCCGCACCGCCACTCCCCAGGTGCTGGGGACGCCCCGCACGTCGATCAGATCCTTGGCACCGTAGGGAACGCCATGCAACGGACCACGCCAGCGCCCGGCCCTGATCTCGACGTCGGCCCGGCGTGCGCTCTCCAGGGCGCGTTCTTCCGTCAGGTTCACCACACAATGAAGGCGTTCGTCAAACCGCCGCAGTCGCGCCAGGCAAAGTCGGGTCAACTCCTCCGAGGTCACCAGACGCGCCCGCAACAGCGCCGACAATTCCGCCACGCCGAGCCAGGCCAGTTCCTCGTTGTTCCCGGGGCGTTGGATGCCCGCGGGGGGAGACCAATGGAAGCCGTCCGGAATCGCGGCGGGCACCGAATCCGACCATGGCCGGAAGACCAAGGCCTGCGAACGGCCGGGATCCAGAGGACGCGCCCGCACCGCATCCAAGCCCGCGCGTTGAAGCTTCGCCTGCCTTTCCAGTTGCTGCTCCTGCTCTGGAGTAAAGGCCAGGCCGAGCCACCGCAGGGCCGCTGCTGGATCTGCTGAATTGGTTTCCGCCGCCCGCACCCCGTTCATCGCGGCCCCCAAAAAGCAGGCGAGGCCTACGCCCAGTCCGGGGGACCATCGGATCCAACGTGCGAAAGGCATCGACATGCCCGCACTCTTCGAATCCCAACCCCCGCGGGCAACCACGGAGTCGTGGAGCTCCTTAGATCCGGGCGCCGCTGGAGACTGCCCCCGCGGCGTCGCGCGATGCGGGAGGGACGGTCACACTTTGCAAAGTGTGATCGCGATCGGGGCGTCGTGGAACACGGGCGTCCTCGCCCGTTTCCCATGCTTCGCCTGCGATTCAAGGGGGTGCCCCCCAGTTCTCTCGACGCCGGAGACGCTTCAGCGATGAGCCAATCCGGGGAGAGTGAAGCGAAAACCCGGGGATCATCGCTCCCATCCCTCCGGGATGGAGACCCCCGTCCCGGCGAAGCTCAAGAATCCATGATGCGCATGGGGGCAACGTCCAGATGCGCCCTTTCCCGGAGTGCGATCGAAAAGACGGTCAACAACCGGTTGGCAGCCGACCATCCTAAATGGAGGTTCTTTATCCTGCTCAGCCTGAGGCTTCCACGCAGGGCATGGACCGACGGGTAATTGGTGCGCCACGAACGGTCGTCCATGCCATCTGCTTCTGAAGCGACGATCGAAGGCGGCATGTGAAGGGGGATTTCACGAGGTAGCCTCCGAGGCGACGAGCGCCGCCAATTTGCTGACGCGTTGCCGGGCGCGTCTCAGGCTGGGAGCGCGATCGGCCGCACGGGTAATCGACCAGGAATCTGCGATGAAACTCGACAGGAGATCGTTGTAGTCCGGCCCGATGGCGGCCAGCCCAATTGGAGTCAGCCCGACTCGGGTTTTGCGAGGCGCTGCTTGTGCGAGTTTGATCAATTCCGCCTTCGGGTCGTCCAGCCCTTCCGGTGCGGTGGGCAACCGGTCCTCCTTGATTCTCAAAAATTCCGCCATCGCCGGTCGGTCGGCCAGCAGCCAGGCTTCGACCTCGCGCACGCAGATGCGAAAGAGAAAGCCCCGGCTTGGGGCGTTACCCAGCCAGTCCATTATCTTGTCTGACGGGCAAGGATCGTCATCGAGATCGGTCAACATCAGGACAGGAATACCCCTGCTACCCATCTGATTGTAGTTGGGGGTCTTGCGCCTCAGCCTGCCGTAGCCGTGCCCGTTTTCCTCCCGGTAAATTGAAAGCTTCGGGTGCTCGGCGAGCAGTTTTCGACCAACGGCTAGGCCCGGCACATCTTCGGCGGCGAGGTAGACCGTGGGCAACATCATGCCAGAGCGAGGCAGAGTTGATCGTGCTTCTCCGGCTTCACTGAGGCCAGCAACACGTCACCCACGCTCATGCCGCTGGTGAGCATGATCTTTTCCTGCTCGTCCACGGGCTTGATTACCGTGCCATCCCGAGTGGTGACGAGTCGCAGCACATCCTGGGGAGGAATGCTGCGGTCCGACAGTATCGCTTCACTGTGAGTGGTGATGAACACCTGCCGGGAGGTTTTGCTTTGGGTTTGGATACGGTGGATGACCTTGGGCAACTGGCGCACGATCTCTTCGTTGAGCGAGAGTTCCGGTTCCTCCAGCAGCAGGAGCGAATTTCCCTCCATGAGAGACCAGAGCAGGCCAATGAGACGGAGCGTGCCGTCGGAGAGTTGGCTTTCGCGTTGCCAGGCGCCGCTTTCGCGCCAGTGGACGAAGTTGGCTTCGAGATGAGGCAGTCCGGTGATCTCGTCCTTGAGGAAACGCAGCTCTTGAAATAGCGGCACCACCGTGTTCAGAGCCTTCTGAATGCGGCGCAAGCGAGCCTTTCGCGTCCGCTCCACAGTGCCTGCAATGCGCTGGAGAAAGCTCTGGCCGAATGGGTCGCTTTCGATGACGTGCCCTCCGATTTTTGGACCGTACTTCAACAACTGCGGCACGAGGTGCAGGTAGGTCGTCTCGCTCAGGAATTTAGAAAGGTCACGAAACTCCTTGTTGGCATTGGTGAGTTCGAGGTGCGTCTGGGTCAGTTGCTCCTTGTCCTCTTTGTCCACCAGAGTCGGTCGGGCCAGCAGCACCTTGTCGTCTTTGGTCACGACCTCGCGAGTGACCTCAATGCGGTTGTTTCCCCGGGCCTCGTTCTTGAAGCCCAAAACGTATTTCCAGGACGTGCCGTCGTCGCCCAACAGCTCGATGGTGATGCATACTTCGTTGTCGCCCCTGGCATTTAAGCAGCGCAGTTTTGAAATCCCACCGCGCATTTCAGTCGCGTTCTGCAATCCGCCCGCCTGCGGCTTGCTTCCCGCCGGTTGGGCCACGTCGCGCAGGAAGCGCAGAGCCTCCAGCAGGTTTGATTTTCCCGCCGCATTCGGGCCGATGACAAATACCCGGTCGGTCAGAGCCGGGGTTTCCAGCTTCTGGAAGTTCAGCCAGTTCTTGAGTTCGATCTTGGTGATGCGCATGGCTTGGGTTCCCTATTCGATATTCAGCATGCTCAGCGATTCACTGCCGGGGTCGGCGATGACCCTTACCGCCATCCGGCGATGGCTGCCGGGGACGACGGGCAGCGAAATCATGCCGCGGAACGTCTCCCGCTTTGCCTCGTACCGCAGGATCTTGAGTTCCTTCCATGGGCGAGACCAGTTTTTTTGTCGCCCGCCCTCGGGGAGGACGCATTCTGAGACTACGCCTATCCGCTCCATTGCATGATTCCGGAGAAGACGTCCGACTTGTCAACGGCCGGTAAGGCGAAGGCTCCCCATGAACCGCCTCGATCCATTTCATTGCACACGCAACCGGTAAAGCCGTCCCGCACGATCGGCCGGCGCGGGATCGACGAACTGAGCCCTCCCTTGTGAGCTGAGGGTGAGCATGCTTACCGGCGTCCAACTGGGCTGGCCAAGGACCTCGCTCGCCTCGACCACCCAGGAACTCCCGGCGGTTCCCGCGAGGGTGAAACTGAATTGGCCCGCAGGAAGACCTAACTGGCCGCTCTCCGCCACGATCCGCGCGTTCCACGGCGCCGTAGGACGGCCCCCGAACGTCGCCGTCCAGCCTTGGGTCCCCTGCAGGTAGTAAACCGTGGCGAAAGTGCCGTTGAATATATCGTCAGACCCACCCGGTGAGTTGCGCTCAAAATAGACCTGGGCCAGCCTGGTGCAGTTGCCCCCGATCAGTTGGGCGGCGACACAAACCTGGGTAGCTGCCGACGTGAGGAGGCGGATGTTCTTGTGCTTTGTCTGAGGTCCGCCTCGTTCCCTCGGCAGCTACCCCACAGGCCCGTTCGTAGCTGCCGACGTGAGGAGGCGGATCCCCGTCGGGCGGGGGCAGTGTCAGGATGTGCCGCTCGGGTCCTTGGTTTGAGATGGGAGACGGGGAAAGGAGCGTTTCAACCGCTCCCGCGCAGGGCATAGACCGACGGATAATTGGTCCGCCAGGAACGGTCATCCATGCCGTAGCCGGTGAACCACTCGCGCCCATCGTACCGGAACGCCGCATGATCGGGGGTGAACTGGCTCTCCGGAATCGTCCGGTGGATCAGCACCGCGGTACGGACCGAAGAGGCCCCGCGCCCACGACACAACTCCGACAGGTGCGCCAGTGTCCGGCCCGTGTCGCAGATGTCATCCACCAACAGCACGTGACGCCCGCTGAGGTCGGGAGCGAGGCCCTCGACGCGAAGGGTTGAGGCGAGTTGACCGTTCACGCCCGGCTCGTATCCGCGGCATCGGCAAAAGGCGGCTTCGACCGAGACGGGAATGGCCTTGAGCAGGTCGGAATAGAAGAAGACCGCACCACGGAGGATGCAGAGGGCGAGGATCTGCTGGCCACCGGATGCGAGGCTTTCCTCCGCCCACGGCGCGATCAGGGCAGCCACCCGGGCGACCCCTGCCGAGACTGCACCCGGCGGATAGACTTCGTCGTAGTGGCCGGGGACCGGTCGCGTGAGCGTGTTCATCGATGAAGCGGGAGCGGAACGTGGGTCATCCAAAGCAGGTTGCGACAGAGGTGGCGGGATCATCTGGAGGGGCTCCCGGAGTAGCCGTAGAGGACTTCATCCAGTCCCCTGCCAGGCCAGTTGACCTGATCGATTCCGAGATCGGAAACCAACCGGGCAATGGCTTCGTTGAACAGGAGTTCCACCGCCAGGGGCGCGACATCCGCCGGCACTCCAAGGGGAACCTCGAACGGATCCAGACCCGCCGCAGCCAGCATTTCAACGGCGCGGGCCGACAGCGGATCCCCACTCAGGACCCATGCGGGTGACCTGTGTCCCAGCAGTTGCTGAAAGGTTCCGTGGGCCAGTTCGAGCGTCTCGACGATGTGCGGCGGCGGCCAGTACAGGCCCTCGACAAACTTGGCTGCCAGATTCTGCGCGCATCCGCTCACCGAGGCCGGCGTCACCAGCACGAAACCACGTCCATGCTCCTCGACACGGGCCCTGAGTTGCGTGGCCACGCGGTTGGGCCACGGCCCTTCCGCCACCGCTTGCAGGCACTCGATCCGCGACGCCGCCGGTGGCAGTCGTGACCCGGGAACAGCGGCGGCGAACCGACGGGCGGCAGCGAATCCACACGCCGGCCCGATCAATCGCACCAGCAACGTGTATTCGTCTTCAACCGGGAATCGTTCGATACGTGCGCCCCCACGCACCAGTCGCGCGAGCAACTCAGCGCGCTCGGGCCGACCTGAGGCCAATTGGCCCGTCTCGGTTGCCGATGTAAATAGCACCGTCCCCGAGAACTCGCCGGCGCGATGGAGAGCGAGCTGCGCGTTGGGTGCGAGGCCCTGGCTGAACACCACCAACGCTCGCGTCCGGCGGGAAGGGCCCACCGATGCGGCATCTGCAAAAGCACCCAGCGCAACGAACTCCGCAGGCACGGGCGTCCACTCGTTCAGGAGTCCGACGAGGTAACGACCGTGCGCCTCGGAGCTTCCGACACCCGTGACGACGACGCCGGCCGAGGGAAGGACGGCGGGTACATCCACCGGCGTTGCCAGGACCGACCGCATGGCGGGCCACACCGCGGCCACACGTCGATCGAGCAGGTCGTGTCCGCGCGGATCGAGCGGTTCACTCGGAGAGGGCGCTGTCATCGAGGAAGATCCATTTGGCCACGTCGATCTGATGGGCATTCAACGCCGTTGCATACTCCTTCTTCTTCACCAGGCTCGAAGGCGAGTTCATGACCATCTGGATCTTGCCGGAGGGATAGTGATGCCGGATCAGGCGCATGATGGCGTCATAATCCCGGCTGTCGTAGCCCACCCCAAGCTTCTTGTAGGCTTCGTCACTGGAGAACGTCACCCGCTGTTCGGTCATCATCCGATCGGCGGCATGGGCCCCGAATCCAGCCCCCCGACCATCAAAGTACAGCAGGAAGATGCCGCCCACGCCGTAGTGCACGATGCTCTGGACGGCCCGCTCGAACTTCACCCGGTTGTCGACGTTGAGCAGGGGGAAGCGGTTGAACAGGGATTCACTCTGGATGCGGACCACGGCCACGTCATAGAGCAGCGGGCGTCCATAGGTCAGCACCACCGCCTCCTGGCTGGTCACGATGTCGAAATACACGTGGACCCGGAACCAATAGGGAGTGGTCAACAGATCCACCACCGGCGAAGCCGGATGAAGCGCCTTGTACCGGACGATATTCTCGGCGTTGATCTTTACCATGAGCCGATTTCCACGGATCACGTAGTAATCACGGACTAGCGGGGTGTCCCCCTCCATGAACTGCTCGATCGGCGTGATCTCGAACAGCGAATGAAACTGTTCCTCCGACAGGATCACCTCACCATCCACAGGTTTCACCGGCAGGAAATAGGAGGCGGCGTAGATGAACCGCTGGACATCGGCGAGCGCGTGCGGACGGAACGGCATCACCGGCTCCGGCGGCAGAGCCCGCTTCACATGGGGAGCCGACGCTTGGGTCAGCACGTGACCCGAATCCGCCTTGGACGCCAGGTAGGCCACATTGAACGGCGACGGTTCGAACTCCAGGGACTCGGTTCCGGCCACCTTCATGCCATGGGCCGTCAGAGCTGAAATCTTGTCTGGGTTGTTGGTCAGCACGATGAACGGCGATCGCACTCCCAGCAGGAAACAGACATCCGCCACGTCATCGTAACACCGGTGATCCTTCTTCAATCCCATGTACCGGTAGGCGTCGAAGGTCGAGATCTGATCATGGGACGACTGAACCAGCATCCGGTCCCGGGCCTTGCCGACGTAACCCACCCCCCGACCTTCCTGCATCAGGTAGAACAGGATGCCATGACCCTTCTCCTGGATGACCTTCAACGCGCCCTCCAACTGCTGGACACAGTCGCAATCGCATCCCCGCAGGGTCTCGCTGGTGATGCAGGAGGAATGGATCCGGGTGTACAACACCGCCGCACCGATGATGTCCCCATGCGCCAGGGCGATCACGTAGCCCTTGTGGATCACGTCCTGGAACACGTAGGCCACAAAACGCCCCACATGCGTCTCCACCGTGCACCGGGCCAGGAACAGGGTCGTCCCCCGCAGCGGCCGATCCTCCCGATGCTCGGGCCGGAGGACTGAACCCGGAGGATCCAGCAACTGATCCACCAGCAACCGCAGCGTGTCGGCGATGGGCGCCGTCGGACCGGGGCGATCAGGCAGATTCACGGAAGAAAGCATGGCACTACCAGTGATGCACGCAGCGTGCCAGTCGATCAATCGACGATTCAACCAAGGCTTTGGAGGGACGAACTCCGCGAGTCCGAAATTTCGGAAGCCGGTCATGGGGACTCGTAGAACTCGTCCCTCCGGTAGAACTCGTCCCTCCGGTCTGGCCCGCAGGATGCTTCCCGACTCATCGGCCGTCTTTGCGGCAGTCCGGAGGGATCAGAGCCTTCGGACCCATCAGACTGGTGTCGCATTTTATCCCTTATGCTCAGATGAAGACCCTCCTGCTGCCCGCGTCTCTTGCCACGCTCACCTTTTCGGTAGGGCTATATGCCCAATCCACCACCAACACGCCGCCGGCATCTGCCGGGGCTCCCGACCGGATCATTGTCGAAGGCATCCCCCTCGAGGAGCAAGTCGTGCCCACCGTCCGGCCGTTCAACTCCGTTTATGGCTCCGATCGATCGATCCTCGACACCCCGCGCAACGTCACCATCATCTCCCGGGAACAGCTGGATGCCATCAACATCTACGACGTCCGGGACTTCTCCAAGCTGACGTCCAGCTCCTATACCCGTTCGAATTTCGGGGCACCCACCACGCCGGACATCCGCACCCAGATCGGCGATACCTTCATCAACGGCATGCGGCTGGGATTGACCTCCAACGGCAACGGTTTGCCGGTCAATTTCAACTCCGTGGAATCGGTCAACATCGTGAAGGGCCCAGCCTCTTCGGTGTACGGCCCCTCGCAGTATGTCGGTGGATACGTCGATCTGATCACCAAGCGCCCGTACTTCGACGGTTTCCACGGCGAAGTTTCGACGACGGCGGGCATGTACGATCAGTGGCGCTGGAGCGCCGATGCGGGCGGGCCGATCCAAGGAACGAAGGCCGCCTGGCGGGCGAGCTACTCCGGCGAAAACTCCGGAAGCTACTACCGCGATGGCTTTCGCAAGACCGAGGCGGTGTATGCCGCCTTGTCGTGGTTGCCCACCGAGCAGTACGAACTTTTCCTCAACACGGAATGGTTCTGGGCGAACTACACGGAGAACTTTGGCGTCAATCGTCCCACCCAAGACCTCATCGACAAGGGGCTCTACCAGACCGGCGTGAACAACAATCCAGCGCCGGATTTCGGTACCTACCCGCTGGGTTTCGCCGACGGCAATGGCAACCCGATCACCTTCGGCAACATCAACGTCGTGGGCGGCGCGCCAGCAGCCATGTCCGACCCGCAGAACAGCCGCTGGGTCACCTCCGGATTCCCCGCGGTCAACCGCATCGAACTGGGCCCGATCGTGCAGTACGATCGCCGGACCCGGCTGCTCAAGCCGGGCGATGACTCCGAGGGGTTCAGCTACCACACCCAGGCGGTCCAGACCTACCACGCCTCGGAGTCGGTGGACATCGCCAACAACACGATGTTCCGCTACGTCGACCGCCAGACCCTGTCGTCGTATTACTACTCGGAGATCATCGACCCGAGCTGGAGCGTCGAGAACCGTACCGAGTTCCGGATCAATCTCGACAAGCACTTCATCAATACCGGCGCGGACTTCCGCTACCAGTCGGTGACGGCTTACAACGATTTCTTCACCGAACCAGCCAACGTCTGGGATCTCACCCGCGACCGGGAGTTCATCAACATTTACAACTCGGCAAACTTCCCGAATCCGTTCACTTCGGTGCCGGTCCCGGGGCATCCCGGACGGTACTACACGCCGGACAACGGTGATTCCGGGGAATCGACGGCCTTATTCTTCGGTCCCTTCTACCAGCACGACTGGCGGATCACCGACAAGCTGTCGCTGTTGGCGGGCGGGCGGATCAATTTCGTCAGCCTGGACTACAATGACCCGGCCAACTTCCTGCCCGGGGATTCGACCACGCTGGGACTGCCGAGCGCCAACGCCTCGACGATCTACAAGATCACGCCCACGCTCTCCAGCTACTTCACCTACAACTGGTCGCAGAACCCGGTGGGATCGGTCGGGAACGGCGGTGGCTACACCACGGCGGGTGCCCGTAACTTCGCCACGCGCAACCTGCGCAACGAGGCGAAGTTGTTCGAGTTTGGCACCAAGTATTCGTTGATGGACGGCAAGCTGTTCCTCGGAGCGGCCATCTTCCAGCAGACCCGGGCGGATGCGCAGCTCGATCGGTCCATTGTCGAGTTCAAGACCCGCGGCATTGAGCTCGAAGCCAACTACCAGCCGACCCGCCAGTTCTACCTCACGCTGGGCTATTCCCTGCTCGATTCGACGGTCAACCAGCCCCAGTTCGACGTCGGCAACACGTCGCTCACCTCCCCCGCCGACCGCTTCTTCAGCATGAGTGGAGACGAGTTCCGCCGTCAGGGTGTGCCCGAGCACCTGTTGAACTTCCTGACCACCTATAAGATCTACAAGGGCCTCGGGGTCTCGGCCAACATCGTGTTCACCAGCGACATCAACAACAACGTCGCCGGCACCCTGGTCATCCCGGCCCAGTACACGCTCGATGTCAGCGTTTTCTATTCCGCGCCCCGCTGGGAGGCGCGCCTCATGGCCCTCAACGTCACTGACCAGAAGAACTGGAGCCCGCCCAACGCGGTCTATGGCAACGAATCGATCGTCGCCGACCTGCCCTTCCGCATGGAAGGCCGCCTCACCCTCAAGTTCTAGACGATCCTGCGTGAGGGCCAAACAGGTCCCGGGCCTGCCTCTGGCGGTCCCGGGATTCTGTGCGGATGGGTTCAGTATGATGAAGCGGATTTTTTTGGGCCCGCGGAAGGATTTCTGCTGAGCTGCTACGTCGGTGTCGTGTGGGTCAAATTCTCAATCTTTATGAAGCGTTGTTTTGGTGGGGGCCGTGTGTCCCCGGTGCTCCCAAGCCTTGCCCTTTGCATCGGGGCAACTCTCGCCTCACCCGTCCGTTCATTGGCCGCTGAGCCAATTCGCCCCCGGGTCATGGTTGTGGCCACGTTCGAGGTCGGACAGGACACGGGTGACAAGCCGGGCGAATTCCAGTTCTGGGTCGAGCGCGAGCATCTCTCGGGCACCCTGGCAGTCGCTGGCGTTGATCATCCGCTGCGCTTCAACACCAACGGGGTCTACGGAGCCGTCTCCGGCACAACCGTCCGGTCTGCTGTTGATATCCTGACTCTCGGGCTCGACCCGTCACTGGATCTTTCGAAGACGTACTGGCTCATCAACGGGATTGCCGGGGTTGATCCTGCCGATGCCTCGGTCGGGGCCGCAGCCTGGGCGCGCCATGTGGTGGACGGCGACATCGCCTATGAGATCGACTCCCGGGAAGTTCCCGCGGATTGGCCTTACGGCATCGTCCCGATTGGTGGCAAGAAGCCGAATGTCATCCCGGGAAATGCCGAATGGGCGCCCAAGCCCATGGCCTGGACGCTCAATCCGGGGTTGGTCCAATGGGCGTATGAATTCACCCGGGACACCGTCATCCCTGACAATGATGCCGCGCGGAAGCACCGGGCCCTTTACACCGACACGCCTGCTGCGTTGCAACCGGCGAGGGTGTTGATCGGCGACAGCCTGGGTTCGTGCCGTTACTGGCACGGGACGGTCATGACCCGTTGGGCCAACGATTGGACCCGCCTGCACACCGGAGGCCAGGGGAACTTCGTGATGACCAACATGGAGGATCAGGGAATCGCCCTTGCCCTCACCAAGCTGGCGAAGTTGGGCAAGGTCGACTTCAACCGGGTGCTGTTTCTGCGCACCGGCTCCAATTTCTGCACGCCGCATCCCGGCCAGAAGGCGAGTGAAAGCATGACCGAGGAATACAGCGGCATGCTTCCAGCCCTGGAAGCCGCGCATGTCGTCGGCAGCCGCGTGGTCCGTGAGATCGCCGGAAACTGGACCCGTTACGAAAAGAACATCCCCACCCGATGATCCCTCCCAGCGGTCCTGAACGGATTCTGGCGTCGGCCAACGACGTCAGCGAAGTGATCCCCACGATACCTGGTGTGGTTGCCCCCCACCCCCCTGGGACCACGGGCGTCCCCGCCCGCACCTTCCTTGTCCCCCGTTGCCTCGCGCTGTTCGTGATGATGTGGCTCGTAGGTGCGCTGGGCGACCATGCCCAGGCGGAGGGATTCGATGGGCGTTTTGAAGCCTTCAAAACGAACGCTTCGCCAGGCGATCTCTATCGTTTCCTCTATGCCATGCCGAAGGCAGGTGATCTTCATCATCACGCCGGTGGCAGTTGGAGGATGGAAGACCTGTACACCGTCGCCACCAACCGACTCCGGAACGGCGGCAATCGCTTCTATACCCGGGTGCGGGCCGGCACCTGCCCTGAGGACGACGGCAAATGGCGTCGGTTCACCACGCTTGCGGAGTTTACCTTCAAGGGTCTGAGCGCGTGTCAGCAGGCGGAGTATGCGCCGC
>JBDNHZ010000225.1:0-7304 GCA_041688515.1 Verrucomicrobiota bacterium
CGCGCAATTCATCCGGGCTTTGCGAAACGGAATCATGGTCGGGATGCGCTGGCTGGCCGCTGTGAAGCTCTTGCGAGCGGCAATGAAAGCTTACCTTTGAAGCGCCCCAGACACCGTTGGGAATGAGAAACAAGCCGGGATGGCCGATGAAGGAACCTTCTTTGGTTCAATGGCTCAATTTAATGCCGCAAAGGGGCTACCGAATGTAACTGAGAAGGGTTTGGCCCGCTTTGAAAGCCATCTCGGGAATCTTGGTGCATTGGGATTACAACACCAACAACCGATGGAATTCTCCCTGGCTCAATGTCGATAACAACGGCAACATCATGCTTTTCACGTCTCCATGAATGAATCAGCCCTTGACACATATATATCTAAATTAAAGCACTCCTTTGACGAAGATGCTTTTCACTCACTTGTGGAGGCCGGTGAAGAAGCGATAGATCCAGTGCTCTTGGCGATCACGACGCAATGCTCGGTTAGCCAATTCAAAAGGTTGGTCGAGGTACTGCAGGAAATCAGGACGGAGGGCGCCTTGGCAGGATTGCGTCGACTTTGCCTATTGGAGTATTCGGAGAAGTGGGAGGCGGCCGCTGAGGGTCTTTTTTATAACAACCCGACTGCCGCCACCCGAATTCTGAACGAGTTGCTTGAGCAAGCATCGCCCTCCGATCGTGAGGCGAAGTCAAGGTTGGTTGTTGAGCTGATCGCGGCACAGGGAAATCAGGGAATGGCGTTTGTTTGTTGTGAGCAAGATGAGCGTGAATACGTCCCCAAGCCTTCTGGAGAGGGCGAGGATGGCACGGTGGAAATGTGGACAGACCATGCCGAGCCATTTCAGGTCTAACGGAAGGATTGCATTTCGGCGACCGAGGCCCTTTCGCTTGCGGGCGCGCTCGGCGCGGGAGGTGGTTTCGCGGAGACGGGTTTCTTCCTCGGCTGTCAACGGAGGTGGTCCGGGTGGCGGTGTGTTGGGATCGAGAAGGTCGCGTCGGGCGGTGTCCGTGCGCTGGAGCAGTCCCGCCTTCACGAGACGTTCGATGGCTTCGAAGTTGGCCTGATCCAGGATCTCGATCTGGTGCGAGGGCGGGTTGCCTTCGAGCGACGGAAAGAACTCGTCACGGAGGGAATCCATCCACGCAGCGCGGGTCTGGGCGGGATGTTCGGCTACAACGAGGATCTGGACGGGGCCCCCGCCGACGGGAGCGCGTTCCTCGCAGGCGACAAGTTGGGCGCCGAGGCGCTGACGAAGACGGGCAGCGAATTCCTGGGTGACATCGCGGGGCTTCGGCGGCGTGGTGGGTTCGGTGGGGGTGGCGCCGCTCCCGGTCGTGGGGGATTGCCCGGTGAGTTGCCGGAGTCGCTCGGCGGCGTCCTTCGTGGATTTGCGAAGGATCACGGTGGTGACCTCGCCGGGACGGTCGAGAACGCTCTCGGCGATGCTGCGCTTGGTGGCCAGGGTTTCGAGCATGCGCTGCTCGATGGTGCCTTCGGAGATCAGGTTGATCACCGTGACGGGCTGCGTCTGGAACTTTCGCCAGGCGCGGGCGATGCGTTGTTCGAGTCGGGCCGGGTTCCAGGGGAGGTCGCAGTTCACGACGATGGAGGCGGCCTGGAGGTTGAGGCCGGTGGCGCCGGCGTCGGTGCTGAGAAAGGCGCGGCAGTTGGAATCCTGCTCGTTGGCGACGTCGGCCTTGCGGCGGCGAAGCAGGATGCCTTTCACCCGCTGGTGCAGGACATCGAGGTTCTGGACGCCGATGGACCGGCCGCGATCGTCGAGGAGATGGAACTCGCGGTTGAATCGGAACAGCGGTCCGAGGACGTTGTTGAGTTCGTCGAGGTCGGGAATGGCCTGCTCGTAGTTGGTGAGGATGAAGAACGGCTGATTCTGGCCGGCGGCGATCTTGCGGTAGATTTCCTTGCGGGCGAGGTGATGGCCGTACACGAGCAGCGAGGAGAGCGGCGTGAACCGCTGGATCTGTTCCTCCCACTCGGCCTTGATCGAGGCAGGCGCCACCACGAGCACGCGTTTCGCCCGGCCCAGTCGGTGCAGCAACGCACATGCGGCAATCGCTTGGATCGTCTTGCCCAGGCCCATTTCGTCGGCGAGGAGCGCGCGTTCCTTGAACGCCAGGTGCAGCATGCCCTCGCGTTGGTAGGGAAGCAGGGGCACGAGGGTTTCCTGCGGTGGCCATTCACCGGACTGGACCCGGGTTTCGTACTCGCGTCGGGCCGCGTGACTTTCCTGGCCGCGGCGCTCGAGTTCGAGCCAGGGCTCGATCTCCATGGAAATTCGCAGCGCGGGATGACTCTCCCCCGCCTTTAGCAGGACGGCGACGACTGGTGCCGGATCGGCATCCGGAATGAGGAGCGTGTCGGATCCGAACCACCGACGGATGGGAGCCGGGATGCGATGGCCATCGGAGGCCTTCAACCGGAGCCGGGAAGTCTGGCGGTCGACGACGACGTCGAGTCGGTTGGAAGTGTTGAGGGCGCCGTGGCGAAGGGCGCCACGGGTGCGACGCTGGACATCAAGGAGGACGGCTTCGACGTGTTTGCAGGTGCCGAGACCGTTGGAGCGGAAGTCGACGCATTCGCTGGCACATTCCAGGGGATCGAGGCAACGGATCTCGACCTCGTAGCTCCGGCCGCTGGCGGAGTGGATACGGAAGTTGGAGAAGACGCTGTGGTCAGGGGTCAGGTTCTCGATGCGCATCAGCTCGTCACGGGCCCTTTGGCGGCGCCGGTCGATCTCCTGAGCGTCGGTGGTGCGCCAGTCGTGCTCGGTGGGGACGTCGGGCTTGCTGCTCTTCGAAGGTTTCTTCCGACCGCCGGTTCCCTTGCTTCGCGCCATGTGGCGCACGATGCGGCGCACGATGCGTCGCACGATGCGTCGCACGATGCGGCGCACGATGCGGCGCACGATGCGGCGCGCTTGGCGAGATGTGGAGAGTGAATCAGGGCCGATGCGACGTTTTTAGTCCAAGCCATATCCATGCAGTAGAGATCTCACGCGGAGCCGCGGAGCACGCGGAGAGAGGCAACAAAGGTGAACTTTTAAAAAGCAGTTTTATCCGCAGATGACGCAGATTCAAGAGCCCGGAGACTGTCCCCGAGTCCCGTTTAGTCCCCATGCTTTAACGGCGGAATATAGGCAGGAAAACTCAGTCACGTCCCCCGATCAGGAAAGCTGCCCGAATGCCGTTTGAACCGAAGTTCAGCTTCACCGCCCAGATCGCCACTGACCCATTACTCGACGATGATCGAGGGGAACCGCCTCAGGCGGGATTCCTCGGGGATGAAGCCCTCCCATGGGGGCGCATCTTGACACTGCCCCGATCAGTTGGGCTCCGACACGAATCTGGGAAGCTGCCGACGTGAGGGGGCGGATGCCTGCGTGCTTCGCCGCGTCTGGGGTCCGCCTCGTTCCCTCGGCAGCTACCCCTCGGCTTCCCTGATTCAACGCAGTGGGGCGCGCGGCTTGAAGCTTTCGATCGTGATGGTCTCACCGAAGGCGGTCCAGCGGGCGGCGGCTTTGGGGTCGGCCAGGATGCCTGGGGCGCCGGTGTCATAGAGACTTCGGAGACAGATGACGGCCTCGTGGTGACCGAGTTCGGCGGCGTAGGTGAGCCAGCGGATCGCGGTGGCAGGATCGCGTTTTTCGGCGAGTTCAAGGTGGTGAAGGCCGAGATGATAAGCTTCGTCGGCGTCGCCGAATTCGGCGCTGGTTTGTTGGAGTTCAAGCGCGAGGGCGTGAAAGCGGCGGGCCAGCGGTTGATCGGGGCGGAGACCGCTGATTCCGCCGGCGAGGAATTGCGCGGTCGAAAAGGCCGCGCCTTGGTTTCCGGTGCTGGCGAGTTGCGCGAGTTGGACAATGCCGGTGGCTGGGGTGCGGCGGGCCTCCTGGGTAGCGGTGGTGTAGCGGTCGTAGGCGGTTCCGATTTCCTCTTCGTTCAATCGCTTTGTTTTCAGCGCGGCGAGGCTGGCATTGGCGGCAGTGAGCGCGGCTTCGAGCGCGGGCCGGAGCGGGGTGAGTTCGATGATGTCGCTGCCAAGTCGGCGCGGGGGAACGGGCATTTGTTCGTAGGCGCGGGCCATGACCATGACGGATGCCCAGTGACGTTCGGCGGCGGGATCCTTGGGTTGGTCGTCGCTGCTGGCGTGGTTGCGAAGTTCATTGGCGGCGTCGGCGTTCCCGCGACCGGCGGAGTAGCGCAGCCACTCGCGACCGGCGGCAGGATTCTTCGCGATACCGTCGCCTTCCATCAGGGAGAGGCCCACGTTGTAAGCGGCGATGGAGTCACCCAGTTCCGCATCGGTTTGTGCGATCTTGAGCGAGGCGCCGAGGAGGAGGTCCGCAAACTCCGGGGTGCGTGGGAGTGTGCCAAGGCCGTTGCGAAGGTTGTAGGCGAGAAGTCCGAGTGCGTCGCGGTTGCCGCGGCCAGCGGCTTCGAGACAAAGCGTGAGAGCGGCGACCCCATCGGTGGCGATAAGGTCTTTGGCTTTGAGATAAATCTGGTCGGCTTCGTCGAGCCAATCTTCTCTGCGGTAGTCTTCGTGGTTGAGGCCGGGCCATTGGCTGAGGGTGACGATGACGGCTTCGAAACCGGGGCGGAGGGCCTTGACGAGCGCAGCGCTGGCGAGGCGTTCGTCGCGGTCTTTCGTCCAGCGAATGATGTGTGGAAACCATTGTTCGACGGGATGCCAGTTGGCGCTGCCCTCCATGAGCAAGCCGAGAAACTGCCATTCGGGGGACGCGGGTGGTTGGGCATCGAGTGCGAGGAGGGTGGTGTCGAATTCGTTCACCAGGGCGGTTGAGACTTGGGCGGACGGCCGGGCGTCGGACTCGGCGGCAAGGCTGGCTTTCAGGCGTTGATCGAACTGGAGGCGGGCCGCCAAACGGCTGCCGTTGGCGGCGGCGATGGCGACGAGTGCGGGGTCTGGATCGGTGTTGCGAAGGCAGGCTTCGAGAACGCGGGCGGTGAGGGCGCGGGGGCGCCGGGCGGCTTCGTCGCGGGCGCGCCGGGCGTTGCTGAGGGTGCGCAATTTTTCTCGGGCTCCCGACGTGAGGACATAGCGGAAGTCGGGGTCCTGGCTGAGGGCGCTGGGGGCAAAGGCGTCGCCGAGGCGGGTGGCCTCGAAGAGGGCGTGGAGTTTCGCGAAGCGTTTAGGCGTGCCAGAGCTGGCGATCATCTCGGAGGTGTGCGCGGCGTCGAATTGAAGGGCGGCGCGGTCGAGGTTGAAGGACGCGGCTCCGATGGCGAAGAGTGCGGGATCCGGGGACGTGACGAGCGCGGGCTCTTCGTTGAGCTGGATCAGTTGATCTTGCTCGCGCTGGAAGAGGGCGAGGCTGTCCAGGACTGACGGCATGGCGGAGATCGGCGGGGCGGAAGCATCGCGGCGGGCGATGGCGGCATACACGGACTGGAGAGCGGTTTTGACGGCGATCGCTTTGGCGGCGATGTCGGTGACGGAGGGTGCATATCGGTCGACGGCGGCGCGGTAACGTTCGATGGCGCCGGCGACGGAGGCGAAGGGCTCGGGCAGGACGACAGCGGTGTTGGACTGGGCGGCGGGATTTGTCACCTCGAACGCGAGCGCGGACAGGGCAAGGCGGGCGCGGACGCCGAGGGCATCGTCGCGTTGAGCCCAGCGTGAAAGAGCGGGGATCGACCGTGCCCGGTCCGTGAGTCGCAGGAATGAGGGGGTGTATTTGCCCTCTTCGTTGAAGCGGATGAAGTGAAGACGTTCGAAGAGCGCGATGGCGTGGGCCGACGAGGAGCCTCGGGAGCCGGCGACGACGAGCAGGTAATCGAACTCGTTGTAGGGAAACTTCGGCGACGGGGAGCCGGTGAGATAACGCTCGGCGGCGGTGTCGGCGAAGAGCATGAGCGCGGGGTTGAGCTGCGGCTCGGGGAGTCGGTAGACGAGCACGGCGATGGCGCTGATTTTGTTGAGCGGCCAGGTGGCGAGGGCCTCGGGGAGGTCGACGGTGGCACCGGCGAGGATGGTGGTGGCGGTGGCGTCCACGGGTTTGCTGACCATGAAGCCGCCGGCGGCCTGGGTTGAGAGAAGTCCGGCGGGATGCTCGATCATCCAGGCGTAGCCCTCGGGAAGAAATTGAAGGGCCTTTTTTTGGTCGGCGAGGACGGGGGATTCGCTGAGAAGTCGGGCGAGATACCAGCGGGCGACGTCGTTGTGCGGGCGGATGGCGAGGGCTTCGAGATCGCGGCGGGCGGCGGCGGGATCGGTGGGGACACCGAGCGGCACGCAGACCTCTGGGTGGACGGCGCGGAGGTAGGCGAAGAGGGCGGCGAGTTCGGGGCGGGGCTGTTCGCCGGCAGGTTCGCGGCGGGTCCGCGGATCGAGGAGGCGGGCGGCGGCGGCGGGATCGGCGGGGATACCGTAGCCGTCGATCAGGAGAATGGCGGCCTGGCCGGCGGCCCAGGGGTTGGGGGATTCGCGATCGTGGGCGAGGTACCAGGCGAGGGCGTCGGTGGGCGTGGAGAAAACCGGCGCGCGGGAGCGGGGGATGAAGTTGTGGTTCGCCGCGCGGTAGTTTTCCCAGGCGGCCTTTTCTTGGCGGTCGCGGCGGGCCTCGTATTCGGCTTCTTGGGCGCGAACTCTGGCGGCGCGGGCGGCGGCGATGCCCGCGACGCTCGCGGCGTAGTCGGCGGCGTCGCGTTCCCGCTCCATGCGCGAGTAATATTGGTAGCGGGTTTCGTTGGGGTGATCGCGTTTCCACTCAGCATCGGCGCGGCGTTGTTCGCTGGCGCGTTTGAGTTCGGCGGTACGGGCTGCCTCTGCCGCCTGCATCTGATTCAGCCAGTCGGAGGTGCTGCCACCACTGCTGCGCGGGCTGGGAGTGTTGCGGCGACTGCGAAGGGCGTCACCGAGATCATTGACCTCTTTCCGGAGGACGCGCAGTTGCTCGGAAGCGGACGAGCTGTCGCGGACGTATTGGGCGAAAGTGAGCGTCGAAGTGCTCAGCGCAAGAGCGATCGAGGCATGGAGCGCGGGGCGAAACTGGCGGAGACGCATCGCAGCAGCGTGTCGTACGGCGCAAGGCGGCCAAGCAGAAACGGGCTTGGATGTGGGAAATCAATGGGCTCAGATCTGCGCCTTTGACATTCGGTTCACCAAGGCATTCCTGGACGTCGATCTCTCGGGCCTTCAACCGCAACGCGGTTGCGGTCGGGGGGTGGAAGGATCGACCGGGACAGGCTCACAGCAACGAAGCGAAGACAGCGACGCCAAAGACAGCCCGAGCCGGAGGCTCAGAACGTCGTTTCCGTTGCTTCGTC
>JBDNHZ010000226.1:0-11787 GCA_041688515.1 Verrucomicrobiota bacterium
ACAATCGCGGCCCATCCCTCCACTCGCTCGTAAACGCATCCAGATGCCCGTTCGCCGCCATGCGCCATTGGTCGGAGCTTCCGCTGGCACAGATTGACCGTAAGCTAGGCGTTCCAAAAACCCCGCCGAATCACGACGGGCTTCAGCTCCAGCTCATTTCTACCCAAGTACTGGGGGCGCGGGTGGACACCAACACAGCATCAGCGGAACCCTCTCTCCTCCCGACTCAATGAAGCTGGGCCGCCGAAACCGTCCTTTGAGTTCCTGCCGCCAAGAGATCGCCGGTGGGCAGGGCAATGCGATCGTCATGGGTTCCATGGTTAGATTTTCAATCAGAATCCTCTGACGAGTCCAGAGCCGGGGAGAAGATGCGGGGAGGCCCCAAGGGACGAACTCTCCGACGAGCTCCGCGAGTGCGAAATCCGATAGGGGAAAGATGGGGACTCGTAGAACTCATCCCTCCGAAAAGGGGGCGGAGCCGCCCGCGCCAGGCTCTGGGAACCGGCAACTGAGCGCTCCCTCATTTGCCCGGCCGCGGCGCATTCGATAGCCGTTCCCGGGCCCGGCCCAGGGCGCGTCGGGCCGGTTCGAGCCCCGGATTGAGAGTCAGAGCGTTCTGGAGCGGGCGGAGGGATTCCTCGGTGCGTCCGGTCTGGAGGTACGCATTGCCGAGATTGAGCCAGGCCTCGGCGTAGTCGGGTTTCAACTCCACGGCCCGGACGAAGTGCGGCACCGCCTCGCTGACCCGCCCCTGCAACGCCAGGGCCGTTCCCAGGTTGTTGTGGGCGGAACTGTTGGTCGGGGAATGCTGGAGGGAAGTTTCGAGGTGCCGAATGGCCTCCTCCGCACGTCCGGCCTTGCGCAGCAGGTTGCCGAGATTGTTGTGGGCCTCGGCATACTCAGGGAGGATCCGGATGCACTCGCGATAGTGGGCCATGGCCTCGTTGGTCCGGCCCAGTTGTCCGGAGAGGAAGGCGGCGTTGAAGTGCGCCTCTTCGTCCTCGGGATTCTGTTGCAGGGCGCGTTCATACAACTCCAGAGCCTCCTGCCGCTGCCCCGCCTGCATCGCGGCGTCGGCACGAAGCGTCAGCGAAGGGGCCTCGGCATCCACCGCGGTCCCTCCCGGCGTTACCGCCGCCGGCACCGCCGAGGTGGCCGACGTGGACGGAGCCGGGGCAGGTTCGCCGCACCCGGCCAGAACCAGCAGGCACAGGCAGGCCACCGCCGAAAATGTCCCGAGTTGCATGGCCCGACGATGCCCGGAGGGAAACCGGACGGCCAACCCGAATCCGGCGGTGGACGGGAAGGAAGATCACCCAGGAACCACCTTGGAATAGAGCCAAAACCCTTGCGTGGGCGCAGGTTGGCGGAGGAATCTCCGAATGCCATGAGCCATCTCGGAAGCAAACCCTGCCTCTGCCACCGCGCGTTCACCCTGATCGAGTTGCTGGTGGTCATCGCCATCATCGCGATTCTCGCCGGAATGCTCCTGCCGGCCATGGGACGTGCCAAAGCCAAGGCACAACAGATCCGCTGCGCCAGCAACCAGCATCAGATCGGTCTGGCTTACCAGATGTACACCGAGGACAACGCCGAATCTTACCCGGCGCAGTGGGGTTGGGGTGCCGGCGGAGGCAAGAAGGGAACCTACCGCCTCGACGCCGGCGTCGCCCTCTCCTTTGGCGTGTCGATCGATGCCACCAATCGCCCGCTCAACCGATACGCACCGGCGATCGAACTGTTCCGCTGTCCCTCCGACAAAGGCGACGAGGAGTACTCGGCCAAACAGTGCTTCAACGATTACGGCAACAGCTATCTGGTGCAGTTCCAGCACGACTCCTTCCGGGTCCGGCATGTGGCCGGAGATCTCAAGGCGACCAAAGGCAGCTATGAAGCAACTCCCATCAAGGCCAGCGAAGTGAGTCGCAGTCCGGTCAACAAGGTGATCCAGGGCGACTGGAACTGGCACGCGAACCGGAACGTCAACGACGCGCGCTCCGCCTGGCACAACTATCGCGGCCGCTCCCGCTACAACATGCTCTTCGGCGACAGCCACGTGGAGTTCTTCGAGTTCCCCAAGGAGACGCCCACCTGGATCTTCGATCCCAAACCCGATGCCGGGTTCAAGTGGTGGTGAGCCACGGCCGTCCCACGGCCGATGGGGTGCGCTGTTTTCCGAGTGCTGTAATCGGCCTTGCTGACGATCCAAAGGATCCCGCAACGCTCCGTTCCGAAGGGAATTGCCCGGCTGGAATGGAATGCGCCTTGGTCAGACTGGCAACATCGGCCTCCAGGCGTCGGATCTCGCCACGATAGGTCATCCGCTCCAGATCATCGACCGGCGAGAGAGACACCAACTCCACCAGGCGGCCACTCAGCCGGAGGGATTGCGCCTCGGCGACGGATCGATCGAGCCAGCCCAACTGTGTCACCGCAATGTGGGCGTCGAGCAGTGAGACGTAGGCGCGGATCTGGTCGGTACGCGAGGGCAGATCGGCCTCAGGTCCTGCGGCGATCGCGGTCGTCAGAGCAAGGATGGAGGTTGGAGTCGTCGACCGTTTCAGCGAGGGCCTCGAAAATGGTCGCCAACTCTGAGGCGTCGCGGACAATAAATCGCCAGCGGTAGTCGGCAGCCGGCCATTCCTCGATCTCGACGGCTGATGTGGCGACGACCGACGCCAGACGCATCAGGTCTGCGCGGATGTGCCATTCGCCCGGGGTCTTCTGGACGATGGAGTAAAAGCCGAGTTTGGATGCGATCCACCTAGTCAGAGGGCGGTTCCTTCGGTCGCCTGGCCACTGATGGCCAGCTCATGAAATCGGCGTGCCGCAGCCACGATTCGCTCGTTGGCTGTCGCCCAGTTCGCATGGAGGGGCGGAGCGCCGGGCTGAACCTCGATCGTCAAGCTCAGCGGCCAGATGGAGGCCCACTTGGAGTCCACCGGTTGGCAGAACGCGATTCCAGCGTTCAGCAACGTCTCCTTGGTCTCAATGTCGCACAAAATGCCGCCAACCATCGCCACGGGTGCCGGACGACCGTCATCCATAGCAATCCAAGCCCGCTCGAACTCGACGCCCTCCTCGATGTCGCCTCGTTCCAAGATCTTCATATCTCCCAATCCTTCCTGTTCTTCGTGGTTTTCGTTGGGACCTTCCCACTCGGGATCAGGCCGAGGTTTTTGGTCCGAATGCCCCACCCAATGTAGGTGGCTTCATTCTCGGAGTCACCGAGCAAAAAGGAACCACCGGTACCGGGAACGCGCTCGAAGAAATAGAGGCTCGTTACCCGCGTGTGAGGGACGGCAGTAACGGTCTGGGCTCCGGTGGCGAAGGGAGTGTAGAGGCTGACGGATTCGTTGAAACCACGACGATAATCGCCCACCAGCCCCGTCGGTATGGTGACAGCATCAGCAGTGGTTTCCGTTCGCAGGAGTCGGACATGCCGATCGCTTCGGTCATTGCCGTTGAACTCCAGCCGGGAGAGGACTTCCTGGACGAATGAGTGGAAGAGGTCGAACGACCGTGTGTACTTGGCCCCGTGCGGACGCTGGACCTTGTCAAACTCCGACCGAGTTGGCGGTTTGTGGAAATCCTAAGATCTGGCGCCGTCCAACTGCTCCATCAGGGAGTACTGCGTTGTACTTCGTGGTGCCTTCGCTGTGGTGGAAACTGATAGTCGCGGCCGCATCCTTGATCACCATGAAGTAATTCTCGCTTGGATCTCCGACCTTGTTCCCCTTTGGGGTGCGCAGGTGATCGAAGGGGAGGCCATTCACGTCGAGCAGGACAAAGTCTCCAACCGAGCCCTGGACCAGTTCCTTGGACATGCGGTCGAGCACCCCTGATCGACGGACATCCATGATGTTCCGGGTCATCCGGTCTGCGTACTCCGGCACAAATCGCGTGGCCTGGTCGCTGCCGACGTGAGGAGGCGGATCTCAGTCGGGCCGGGGCAGCGTCAGGATGCGCCCCACCCCAGCGGGCACCCGAATCCGCCATTGCCGCCGGGCACGGCAGCGCGCACGGTTCCTGCGCACTTTCCCGTTCTCATGACGCGCGTTCTCCGCACCTCGCTCACGCTGTTGCCGCTTCTCTGCGGGATCGCCGGTTCGACGCGGGCGGAGTCCGACACCCGGCGCGACGACTGGAGCAACCTTCCCCAACTGCGGAGCAAGGGGCCCATCCGGGACAGCGAACGACAATGGTGGGCGTTTCAACCGCTGTACCCGGGAACTCCGCCCCGGGCCACAGCGGGAGATGTCAACCCGATCGATGGTTGGGTGCGCGCCGGGCTCGCCTCCGTCCATCGAGATCTCGCCCCCGCGGCGGAAGCGCCGGTGCTGGTGCGGCGCATGACGCTGGATCTGACCGGACTCCCTCCCACCCCGGAGGCCATCGAGGCTTTCCAGATGGATTGCTCTGCTCGCGGACAGGACGCCGCGGTCGCTTCGCTGGCGGACCGGTTGCTGGCCTCCCCGGCTTATGGCGAACGCTGGGCGCGGCACTGGCTCGATCTGGTTCGGTACGCCGAGTCCGACGGCTACCGCGTGGATGATGGTCGCCCGGATGCCTGGCGTTACCGCGACTGGGTGGTCGAGGCGTTCAATCGGGATCTGCCCTATGACCAATTCGTCCAGGCCCAGGTGGCCGGCGACGAACTCTGGCCCGAGGACCCGGCGCGTGCGCGGGTGGCGACCGGATATCTCCGGCACTGGATTTACGAATACAACAACCGCGACGCGCGGACCCAGTGGCAGACGATCCTGAACGACATCACGGACGTAACGGCCGACGTGTTCCTCGGGGTGGGTCTCCAATGTGCCCGTTGCCACGATCACAAATACGATCCGCTGCTGCAGAAGGATTACTACCGGTTGCAGGCGTTCTTCGCGCCGCTGGTTCCCCGCGATGACCTGACAGTTTCCACGACGGCGGAAGAAGCAGCCCACGCGTCCGCGATGGCCGACTGGACGGCAAGGAACCGATCCGTGCTCGACGCGATCGAGGCCATTGAAGCCCCGGTGCGCGTCCGCGCCGCCGCGGATGCCCTCTCCAAGTTTCCCGAGGACGTTCAGGCCCTCCTGAAAGCACCTCGCGAGCAGCGGACGGTTCTGGAGCATCAGATTGCGGAACTGGCCCACCGGCAGGTGACCTACGAATGGAACCGGCTCCCCAACCATTTCAAGAAGGCGGAGAAAGCGGCCATCGCCCCGTTGCGCGAACAACTCCGTCCCCTGGAGCAGACCCGTCCAGCTCCCCTTCCCCGGGCGCTGACCGTAACCGATGTCGGCCCTGAACCCCCGGCGGTCCGCATGCCGCGTGGCGACGGCGAGGGGGTGGAACCCGGACCGCTTTCAGTTCTGGATCCCCGTCCTTCCACGGTGGACCGACGAGGTCTGCCGCTGAAGACCACCGGGCGCCGGACCGCCCTGGCGCGTTGGCTGACCGACCCGGAAAATCCGCTTCCCGCGCGGGTCGTCGTCAACCGGCTTTGGCAGCAACATTTCGGCACCGGCCTCGCTTCGAGCGCCAATGACTTCGGGGTGCTCGGGGAGAGGCCCTCGCATCCGGAACTGCTCGACTGGTTGGCGATGGAATTGATCCGAAGCGGATGGAGCCTGAAACACGTGCACCGGCTGATCGTGACCAGCGCCACCTACGGTCAGGCCGCCGCCCGCTCCCGCGACGACGGAACGGCTCCAGACACGCGCCGGCTCGAAGGGCATCCCCTGCGCCGACTCGACGCGGAACAACTGCGCGACTCGTTGCTGGCGGTGTCGGGGGAATTGTTGGGAGCCCCCGGCGGGACCTCGGTGGATGGCTCCGTGCCGAGGCGTTCAGTGTACACCCGGGTGCTGCGCAACAAGCGCGATTCCCTGCTGGGGACCTTCGACAGCCCGGAACAGTTCTGCAGTACGGCACGACGGAACACGACCACGACCCCGACCCAGGCCCTGCTCCTGATGAACAGTGCCTTCGTGGAGCAACGCGCCGCGGCCCTCGGCTTCTGGATCGAACGTGAGGCCGGAATCCATCCCGAGAACCGGATTCAACAGCTTTACCGCCGCGTTCTGGGACGTCCTCCCACGGCACGGGAGATGGAACGATCCCGGGAATTCCTCGTACGCCAGGTGGTGGCGATCTGGAGCCAGGAATCCCCGGAGCGCCTGAACGAACCCGCAGAGCGGATGGCGTTGACCGATCTGTGCCACGCGCTGCTCAACAGCAACGAATTCCTCTACATCGATTGAACCCATGACCGATCCCCGCTGCCATCGGGTTGAGCGTTCCCTGAACCGACGGGATTTCCTGACGCGGGCCGGCGGCGGCTTTGGGGCGCTGGCCCTGACGGGCATGCTGCGGGCCGCGGCACCGGCAGCACATCACCGAGGCGGAGCCAAGCGGGTCATCTTTCTCTTCATGGAAGGTGGCCCCAGCCACATGGATCTGTTTGATCCGAAGCCCGAACTGAATCGCCTCGCCGGACAACGATTGCCCGGATCGTTTGTGCGCCCCATCACGGCGATGGGCGAAGCAAACAGTCCCCTGCTGGGCTGCAAACGCGAATGGCGTCAGCACGGGCAGTCGGGTTTGTGGATGAGCGACTGGCTGCCGCACACCGCCCGTCATGCCGATGAAATGTGCGTTCTCCGTTCCTGTTGGGCCGATGGCATCAACCATTCGTCCGGCATCTGCCAGATGAACACCGGATCGATTCTCGCCGGGCGTCCCTCGCTCGGCTCCTGGGTCAGCTACGCGCTCGGTTCAGAGAACGCCAATCTTCCCGCCTTCGTGGTGCTTCAGGACGGTCCCGCCGTCGTCGTCAACGGTGCCCGCAACTGGGGGACCGGCTTCATGCCCGCCACCTATCAGGGCGTTCCCTTCGCCTCCGGACCCGAGCCGGTGGCCAACCTGCGTCCCGCCCCGGGCGTCTCGGAAGATCGACAGGCGGCCCGACTCGCCTTGCTCCATCGGATCAACCGCGAACACGCCGGTCCGCGAGCGCATCAGTCCGACCTGGATGCCCGCATCCGCGCCTATGAGTTGGCCAGCCGCATGCAACTGGAGGCGCCGGAAGCGGTGGATATCGGAAGAGAAACCGAGGCCACCCAACGCCTCTACGGCATCGACCGACCGGAGACGGCCACCATGGGCCGGCTCTGCCTGCTCGCCCGGCGGTTGGTCGAACGCGATGTCCGATTCGTTCAGATCTATCACGGTGCCGGCAACCGCTGGGATGCCCATGCCGGCATCGAAAAGAATCACAGCGAACTTTGCCTGAGCCAGGATCTGCCCGTGGCCGGCCTGCTGGCCGACCTCAAGTCCCGCGGGCTCCTCAACGACACGCTCGTGATCTGGGGCGGTGAGTTCGGGCGCACGCCCATGTCCGAGAAGGGCGACGGACGCGATCACAATCCCACCGGGTTCACGATGTGGCTCGCCGGCGGCGGCGTGCGCGGCGGGCAGGCGATCGGGACCACCGACGACCTGGGCCTGCACGCGGTGGACGAGCGGATCCACGTTCACGACCTGCACGCGACCGTCCTCTGGCTGCTGGGGCTGGATCATTCCTCGGTGGTGTACCGCCACCAGGGCCGGCCGGAACGTCCCACGGTCAACGAAGGCGATGTCGTCCGGAAAGTGATGGGCTGAGGCGACGCTCAGGGACGCACCCGCAGGATCCGGTGGTTCCCGCTGTCGCCCACCCACCATCCGCCGTCCGCCTCCACCCACACTCCGTGGGGTCGCGCGAGCGGACACTTCAATGGATCCCGATCGAAGGCCTCGCCCTTCTGGCCCGTGCCGAGGACCCGTTCGATCCGGCCCGACCCGAGATCCAGACGCCGCAGCGTGTGACTTTCGGTATCCACCAGGATCACCCCCCGGACACGGCCTCCGGCACCGGACTCCACCGCCACGCCTTTCGGGCCGGTCAACCGGGCGTCCAGAGCCGGTCCGCTGTCCCCGCCGGGCCCCTTCTCTCCCGTGCCTGCCTTTCGTTCGATCCAGCGTTGCTTCAGATCAATCCGGAACAACTGGTTGCCCTCGCGGGTCGCCAGCCAGAGGTGGCCAGCCGGATCAAACTCGATCGCACGCGGGCCGTTGAGCGGCGTTCCCTCCAGCGGGGCGGAATCCGGGGTGCGCCCCGGCGTGCCGATGCCGGCGATCGTCGTGATGCGTCCGGTCGCGCGGTCGATGCGTCGGAGAACATGATTGCCGGTATCACCAATGTAGAGGTTGCCCACTGAATCAAACTGGAGACTGTGCGGCTGCCGAAGGGTCGCTTCCGTCGCGCGGTCGCCATCGCCGGAGTAACCCGGCTTGCCGGTCCCGGCCACGGTGCTGATCCGGCCCGAGTCCCGATCGACCCGGCGCACCGCATGATTCCGCATGTCGGTGAAGTACAGGTGACCTTCCCGGTCGAGCCGGATTTCGTGCGGTTGATCGAGACGCGCCTCGGTCGCCGGACCGCCGTCGCCGGAATAGCCGGCCGTTCCGGTCCCGGCGACGAGCGTTACCGTGCCGTTCCGGTCCAACCGCCGGATGACCTGGCCATCGTACTCGCACCACCAAAGGGTTCCCTCGGCATCACGGATCACGCCGAAGGGATTGCTCAAGACGATGGCCCCCGCCGGTCCGGGCGCGCCGCGCCCGACGACCACCTCGACGGTCGCGCCGGACAAACGGCCTGCCAACGCGAACAGGGCAAGGGCGAGCACCGCAAGACGGCGGGTGAGGTAGGACTTCCGGGGCATGCCTTCCCATCTCCCGACCGATGAGCAAAGACAAGCGAGTTCGATGCGCTTCCGGATGTTCGCGCGGGGGTCGCGGCGTCTATCCTCCCGTCATGGAGCGCATCCCCTCCCCTGCACCCGCGCCGATCACCGGCGGGCGTCTCCCTTGGCCCGACGTTTTCTTGAGGTTCTCCCATGCTGTTTGAACGATTCAGAAAGGTCGGCACGGCGCTGGACCAGGTCCGACGGCTTCGGCACATCGCCGCCGTGCTGCTCAAGTACGGCTACGAGGATCTCGCGGAGCGGAGGACGTGCCCGGGTGAACTTCCATCACGAGGGACTCGAACCCGCGGCCAACGCGCTCGAACGGTCCGCCAACCGTCTCTTCTTCGCCACGGTGGTCGCGGCATTGATCATCGGGTCCTCGCTGACCATCCATTCCAAGGTTCCCCCGCTGTGGGGCGATGTCTCGATGCTCGGGTTGGTGGGATACGTTCTCGCCGGCCTGATGGGTCTGTGGCGGCTGATCGCCACCGTTCGCCACGGAAAGATGTGACGGCGGAAGAGTAAAAGGGGGGGAGGAAAAAGGGGGAAGATGGTGCGAGATGCAGGGATTGAACCTGCGACCCCTTGCGTGTGAAGCAAATGCTCTACCACTGAGCTAATCTCGCAAACCGGCCCGCTTGATTAGACGTTTCCGCGTTCCGTGCAAGCGGGAATTTCTGCGGCTACGAGAATTTCGACTGTTTGACTTCCCCATCCCTCAAGCGGAGCGTTTCAGCGATTACTGACATGCCGAAGATCACCATCCTGCCGCAGAACCTGTCCGCCGACGTTGAAGCCGGCAAGACCCTCCTTGAAGCCGGAGAGAAGGCCGGAGTGGAGATGGAGGCAGGCTGCTTCAACTGCTCCTGTGGGACCTGCTCTGCGGAGATTGTGTCGGGCATGGAGAACCTGGCAGAACCCACGCCGGAAGAACTCGACGTGCTCGATCAGTGGAACAAGGACCCGGAGAAGTACCGTCTCACCTGCTGCGTGAAGATCCTGCAGGGCGCGGTGGTGGTGCGACAGGCGCATTGAACTCTGGGTGGGGATGACTGCGGAGGGCGGGGACGCCCGCGGTCCCGGGAGGGGCCGTGTCAGAAGGCGCACGCGCGGCGACGACTTGAATCTTGAGCCTTGGAACGGGTCGATTCCCGTCTCAGATTGACCTCCAGCATCCATGAGTTTTGCCCATTTTCTCCGCACTGGCCTGGCCGCCGCCGTCCTGCTGACCGCGACGGCCGGGTTTCCCACCGCGCTGGCCCAGAACGACGATCGCCTGCGCATCCCGGCGACGGACGACGGACTGCCGGGGGCAGGGCCGATCCGACGCTTCGATTGGTTCCAGAAGCTGTGGTTGGAGAAGCGCACCCGCTGGGCGACGCAGGCAGAACAGGATCGTCACGCCTTGGTGTTCCTCGGCGATTCCATCACCCAGGGCTGGGGCGACCGGATGGACGACCAATTCGCCGGGGTGAAGGTGGCCAACCGCGGCATCAGCGGGGACACCACCCGCGGCGTCCTGATCCGGTTGACGGAAGATGTCCTGGCGCTGAAACCCATCGGGGTGGTGCTGCTGATCGGCACCAATGATCTGGAGGAAGGTGCCACGCCCGAGACCATCGCCAGCAATGTCGGGCTGATCCTGGACGCGTTGAGAGCCCACGATCCGCACCTGCCGGTCGTCCTGTGCGATGTTTTCCCGAGCTCGGCTTCGAAACGGCGGCCAGCCGAACAGATCAAGAAGATCAACCAACTCTGCGCCGCCGTGGCCAAGGGACGTCCGCAGGTGACCCGATTGCAGACCTGGGCGCAGTTCGCCGATGCCAATGGGGACGCCAAGGAAGCGGAGTTTCCCGATCTGCTCCATCCGAATGCCATCGGCTATACGAAGTGGGCGGCGGGCCTCCGGCCGGTGCTGGCGACCTTGGGCTACCTCGAGAACACCGATGACGTCTTTACTCCCGAACCCGGTTTCACCGCCCTGTTCAATGGCCGCGATCTGACGGGCTGGGGTTTTCGGACGAATCGCTTCGACGGCTTCACCCAGAGCAACGACGGACGTTATCTCGCCCGTCATGGCCGCCTGATCGTCACGACGCCCACCGAAGGAAGCCGCATCGAGCAGCTCTGGACCACGCGCGAGTTCCCGAAGAACTTCACGCTCAAGCTGGAGTTCCGGGCGACGCCCAATGCCGACAGCGGCATCTTCATCCGCAAACCCCAACTTCAGTGTCGCGACTATCCCATCGCCGGGCCGTACAAAGCGCTGAAGAACTACAAGGCCCAGGACTGGAACGAAGTCGTGGTCGTGGTCCGCAACCACGTCGCGCATTGCACCTGCAATGGCGAAGTCCTCGAAGCCGCCCTGGCACTTCCTCCGACCGGCCCCATCGGACTCGAAGGCGACAGCGGCCAGATGGAGTACCGCCGGATCCGGCTTCGCGAGGAACCGTGATCCCACGTCGAGCCGCCATGTCCGATCTTGCCACCCGACTGACCGCCCTCCGCAGGCGGATCCACGACGCCTGCGACCGGGCTGGGCGCGCGGTGGATTCGGTGGAGTTGATGGGCGTGTCCAAGAATCATCCGGCGGAAAGCGTGGCGGAGGCGGTTGGCCTGGGCCTGACGCTCTTTGGGGAGAACCGGATCCAGGAGGCCAAGGCGAAGATTCCGTTGAGTCCGTCGAGTGCCCGCTGGCATTTCATCGGGCATCTCCAGACCAACAAGGCGAAGGAGGCGATGGCCCTTTTCCAGATGGTGCAGGGCGTCGATTCACTGGAGGTCGCCCTCGAATTGCAGAAGCAGGCGGCCAAACAATCGCGACGGATGCCCATCCTGCTGGAGGTCAATGTGGCGGGTGAATCGTCCAAGTTCGGCTGGCATCCGGACGACGTCCCCGGCGTCCTCCCGGCGCTGGGTTCCCTCGACCGCCTGGAGTTGCACGGCCTGATGACCATCGCGCCCTACTCGCCCGATCCGGAACGGGCCCGACCGTTCTTCCGACCCC
>JBDNHZ010000227.1:0-7555 GCA_041688515.1 Verrucomicrobiota bacterium
GTGGTGATCAACAATCTGAACGGGCCAGCGAGTGTGTTGCGCAACGAAGGAGTGGGAGCGCGGGTGGGAGTGAGATTGAAGGGGCTGGGAGGAAACCGTCAGGGGATCGGGGCACGGCTGAAGCTGAGCGGTGGGCCGGTGGAACAGACGCAGGAAATGGGCAGTGGAGGGCAGTACCTGTCGGGATCGGAGGCGATGCGGGTGTTCGCCGGGGTGGAGGGGAAGGAGATGCGCTTGGAGGTGAAGTGGCGCAGCGGGAGGAGGAGCGTGGTGGAGGGAGTGAAGGCGGGTCGTGTGTACGAGGTGGAGGAACCGGAGACGGCTCCGGAACCAGCCGTGGTGGTGGCGAAGAAGAAGGGACTGTTTGAGGAAGCCCGAGGAGCACTGAAACACGTGCATCACGAGGAGGAATTTGACGAGGAAAGCCAGCAACCGCTGTTGCCGCGGCGATTGGGGCGGTTGGGACCCGGGATGGCGATCGGGGATTTGAACGGAGACGGACACGAGGATGTGGTGCTGGGGAGCGGCCGCGGAGGCCGCCTGGAGGTGCACGCCGGGGATGGGAAGGGAGGATACCGACGGGTGCGTGCGGAGGCACTGGAGACGGTGGCGGGGGATGACCTGAGCGGAGTGGTGTGCTGGGGATTGGAGGAGGGGCGGAGCGTGGTGATGGTGGGAGAAGCGAACTACGAGAGCGGGGGAGAAGGGGGAGTGGCGGGATATGAGATCGGGTTCGGAGAGGTGAAGGCGAGCGGGCGGTTGGGAGGCAATGGGGTGAGCGTGGGAGCGTTGGCGGCGGCCGATGTGGACGGGGACGGAGATCTGGATTTGTTCGTGGGAGGACGGGTGCGTGCGGGGAAGTATCCGGAGGGAGTGGGGTCCCGGTTGTTTCGCAACGAGGGGGGACAATGGAAGGAAGATGCGGCCGCGGGCCGTGTGCTGGCAGGGAGCGGGATGGTGGGGGGAGCGGTGTGGAGTGATCTGGACGGGGATGGCTACCCGGAGTTGGTGGTGGCGGTGGAGATGGGCCCGGTGCGGGTGTACTGGAACCGGAGAGGGGAATTGGAGGAGAGGACGGAAGCGATGGGATTGGGGGGAAAGAAGGGGATGTGGAGCGGGGTGGCGGCGGGAGATTTCGACGGGGACGGCAAGATGGATCTGGTGGTGGGGAACTGGGGGAGGAACACGGTGTACGAGGAGCGTGGAGGGATGAGGCTATACCACGGAGACGTGGATGGAGACGGGGTGGTGGAGTTGGTGGAGGGATACTGGGAGGAGGGGATGAAGAAGGTGGTGCCGAGGAGGGACTATCGGACGATGGGGAAGGTGTTCGGGGAACGGGTGACGCGGCTGGGGAGTTATCGGGCGTACGGGGAGGCCGGATTGGAGGAGATCCTGGGAGAGGGGTTGAAGGGGATGAAGGAGGAGCGGGTGGAAGCGTGGGAGAGCGTGGTGATGCTGAACCGGGGAGGACATTTCGAGGTGAGGGCACTGCCGCCGGAGGCACAGGTGTCACCGGTGTTCGGAGTGGGGGTGGGAGACCTGGACGGGGACGGAAAGGAGGACGTGTATCTGGGACAGAATTTCTTTGGCAACGAGATGGAGGTGGGACGGTACGACGCCGGGCGTGGGCAGTGGCTGAAGGGGGATGGGAAGGGAGGATTCAAGGCGGTGGGAGGGGAGGAGAGCGGAGTGAAGGTGTACGGGGAACAGAGGGCGGTGGGATTGGTGGACGGGGACGAGGACGGGCGAGTGGATCTGGTGGTGACGCAGAACGGGGGAGAGAGCGTGGTGTACCGGAACGTGGGGGCGGCGGAGGGAGTGCGGGTGAGGTTGAAGGGGGGAGCCGGGAACGGATGGGGGATTGGGGCGGTGATGAGATGGGGGAAGGGAGCAGCGCGAGAGATTCATGCGGGGAGTGGGTACTGGTCACAGGACAGTGCGGTGGGGGTGATGGCGCGGCCGGTGGAGGGAGGGAAGCTGAAGGTGAGATGGCCCGGTGGGCGTGAGAGGGAAGTGGAAGTGCCGGCTGGGGCGAAGGAGATCCGAGTGGGGATGGAGGGAGAGGTGGAGAAGGTGCGGTGAGGAGAGAGGCGGGCAAGGACGCCCGCGGTCCCGGGAGCGCGGCCGTCCCGAGCCGCTCTGGGAGTGGACGGCTTGAACCCTGAAACTGAAATCTTCCCCCGCCTTCGCCGTCAGGGTTCAACCACCTCGATCTCCCGGTCGGAATCCGGGACGGCCAGGATCTGATCGCGGCCATTGGGCCAGCGGATCTGCAGGCCTTCGACGCGCGCGGACTTGCCCAGGCCGAGGGTGACCGTGAGCTCGCTCTGTGAAAGGTAGCTTCGGGTGGGCATCACCTGCCGGGCAAGGGTTCGACCTGCGACCCGGGCGCGGACCCAGGCTCCAATGGCGCCAGTATTGCCGTGGCGTCCCACCAATCGAAGTCGGAGCCAATGGTGGCCGAGTTGCTGGTCGTTCCGGAGGAGGACGGGCGGGCCGTTCACCTGGCAGATCACCACGTCGGGATCGCCATCCTGATCAAAATCAGCGAAGGCACTGCCGCGGCCTACCCGGGGCTGGAACAGGTCGGGCCCGGAGTGGGTCTCGGTCACGGGTTGAAACGAGGGACCGCCGCCGGCGTTCCAGAACAACTGGGCGGGTTGGCGATAGCGAACGTCGGACTGAAGCTTTTCGATTTCTTCCTCGATATGGCCATTGGCCGTGAGGACATCGAGGCGTCCGTCGAGGTCATAGTCGAAGAAGAACAGGCCGAACTTGAGGAGCAATCGGCTCGCGGGGCCGATGCCTTCAGTCAGGGCTTCGTCGGCGAAAAGCAGGTGGTCCTGGCTGGGTTGCGAGACGTAGAGCGCGTTCATCTCGTTGGCGAAATTGCCAATGGCAATGCCCAGGGCGTCGTCGTCCCGGAACCGCGCAGCGTCGATCCCCATGGCGCCGCGGGGATGGCCGTAGGAATCAAAGGCGATACCGGTCTGGGCACCCACTTCGGTGAAGGTGCCGTTGTGGCGGTTGGTGAAGACGAAGTTCTGGACGGTGTCGTTGGCGACCACGAGGTCCATCCATCCATCGTTGTTGAGGTCGATCGGCGCGACGGCCAGCGTCTTGGCCATGGGCAGGTTGGAGGCTGGATTGCGCACCTGCAGGCCCGAGGCGGCAGTGATGTCCGTAAACCGGGGCGGTCCACCCGGCGCGGTGTCGTTGCGATAGAGGAAAGGGAACGTGCCCGGAAAGTTCCAGGGCTGGCCATAGGCACGTCCGCCGCCCACCAGGGTGGTGTTGATCCGCCGGTCCAGTTCCGGGGTCCACCCGACGTAATTGCCCACGAACAGATCCAGGTCTCCATCGTGGTCCAGATCGAACCAGGCCGCGGCCGTGCTCCACTGATCGCTGCCGCCCACTCCAGCGACGACGGTGACGTCCTGAAAACGGCCGGCACCCAGATTCCGGAACAGGTGATTGGTGCCGACGCAGGTGAGAAACAGATCCACGCGACCATCGGCGTCGAAGTCCCCAGCGGCCGCGCCCATGCCGTAAAGGGGAACCTCCAGGCCGGAGCCGGCGGTGATGTCGGTGAATCTCCAGGTGCCTCCGGGGGGCGTGTCATTGCGGTAAAGCGCGGCGGTAGTGACCGGGCCGTCGGCGCTCCAGGAAGTGCCATTGAGGAAAAGCAGGTCGCTACCGTGATCGCCGTCGAGGTCGAACACGACGACACCGCCGCCCATGGTTTCCGGCAGGAGTTTTTCGCCGCGAGCTCCGTTCGCATGGACGAACCGAATGCCGGCCGCTGCCGTGACATCGGTGAAGCGGACGTTGGGTGGTGGAACACCCGATGCGCTCCTCCCGGGAGCGGTCAGCGGGGTGACCCGTCCGTGGAGAACAGGAGCAGGACGGGCGAACCACCAGATCACTCCCCCGGCCACCGTCCCAATCAGTGCCAGCGCCAGGATCGAGCGCCGCAAGGCCTGAGCGATGACCTCGTCTCCAGCCGGCGGTTCGGCGTCGAGCGGTGGGGTTGGCAAGCCGCTCACGGTTCAGCTCTTCTCCGGCGCAGGAACTTCCTTGAGTTCATTGAAGTTCCCCGACTCGCAGCAATGCACGAACGTTTCGGTCGCCCCTTTCAACTGTTCCCAGCGCTGCCGGATCTTCTTCGCCTCGGCCGGGGTGACGGAGTTGTCGGCCGCCGCCGAGGCCACGACCGCGAGAAGATCGGCGAAATCCTGCACGATCTGATTGGTGGCGGGGATCAGATAGTCCGGGTGACTGTGGTGGGTCTTAGGGTTTCGAATGAAGAATCCACCGGAGCGTTCGCAGATCCAGTGGATCAACCGCAAGTCGCGGGTGCTCTGGAACAATTGATCGACCCGGTCGAGCGGGTTGTAGGATTGCGACAACGCCTCGGGATCGGGCGTCTCCGCCCACTTGTAGATCAGCGAGAGGGACAGGTTGAGGTCGGACGAGATCTGTTTGGCAGAGGTGGATTTGAGAACCTCTCGCAAGACGTCGTGGGACTGCATGCGGTCGGTTTATCATCCGAAGTCCGGGATGGGAAGGGCGGGGCGCATTTTGACACTGCCCCGCCTGAAGCCGCTGGCGTCCTCACCAGACCCACGGGATGAAGCGGTGCACGTGGCGGGCGTACGCGTCGTACTCGGGGAATCTTTGCCGCATCCATTCCTCTTCGATCTGGGCCTTTCCCAGGAGTGCCAGCGCGTGGGCGGGGGCCAGCGCGACGGCGGTGGGGCTCGACCAGACCAGGGCCCACCCCACGCCTCCGGTGATGAGGCAGCCGTACAGCGGGTGCCGGACCAACCCGTACACGCCGGTCTGAACCACCTGCTTCGCCCGCTCGGAACGCGGGTAGGGAGAGAGATTACGTCCGAGGGCCAGGACGCCGCCGAGTCCCAGCCAGGCCGCAATACCGATCAGTGGAATCCCCGGAGCACGCCATGCCCAGTGCCAGCTCACGGAATGTCCGACCGGCCCTGCGATCAACACCGACAGGGTCAGTGCATTCTGGAGGACCACCCAGACCCCACCCTGGGCAATAAATCCGGGGGGCTGGCTGGGCGGCATCGGATGGACTGGGTGGGCGTGTCAGGCCGAGTAGTCGAGATAGATGGTCTTGGAGCGGGTGTAGAAATCGAGGGCGGCGGTTCCCTGCTCCCGAAAGGTGTCGGTCGAACTCTGCTTTACGCCGCCGAAGGGCACGTGCAGGGCAAGACCGGTGCTGATCTGGTTGACCTTCACGACGCCGGCTTCAATCCGCTCCGAGTAGAGCATGGCCTTCTTGAAGTCGCGGGTGACCAGACTGGCGGACAATCCATACTCAACCCCGTTGGCGACCTGGAGGGCTTCCTCGAACGAATCCACCGCCAGGATGGCGACCACGGGTCCGAAGACTTCCTCCCGTGCGATGCGCATGGTCGGCGTCACGTTGCCCAGTACGGCAGGTTGCAGGAACCAACCGTTTGCTAGGTCGCCTTCGGTCAGTCGTGCACCGCCCCACAGAAGTTCGGCCCCTTCCGACTGCGCCTGCTGAAGGGCGTCGAAGTTACCTTGCAACTCGGCTTCGTTGACCGCCGGTCCCATCTGGACGCCCGGAGTGAGTCCGGGACCCACCTTCCAGGCCTTGGCCAAGGCGATCAGTTTCTCGGTGAAGGCCGCCAACACCGGACGCTCGACGATCACCCGCGACGTTGCGGTGCAGGCCTGGCCGGTGAGGCCGAATCCGGCGATCGCCACCAGTTTGGCGGCGAGATCGAGATCGGCATCGGCGAGAACCAAAGTGGGATTCTTGGATCCCATCTCGAGTTGGCAACGGATGCGTCGGGGGGCAACCAATTGGTACAGGCTGGTGCCGACGGCGTGGGAACCGGTGAAGCTGAGCGCTTGGACGGCGGGATTGGTGGCGACCTCGGCACCGAAGGGACGCCCTTCGCCCACCACAACATTGAACACGCCGGCGGGCAGCCCGGCGTCGTGCAGGGCCCGCGCGATTTCGAGGGCCATCGCCGGTGCCTGGGAGGCGGGTTTGAGAACCACCGAATTGCCTGAAAGCAGGGCGGGTGCGGCCTTCCATGCGGGAATGGCGATCGGGAAATTCCAGGGCGTGATCAAGGCGACCACTCCCAACGGTTCGCGTCGGGTGAACATCAGGTTGCCAGCCAGATCGTGGGGAAAGGTCTGGCCGTTGGCGTTGTAACTGATGCCGCCGTAGTAGCGGAAGATGTCGACGGCACGCCCCACTTCACCCGTGGCTTCCGCCAGGGTCTTGCCTTCCTCGCGTACCAGCAGTTCGGCAAGTTCGGGTTTGCGTGACTCGAGGATCTGGGAGGCTTTGCTCAGGATCCGGCCGCGGGCAACCGCCGTCTGCGCCGCCCACTTTGGGAACGCCGCCTGAGCCGCGGAAATGGCGGCGACCGCCTCGGGCGCACCGCTCAAAGGGTAGGTGGCCACGACTTCCCGGGAGTCCGCCGGATTGCGGGTCTCGAAGGTTCTGCCCGACGCGGCTGCGGACCATTCGCCGCCGATGAAATTCTGGTAGGAACGCATCGGCCACTTTTCGGGCGGGCAAGGCGCGAGATCAACCTGGAAAATGCTTCGTCGAACGAACCTCGGGAGTCGCAGTTGGCTTGTAACTTCCGGGTCCACGACGGCGTAGAGGTTGGCATCGATACCGAAGCCATCGACTACGACGGAGCCTGGAAGGAAACGCTCGAACGGTTCCTTCCGGAGTTCCTCGCCCTCACCTTTCCCACGATCGCCGCCGAGATCGATTGGTCCCTCCCTTTTCGTTTCCTCGACACCGAACTTCAGGAGGTCGTCCGCGAGTCGGAAACCGGCCGCGTCCGCGCCGACAAACTCGTCGAGGTCCGCCGTCGCGACGGCACCGGCGAATGGATCCTCATCCATGCCGAAGTTCAGGCCCAGCGTGACGATACCCTCGCCGAACGGATGTTCCGCTACTACTACCGGATCCTGGATCGGTTCCAGTTGCCGGTCGCCAGCGTCGCGGTACTCGCCGACCCGCATCCCTCGTGGAAGCCTCACCGTTACGAAAGACACGAATGCGGATGCCATCTGTCCTTCGACTTCCCGGTCTGCAAGCTGTCGGAGATTGATCTGACGCCTTGGCTGGAGGCTGGGAATCCCGTGGCGCGAATCATCGCCGCCCATCGGGTGGCGCAAGCCTCTGGAGGGGATTCGGAGGGACGCTGGATCGGGAAGCTGGCGTTGGTCAGGAGCCTGCTGGGTTCGGGGCTTTCGGAGCCCAAAGTGTGGGAGGTCCTGCGACTGATTCACTGGCTGCTGGCGTTGTCAGCGCCGGAGGAGTTACGGTTCCGACAGGAACTGCGGAAGCTGCAACAGGAGACGACTATGCCGTACATCAGCACCTACGATCGATTGGTCCGGGAAGAAGGCCGGGAAGAAGGCCGAGAAGAGGGTCGACAGGAGGGTCGACAGGAAGGTCTACGGGAGGGTTGGCAGGGAGGACGCATCACAGCCCTCCGGGAGATGCTGATCGAGGATCTGA
>JBDNHZ010000228.1:0-12126 GCA_041688515.1 Verrucomicrobiota bacterium
CGCACCACCGCCGCCATCGCCTGCTGGGTGGTGATGTACTTGAAGGTCTCGCGATCGAAGGCGCTCAACTGCCGCTTCACTTCCACTCCGTCCGGCCCGGCCACCGCGATGAACACCGTCCCCACCGGTTTCCCCTCAACGGCACCGCCGGGACCGGCAATCCCCGTGACCGCCACGGCGTAGTCGGCACCGGCGAGCGTGCGGGCACCCTCGGCCATGGCCCGGGCGACCGGTTCACTGACCGCCCCGTGTTCCTTCAACAGGGCTTCCGGCACGCCGAGGAACTTCTGCTTCGCCTCGTTGGCATAGGTCACCCACCCCGCCACCAGCACCGCGGACGCACCCGGGACATTGGTCACCCGATTGGCGATGTGCCCGCCGGTACAGGATTCCGCCAGAGCCAGCTTCAAGCCCCGCGCCGTGAACTCCTGCACCAGCACCGTCTCCAGCGATTCGTCATCGACTCCGAAGAGGTGGTCCGCCACCACCGCCCGCGTCCGTCGCTCGGCCTCAGCCACGATCTCCTGTGCCCGGCCGCCCCGGGCCACAAACCGCACATCGACCTCCCCGACGCCGGCGCAGAAGCCCAGGTCCATCCCGGCCGCCACCAGTTCCTTCAACGGATCCTCCAGGAGTTCTTCCATGTACGATTCCCCCAGGCCCGTCGTCTTGAGCGTCCGACAGACAAACTCTTCCGTCCGCGGAAACCGCGCCGCCAACCGGGGCAACACCTCGTCGAGGACCATCGGCCGCAATTCCCGCGGAGGTCCCGGCAACATGATCAGCCAGGTTGGACGCCCCCCGGGACGCAAAGGATTCGGATCCAACCACAGGGCCAGTCCCGGGGCGGTCCCGTGCCGGTTCACCAGCACCTCCGCCCCTTCCGGCACCATGGCCTCGACCTTGGTTCGAACCGGGACAGGGCGGTTGCGTCCCTCGAAGTAGCTGCGGATCTGGGCTTCTACTTCGGGATGATGCTCCAGACGACGCCCGAGCATCGCCGCCACCAACTCGCGGGTCCGATCATCACAGGTGGGTCCGAGCCCGCCGGTGGTGATCACGAAATCCGCGCGGCCGAGTCCCTCGCGGACGGCCGCCACCAACGCCGGGGAATCATCGGAGATCGCCACCTGCCGATCCACAGTGTAGCCGCGATCGGCCAAGGTCCGGCAGATCCACTGCTGATGCGAATTCAGCACCCGGCCGAGCATCAATTCCGAGCCTGTATTGATCAGTTCAATCGTCACGCGCGCCGAAACTGCGACGAATCGGCCGGACCGCAAACTGCGGATATGGGTCGGAACCGTCGCGTCCGGGAATGACGTCCGCTCGATCCGGAACTCGGACCCCACTTTAAGAAGTGTGGTCCGCACGCGCGGGCCGAAATGGCGATCACACTTTGCAAAGTGTGATCGCGAATGCGGGGCCGCAGGTCCGCGGAGAACGCGGCGCGAGTCGATTCACCCCGGAGAACGCCAGGGACGAAGAGTTCCAACGAGAAAGAGCGATCCCCCTGCCATGGCTCTGCGTTCTCTGCGGCTCTGTGCTCAAGTTCCTGAGGGGGCGTAAGTCCCCGGTCGCTCGGGCTTGTGGTGGAAAGCAGCGGGCGAGGACGCCCGCGGTCCCAGGAGGGGCAGTTTCGAGATGCACCTCTGAAGCGCAGCCTCCGAAGCGCGCCTTGCCCGGAAGCCGGGCGAGGGCGATGGTGCCTGAATCCCTTCCTCGGAAGCGGCACTTCATGAACTGGCAGACTCCCATCGCCCTCGCCGTCGTCGCGCTCACCGCGGCGATCTTCGCCTGGCGCCGGTTCCGTCCCCGGCGCTTCTCGTTCGCCAAGGACACGCCCTGCGGATGCGTCTCCCCCAAAGGCGGCGTCCGGCCCCCGGGATACGTTATCGAAGGCAAGCGAGGGGAACTCCCCCGGGTCACGCTGAAGTCCTGATCCAAAGCCATCGTCCTCCTCCCCTACACACTGACGCACCGGCTCCCCTGTCTGTCCCATGCACTTCATCTCTCTCCTCCGGCGTTTTGACCTCACCCGCCTCCCCGGTCTCCTGCGCCCCCTCCCATTGGTCCTGCTCCTGGGAGGTCCACTGCGGGCCGAGGATACCCTCGTCACCCGCCAGCGCGAAGAGGGCCAGCGACTCGCTCTCGAACTGCGGTCGCAGAAGCCCGCTGAGAATCTTACCAACTCGGGGGTCCTTCGCCTCCGCGATGCCCGTGGTCGCCGACGGGAACTCCCGGTGAACATCGTCACCCTGGTCGATGCGACCCGCTGGCAGGTCCGCTATGAAGCCCGCCCAGGGACCAATGCCCCCGCCGAATCTTTGACCGTCGCCTTCTCGACCAACGCCGCCCCGACCTACGAACTCGCCCGGGCCAAGCCGGGAGTCGCGATGGCCGAACCGCCCCAATCGGTCGATCCCACCCGCACGTCGGAATCGTTCGCGGGAACCGATTTCTGGTACTGCGACCTCGGGCTGGAGTTCCTGTACTGGCCGGACCAGCGGCTCGTGAAGGAAGATCTCAGCAATGGCCGACTCTGCTGGGCACTCGACAGCTACAACCCCGGGACCAATGGCTACGCTTCGGTCCGATCCTGGATCGACGTCGAGTTCCACGCGCTGCTCAGGGCCGAGGCGTACGATCGCCAGCGACGGAAGGTGAAGGAATTCTCCACCGGCAGCTTTCGTCAGATCACCGCCCGGGATGGACGCGAGATGTGGATGCTCAAGGACATCCGGATCCGCGACGAATTCCGGGATACCCGCACGGAACTGCTGTACGACCTGCCGGGCGAATGACCTTGTGCCCCTCGCGGGGCGGTGGGCGTCCTCGCCCGCTTCTTTCTCCCTGCTCCGCAAACGGCCGGGGACGGCCGCTCCCCCTCAGGATTTTCCCGGGCTGAGTGGCCGCGGTCAGGGCGAGGGTTGGTCAAAAAATGTCCAAGGAATACTTGAACAATCCCCGAGCCTGGTGCATCTGTGGATCCGTTCCCGGCATGAAAATTTCGGGAACAACCGCTGGAGTGAGAAGTTCTGGTTCGTTGGTTCGATGATGGTTTCAGCGTCCGCAACGTTCGGTAACTTCCCGATTCGACGGTGTTCTTTGAGGTAGGATGAAAATTTCGGGCGGTCTGCCCCGTGGGTTCTGCGGTCCGGTTCAACAGTGGACGGATCGGTGGATTCCGGGTCGTTCAACCCAACAGTTTTCCAAGGCGCCGTTGTTCAGTTCCTTGGAATCTCTACATAATCCTACTGAACTATTCTTGAAAATTCCCCGGAGCGTATGGTCATCCCCTGACTGGCGCCCCGGTTTGTTATCAGCACCCTGGTTCGTGGCCAAAAGCCACGGACTGGGGTGCTTTGTTTTCCGGACCCATTCAAGGCCGGGCCCGCAGCCATCCCGCCTGCTCCATCCGATAGGGACGTCCCCAGAAGTCGTTGGTCTGCAATTCCCGCACCAACGCATCGCGCACCCGCACCGAGTCCGGAGCCAGAAGACGCGCCTCGGGAAGGGACGATACATTGCCCAGCGCAAGGTGGCGCTCGGCCAATTCACCCACCGTCACCGAATGCCCTGGTGCCATCGGGCGCTTGCGGCGATCCAACAACCACCAGGAACCCCAGCGCGTCCAGGCATCCGTCGATTCCACCTCCCGACGCACCCGCGCGACACCGGCCGGCGGGGTCTGGGTCCCGACACCCCAGATCGCTTCCGCCAGATCTGCCAGCCAGGCTGGCGGAGCCTCCAGCGGAGGGAGGGCGAGCAATCGGCCTCCGAATTCCCCATCCATGATCAGCATGGCGGAACCATCCGGCGCAAATCGTGACCCCTCGATCCGGACCGTGCGCCCGCGGCGCAGGGGTGGCCAACAGGGCTCGGAGACGGGGCGACCCGACCCGAACCTCGTAGAGCTGGACCGCACCCCCGGACTCCTCCACCCGGAGGCGGGTGGCCTCGGGCGACAGCTCGATCGCATCGACGGAGACTACGGGCACCTCAATCCGCGCGCCCACGGGCTGCGCGGTGGCACTGTCCCATACCCGGATCGAACCGGCGGGAGTCACGGTCAGCAGGTGTCGGGCATCCGACGAATATCGGGCTCCGAGAAACCGGGTGCCGGGGGCGACCTCCGGACGGCCCGGCTCCGAGCCGCCCTGCGACCACCGCCGCTGGCGCAGACCGCCATTGGTGGACGCGGTGAGCAACCAGGTCCCGCTCGGATCCAGATCCAGGATCGTGGTCTCCCAGGCGGGAACCGTGCCGAGCGCGACCGCAGGATTCGTCGTCTGCCGAAGCTGAACGCTCGGCCCGTTCGTTCCCGACGCGAGCAGGGCGACCGTGGCATGGCCGGCGTCGCTGACGACCCGATGCACCTGGGCGTTGATCAGCACCGCGAACCAAGGGCCGACCTGACCCGATCGACGTGTCCGGATGGTCATCGTTCCTCCCCAGGTTCGGTCCGTCGCCTCACTGCGCCATCGAACGCGCGATGCTGTTCCACCAACCGTCATGCAACGTGGCCATCGGCACGGTCCATTGGTGTTCGCCCACCTTGAGCACCAGGGAATCTCCGCCCACGACACCGATCCGCGCCGCCGGCACTCCCATGATCTGCGCCTGCTTGAGCACCCGGCCGGCATCCTCGGCCTTGACCGTGATCACCACCCGACTCTGGGTCTCGCCGAACAGGAGCGCATCCAACCGAACACCGGCCTCGGCAAAGGCAGACAGATCCACCGTGGCTCCGAGCAATCGAGGGGTCTCCCGCGCGATGAGTTCCGAGATCCCGCATTCGGCGAGCGCCACGGCCAGTCCGCCTTCGGAACAATCATGGGCACTGCGCACGACGCCTTCACGGATGAGCCCGACGAGGGTCGTGTGGAGGGTACGTGCCACCTCAAGGTCGCAGCGCGGGGGAAGCCCGGTCTTGAGCTGGTGACCCACCCGCAACTGGGCGGAACCGCCCAAACCCTGCAACGGATCCTGGGTGTCCACCGCCTTGCCCAGCAGGAGCACCACGTCGCCGGACTCCTTGAACCACTGGGTGGTGATGTGGGCCGGATCCTCCACCAGACCGACCACCGCCACGGTCGGTGTCGGATCGATGGAACCGAGCGCCCCGCGTTGGTTGTAGAGCGAACAGTTACCACCGGTCACCGGCGCATCGAACGCCCGGCACCCGTCGGCCAGACCCCGCACCGACTCGCGCAACTGCCAGAAAATCTCGGGGTTGTGCGGATTGCCGAAGTTCAGATTGTCGGTCGCGCCCAGGGGAATGGCCCCGGAACAGGCGAGATTGCGACAGGCCTCGGCCACGGCCGTCTTTCCGCCCTCGTACGGATCGAGATAGACGTAGGCCGCATTGCAGTCGACGGCCATGGCCACGTACTTGTCGGGAACGGGGCGTCCCTCGGCAGGATGTCCCACGGGAAGCACCGGCAGGGAATCGGCCTTGATGCGGATGACCGCCGCATCGCTGCCGGGGCAGACCACCGAGCCGTCACGCACCATGTGATCGTACTGGCGATAGACCCAGTTCTTGGAGGCGATGGTGGAGTCGGACAGCAACCGGGTCAGGTCGGCGACGGGATCCTGGCTGTCGGCGATGCCGTCGAGGCGGAAGCTCCGGACGCCCGTCATATAGGCGGCCTCGCACATCTCGCGGAAATAGATGGGGGCTTCGTCGGTCAGCTTGCGGGCCGGAATGTCGGCGATGATCTCGCCATGATGCCGGACCACCATCCGGCCGGAGTCGGTCACCACGCCGATCTCGGCCCAGGGAAGGTCCCATTTGTCGAAGATCCGCTTCACCTCTTCCTCGCGGCCCTTGTGCACGACGATGAGCATCCGTTCCTGGGACTCCGACAGCATGATCTCGTAGGACGACATGTTCGGGGCGCGTTGCGGGACCAAGTCGAGTTCGATCTCGATGCCGGTCCCCGCGCGGGCCGCCGTTTCGCAGGTGGAACACGTCAGACCGGCGGCACCCATGTCCTGCATGCCGGCGACCGCGCCGGTGGCGAGCAGTTCGAGACAGGCTTCGCACACCAACTTTTCCATGAACGGATCGCCCACCTGCACCGCGCCACGCTGCTGCTCGGACGATTCCTCGGTGAGATCCTGGGAGGCAAACGCCGCTCCCGCCAGACCGTCGCGCCCGGTAGCCGGGCCCACGTAGAACACCGGGTTACCCACGCCGTGCGCCGCGCCGCGGGTGATCTGCTCATGTCGCAGCACGCCGATGCAGAAGGCGTTCACCAACGGATTCCCCTCGTAGGAGGGATCGAAATAGACTTCTCCGCCAATGGTCGGGATGCCGAAACAATTTCCGTAGTGGGCGATGCCCGAAACCACGCCGGTGAACAGACGGCGAACCGTCGGGTTGTCCAGGTTGCCGAAGCGCAGGGAATTCAGCGCCGCCACCGGCCGGGCACCCATGGTGAAGATATCCCGCACAATCCCGCCCACCCCGGTCGCCGCGCCCTGGAAGGGTTCCACCGCCGACGGATGGTTGTGGGACTCGATCTTGAAGGCGATGGCGATGCCGTCGCCGACATCGATGATCCCCGCATTCTCCTCGCCTGCCCCGACCAGGATGCGACTGCCCTTGGTGGGAAAGGTCTTCAGGACCGGCCGCGTGTTCTTGTAGGAGCAATGCTCGCTCCACATCACCGAAAAGATGCCCAACTCGGTGTAGCCGGGCGGGCGACCGAGGATCTCCACGATCTTTTGGTATTCCTCAGGTGTCAGGTTGTGCTTCGCGACAACCTCCGGGGTGATGACAGGTTCACTCATCGATTCGAAAGCCCGACCCTAGGGGTTTCACCCGGGCAGACAAGCTCGTGGAAGAACCCAGGAACCAGAGGTTTGCTCCCACCCTTCCACTTCCCCACCCTCGCCGACGTGTCCCCTGTTCTTCCTCCGGCCGGGGCGGTCCGGGTCGCCCGGGTCGCCATGGCCACCCGCTTCGAGTTGTTCCTGACTGGCCCCCGGCCCGAGTCGCTGCAGGCCGCTGCCGAGGAAGCCCTCGACGAGATCGAACGCGTGGAGGGTTGGCTCTCCCCTTATCGTCCGGGGAGCGAACTGGTCCGATTGCATCGCGAGGGCGTCGGCCGACCACTGCGGGTGGATCCCCGCCTGTTCCTCTTCCTGCAATTCGCCCGGGATCTCACCCTCCGCACCAGCGGCGCGTTTGATCCGACCCTGGGTCCATTGATTCGGGCCTGGGGCTTTGTCGGAGGGAATCCGATCGCACCCGATCCGGCCGCCATCGCCGCCGCGCGGGAGATCGTTGGGTGGCGACACGTCGAACTCGATCTCGAACACGGCACCGTGTGCCTGCTGCGTCCGGGGGTGGAGATTCATCCGGGAGCCATGGGCAAGGGCTACGCACTGGATCGCGCCCTGGAAATCCTACAGGAGGCGGGGGTGGAAAATGCGCTGGTGCACGGAGGCACCAGCACGGTGTGCGGGCTGGGCACGGCACCCGACGGCGACGGTTGGCCCGTCTCCCTCCCGGATCCCCCTTCCACTTTGGGTGTGCGCTGGCCGGAAGGGCGCGCACCGACGATCCGCCTGCGTGACACCACGCTTTCGGTCAGCGCCACCTGGGGCCGCAACCCAAGCGGCGAGCCACACCGTGCCGGTCATGTCCTCGATCCGCGCACCGGTGCTCCGGTCGAGGGACGTATTCTGGCGGCGGTGGAACTTCCCGGTGCCGCGGAATCGGATGCCTGGTCAACGGCGCTGCTGGTGGGGGGGATCACCGTGACGGCGGGGATGAGCCCGGGACGTTGCTGGATGCTCCCGTCCACCGCGCCGTTTGACACCGACCGGTGGTCCCTGTAACGGTCGAAGCGTCGTTTTCGTCGTTCACACTTAATTACACTCCCTCAGAACATGCCTATTGCAGTCGGCTCCAAAGCCCCCTCCTTCACGCTCAAGTCCAAGACGGATTCCGGCCTCGTCGACGTGTCCCTCGCCGGGAACCTGGGCTCCAAGAATACCGTCATCCTGTTCTTCCCGCTGGCGTTCACCGGGGTCTGCACGCAGGAGATGTGCGACATCACGTCGGGTCTTGGGCAGTACGCCAGCCTCGGTGCGGAAGTGATCGGCATCAGCGTGGACAGCCCTTTCGCACAGGAAGCCTGGGCCAAGCAGCACAAGATCACGATCAAGCTGGCCAGCGACCTCAACAAGACCGTGACCGACGCCTTCGGCGTGCGCTTCCCCATGCTGGCCGGCGTGGGTGACACTTCGGCCCGTGCGGCCTTCGTCGTGGACAAGAGCGGCGTGGTCCAATACGCCGAGCAGACGGCGACCCCGAAGGACCTGCCCAACTTCGAGGCGATCAAGGCCGTCCTTGCTGGCCTCCAGTAAGGTTCCCTGCGCCCCCGGGGAGATCAGACCGATCAGTCTGATCCGACTGATCCGACCGTTCCCCCCGGCTCGGCGCTTGCCATTGGTGCGGGGTTGCCGGTCAATCACATCCGGAAGGCTAACCATCATGTCCACCAAATTGATTCTTTCGGTCGCTCTGGCACTCGCCGGGGGCCTCGTTGTCCACGCTGCCAAACTGGGTGATCCGGCACCGGCACTCACCCTCGCCAAAACGGTCAAGGGCGAGCCGGTGGATCTTGCCGCCGGCAAGGGCAAGCAAACCTACGTGGTGGAATTCTGGGCCACCTGGTGCGGTCCCTGCCGAGTTTCGATCCCGCACCTGACGGAGTTGCAGAAGAGGTTCAAGGCCCAGAACGTGACCTTTATCGGCATCTCGGACGAGAAAGAGGACAAGGTGAAACCCTTCGTGGACAAGATGGCCGAGAAGATGGACTACACGGTCGCCGTCGATGACGGGCGGAAGACCTTCAAGGCTTATATGGAAGCCTACGGACAGAACGGCATTCCCACCTCCTTCGTGGTCAACCCGGAAGGCCAGATCGTCTGGGTCGGGCATCCGATGGACGGGCTGGATAAAGCCGTGGAGCAGGTGCTGGCCGGGAAGTTCGACCTCGCTGCCGCCCAGACGGAGTTTGGCGAACGCGAGGTCAAGCAGAAGCGGATGATGGAATTGAACACCGCCTTCGGTAGTTACCTGCAGTTGAATGAGAAGGGGGAGAAGGAGAAGGCCGCCGAGACCGGCAACAAGCTGCTCGAGCTCGCCGGCAAGGATCATTCGATCCTCAACGCCATTGCGTGGAACATCCTCACCAATCCCCGCATGAAGAATCGCGACCTGCCCTTCGCCCTGAAAGTCTCCCAGGCCGCCGTCGAGGCCTCCGGCGGAACCGAACCCGCCGTCCTCGACACCCACGCCCGGGCGTTGTTCGACAACGGCAAGGCGGCCGAGGCCATCGCCACCCAGAAGCGGGCAGTCGCTGCTGCCAAGGACGACAAGGTCAAGGCAGAGATGGAGAAGACCCTCACCAAGTACGAAAACCCGCCCGCGAAGTAGGCCCATCTACTCCCCCCATCTACTCCACCCGGTACTTCGACAGATCTTCCCGGGGCTTGGGCCAGGCCAGCTCCATCTGTTCCATCGCGGCGCAGACGTGTTGGGCGATGAGATGGTCCCGCACCCATTTTTTGTCGGCGGGAATGATGTGCCAGCGGGCGTGCTTCGGAGAGCAGCGGTTGATCGCCTCCTCATAGGCCGTCATGAACCCGGGCCAACGTTCGCGCATGCGGAGATCGGCCCCTTCAAACTTCCAGTTCTTCGCCGGATCCAGGAGCCGGGCGCGGAGGCGCTCGGCCTGTTCCTTCCTTGAGATGTGCAGGTAGAACTTGAGCTGGACGTAGCCGGCCTCGTGCAGGTTGAGTTCGAACCGGTTGATCTGCTCAAAGCGCGGCGCCCACACTTCCTTGCCCGCCAACTCCATCACCCGCACCACCAGCACGTCCTCGTAGTGGGACCGGTTGAACACCCCGATCCGACCGTACCTCGGCACCGCATGATGCACGCGCCAGAGGAAATCATGGGACAACTCTTCGGAGGACGGTGCCTTGAAGTCGGTCACCTCGACCCCGGCCGGGTTGACGAATTCGAGCAGGGACTTGGCGGCACCATCCTTTCCGGCGGCATCCATTCCCTGCATCACCACCAACACCGCCTGACGCGTGTTGGCATAAAGCTTCGCCTGAAGGCCACCGATCCGCTCCAGAAGACGACGGGTTTCCACGCGGGTCTTCTCCTTCCGGAGACCGAAGTCTTCGGCGGGATCGAAATCGCTGAGACGGATGCGGGATTTGACGACAATGTTCTGTGCCATGCGAAGGGGATGAGGTTCCGGCTCTTTCTTGGACTCTTTCGAACCCGTTGGAAACGCTTGTTTCCAGACTTGGCCGCGCTCAGGGGACGCGGTTGAAGGGCAACGGCGGCGGTGCCGGACGAGTGCCACCTGAGTGGGCCGTGGCATGCAGCCAACCGTCGCGACGTTGCCAATGCGAACGCACGCCGCTGAGGATGTCGCGGTAGGGCAGACGGAGCTTCGATTGCGCCCACGCGGCCAGCAGCGGAGGCACGGCCAATCCGGTGCAACAGAGAAAATCCAGCCCCGTCGAGAGGACCACCGTCACCCCGAAGGTCTTGGCGAAGGCGACCATGGGTCGCGGTTCACTCAGGGCGAACCACAGACCCACACTGCCCAGAGCCAGCACCTGCACCAGAGTGCCGACTGAGTCGAGGATGGCCACATAGAACAAGCCCGAGGCAGACGCCGCTGCGAACTGACAGGCCACCAACAACACCAAAGGCAACAGGTAACGCCGCGCGAGGTGCGAATGGACGGCAGCCCCGATCTCCGCGTCCCGGATCGGGGTGGCCAACAGCAGTTCCAGCGCCCCGGTTCGGCGCGCTTCGGCGATGAACGAGGTCACTTCCCAGGCCATCAATCCCTTGAGGCCCACCAACAACACCAGATGCAGATGAACTCTGCCGATCGCCGATGCCCCGGACCAATGGGCCAGCACCGCCGCCAACAGTCCCACCGCTCCCACCGTCCAGGCAACGCGGACCGGCCACACCTCGCACGCCAGCAGTGCCCGCAGCGGATCCGTCGACAGCCAGCGGCGGTCGAGGGACCGACGCTGCGAGGGTCGATCGCCGGTCCCGGTCTCGGACCTCCAACCCCGGTTCAGCACGAAGGCCGCGTACCCGAGAAACGCCCAGGCCGTCAGATGACTGGCCCCCAGGGCACGCAGGAATCCGCCCGGATCCCGGTTGTACTCGGTGTCGCGCACGGTCACGAGCACCTGAGTGGGGGACATCCACGTGGCGAAGAACCATGCCGATGCAGCGCCCGTCGCCTTCAGCATCTGGTCGAGAGCGGGCAACCCCACCACGAACACTCCCACCACGATCAGGGTCTTTCCCAGGGACCGGGCCTGACGGCTTTCCCCTGCGGAGACGGCCAGCCCCACCGTGGTGGCGAAGAACAGTGCGTTCAGCAGGCCGGCAGCGTTGCGCCAGAACTCACCATTGCTGATGCCCCCGATGAACCAGGAGATGGCCAACACGGGAAACACGGCCGCCAATCCGTAAAACGCGCTCAGCGCCAATCCGACGAACTTCCCGGCCACCACATCGATCCCGGTAAGGTCGGTGAGGAGCAGCAATCCCAGCGTGCCCTCCCGTCGTTCCTCGCTGATGCCGTCGGCGGTGAGCAGCACTCCGGCAAGCACCGCGTAGACGTGTCCCGCGAAAACCAGCGTGTAGAATACGAATCGTCCGCTCTGCGCCCCGGCCCCGCTAACGCTGACGAACAGCAGCATGAGAAAGGTCAACCCGGCCGCGAACAATGCCGTCCCGATCCGCATCCGGAACGTGGACTTCCGCCGGGAGGCAGCGAGCAGTTCACGTTGGGCAACCGGAAGAAACGTCATGCGTCGCACGGAATCAGGCCGTGCAAAGGCGGATCTTTCAACCCCAGAGGCGCTGAGGCGCGGAGATGCGGCGCACGCTGACACTGCCCCCGATCAGTTGGGCGGCGACACAAACACGGGTAGCTGCCGACGTGAGGAGGCGGATGTTCCCGTGCTTTGCCGGGTCTGGGATCCGCCTCGTTCCCTCGGCAGCTACCCCCTCGCGCCGTTCGTAGCTGCCGACGTGAGGAGGCGGATGCC
>JBDNHZ010000229.1:0-2731 GCA_041688515.1 Verrucomicrobiota bacterium
CTCCGTAGGCGACGACGTCAGGAGGCCCACTTCTTCCTCCGTAGGCGACGACGTCAGGAGGCTCACTTCTCCCTCCGTAGGCGACGACGTCAGGAGGCTCACTTCTCCCTCCGTAGGCGACGACGTCAGGAGGCCCACTTCTCTCCTTACCTTCTCCCCACCCCACCCCGCCCTCTTCCACGGGCATCTCCGGATCACCACGGATCCCAGCCTGGATCTCCAGACCACCCACATCGTCGGGTTGGTCCCCATCGAACCCCGGTTCCTTCCCGAGGGCCTGCGCACTCCCGAAGCGCCCGGCGGCCCGGTCACGCTCGCCTACCGCTTCCAGGGCTCGGCTTACAGCCTTTCGGCCCTGGTTCAACCGGCGGATCCCGACGCGCGGCGGGTGGTCCTGCGAGACTTTCAACTCACGGGTCAACTCGCGGAACGGACCGCAGCATTCACCCTCACAGCCACGGCCCGCGTCACCGACCCGCGCGGTGGCACCCTCGAACTCCTCTCGGGTGGTGCCGCCCTCTCCGAACTCGATCCCAGTCCGGATTCGCGCATCCGATGGGACGAGGGGCGCTTCTTCGTGACCTTCGACAAGGCTGGCGAATTCCCGGTGCGCCTGCGCTTCAACGCGGCGGTCCGGTCGAGCAATGGCTGGAGCCGCGTCGAGTTCAAGGTCGCCCCGGCCACGCTTCAACCCGTCACCTTCACGGGCCTTCCGGCGGAGACCCAGTTCGAGTTCAGCGGCCCCGCCCGTCCGGTCCGCAACGGCGAGCAGTTCACCAGCCATCTCCCGCCCGACGGCACCCTGCGACTCGCATGGAAGTCCGCCCGACCCGAGACCGAAGGCCGGCTCTTTTACGCCGCCGAGATGCTCTCGCAGATCAGCATCGGCCCCGGCCTGATGCGCCAGGTCGCGCTGATCGAGGGCAAGGTCATGCAGGGCGAAATGCAGGGTCTCACCCTCGACGTCCGCGGCCCGGGCAACATCACCGCCGTCCAGGGACTGCACCTGCTCGGCTGGGAAATGCAGCCCGGTGCCGACGCCACCCACCGGCGGTTGGTCATCCGGTTCAATCAACCGCGCAAGGACGGTTTCAGCCTGCAACTCCAGATGCAGGCTGAACTTCCTGCCTTTCCCCAGGCCATCGACGTGATGGAAATCCGGCCGCAGGGAGCCACGCGATTTGCCGGGCACTTCCGGGTCGTCAACGACGGTGCGGTCCGACTCGAAATCGTGCGCGCCGCCGGACTGTCGCAGGTCGCGCCAGAACAGTTTCCTGAGAGCGACCGCACCCGGGCGTTGCTGGCGACGTCTGCGCCCCAGCGGTTCGTGTACCGCTTCTCCGGCGCGGACTTCGGTCTGCGGATCCAGGCCGATCACATCCAGCCCGAAGTCAGTGTCTCCCAAGTGCTCGTCTATCACCTGGGCGAGACCGAGGCATCGGCCGAGGCGGAACTGGAACTCGACATCCGAGAAGCACCGCTGCGCGAAGTCCTGGTGCGCATTCCCCGGGGGTTCGCCATCGCCCGCCTGAATGCGCCCGGTCTTTCCGACTACTTCATCCGCGAACCTGCGGGTGAACCCGACGCGGAACTGCGCATCGTGTACGGGAGTCCGATCGCCGACCGTCAGGTCATCCAGTTCCGACTCGAACGCAACACGCCGCTCACCCTCACGAACTGGGCTCTCCCGCGCATCGAAGTGCTCAAGGCCCGGTCCAATCGTGGTCACGTCGCCGTCTCTTCCGATCCCGGCCTGCGCCTGACGCCGGAGCGGACCCGTGGGTTGACCGACATCGCCACCGCCTTCTTCCCCCGCAAGATTTCCGGCATCCAGACGGCCTTCCGCATCACCGATCCCGCCTGGGAAGCCAACCTCCGGATCGAACGTCTCCCGCAATCCATCCAGGCCGATGTCTTCCACCTGTTCTCCATCGGCGAAGGCATCGCCTACGGAAGTTCCACCATGAATTTCTTCGTCTCCGGCGCACCGGTCTCGTCGTTCGAGGTGTCGCTTTCCGACGAGTATTTCAACGTCGAGTTCACCGGGAAGGATCTCCGTGGAAACTGGCAACGCACCACCAACGGCTACCGCGTCCACCTGAACACGCCGGTGTCCGGTGCCTATACCCTCCTGGCCACCTATGAACGTCCGTTCAAGGCGCAGGGCGACACCCTGACCTTCACTGGGGCGCGACCGCTGGACGCGCAGTCGGAGCAGGGCCACACGCTGGTCGTCTCCGCCTACCAGTTCCAGGTCACTCCTTCAAACGTCTCCGCGGGGCTGCTCGCCCTGGAGACCGCCGAGGTTCCCGCCGAGTACCGCCTGTTCTTCGACGCGCCCATCCTGGCCGCCTACCGCTATTCCGCTCGACCGTTCAACCTCCAGCTCAACCTCAGCCCGTTGATCCAGGGCGAGACGCTCAGCCTCGTCATCGACCGCGCCGCCCTCACGACCCGCGTCTCCAAGGATGGCGAAGTCCTGACCGACGTCCGCTACTTCATCAAGAACCGCGGCAACCCGCATCTCCGGCTCACCTTTCCTGCCGGGATCACGCTCTGGTCCGCCACCGTCAACGGCACCACCGTGGTTCCGGTCAAAGACGGCGAAGCCAGCCTGATCCCCCTTCCCCAGCGCGCCGATCCGAACACCGTGCAGACCCTCGACCTCAAGCTCGCCTCCCGCTCCCCGACGCCGAACCGCATCCGTGCGATCGCGCCCGTCGCCGCCGCC
>JBDNHZ010000230.1:0-8975 GCA_041688515.1 Verrucomicrobiota bacterium
CCTGGGTAGCTGCCGACGTGAGGAGGCGGATGTCTGCGGGCTGCGCCTCGCTTGGGATCCGCCTCGTAACCTCGGCAGCTACCCCTCGTCCTGTCGCTGCCGACGTGAGGAGGCGGATCTCAGTCGAGCGTCCCCCGCGATTGGGGAAGACGACCACAATTTATAAAGTGTGGTCGTCTTCGGTGCGCCGATGGGGACCTCGCGGAGCTCGTTCCGCCGGGCGGACGCGCCCCGGCTCACGCGCGTTCCCCGCCAAGCGGGCGCCATCCTCGTTCCATCGGCACCCTGACCAGAGCCCGACCGATCGAGGGCAGTGCCAGAATACGCCCGCGGAGGGAGGGCGCATGTTGGCACGGCCCCGATGCGAGAAGTGAATTCTCGGACCTTGCCGGGAAGAGGGGCTTCATCGCGGAGGGATGAGGGCGACGAGCCCGGGATCAGCGAAGCGCCACCCCGGGATGGCGATGGAATAGAAGATAAACCCGGAGGAATTGCAGATCTGCAACCCCTCCGGGGTGAAAATCCATCGGGGGCTTAACCCGGGGTATCGCTTCGCGAACCCCGGGCTAATCGCTGAAACGCCTCCGGCGTAAAGCGACCCCACTTTATAAAGTGGGGTTGCCCTCCCCCATCGCGGGACGCCCAAGGGGCAGTGGCGAGATGCGCCCGTCCCGCCAACGCTCGCTTCTCCGGCGGATTTGACGTCGGCCCACCCTCACAGCAATGGTCCCGCCCATGAAACTGACCTGGAGAGACCACGAGGAGATTGCCTGGGCCCTGATGGATGCGTTCCCCGATCAGGATCCGCTACGGCTCAGCTTCCCCAAGCTGCACAAGATGGTCTGTGAACTCGAAGGGTTCGCCGACAAGCCCGAGGCCTCCAACGAGAAGGTCCTCGAGAACATCCAGATGGCCTGGTTCGAGGAAAAGCAGTAGGCGCAGGGACTACGGCAACTGAAGCCGGTAAACCCGTTCGCCCAGCAGCGGTTGCAGGACAAGGCGACGTCCGGTGGGCGTGTTCTCCGGTGTTCCCAACGTGGTTTGCCACGGTCCCGTTACTCCCGCGGCCTCTTCGACGATCAATCCCGACGGAGTGGCTGGCCAACGCAGTTCAACCGAGCCATCGACCCACCGCGCCACTGCGACCGTCGGCCGCGCCGGACGGACCGTCAGCACCGTGCGGTTGTCCTCCACGTTCGGGTCCGGCGTATCGGACTCAGCCTGGCCGGTCACGGTGATGGTCGCGGTGGAGGTGACCCGCAGGCGCAGGTTGGCGACCAGCGACGCGTTCCGCGCGAGAGTTCCCGGCGAAAAGATCACCGTGGTCCCGAACACATCGAAAGCGCCCTGGTTGGCTTCCGCCTCGATCAGGGTGGCACCCGGAAAACTCACGCTCAGGAGAGTACCTGCGGAGTTGAGCGGGCCCCGGTTTTCCACCTGAACGGTCACCGCCACTTCGTCCCCCACCACCGGAGCGGTGGGAAGCGCCTGTCCCGTCACCAGCAGATCCGCCGTGGATCCAACCAGAAAATCGGTCTGGCTCAGCGCTGTTCCCACCGGCGCCACCACCGAGACCTTGCCCGAGCTCGCCCCGGCAGGAACCGAGGTCAGGATGCTGGTATCGCTTTCGACGGTGAAAGCCCCCGCGGCAAGCCCGTTGAACCGCACCTGCGTCGCCGTTCCGAGGTTGCCGCCAGTGATGCGCACCGTGGTTCCCGCCGCTCCCGACGTGGGCGTGAATCCCAGGATCAACGGATCCGGCCGGGTGACGACAAATGACACGCCGCTCACGCTCTCCCCGCCGGGATTCGTCACCCGCAGGGCCCCGGTCACCGCCCCCAACGGAACCGTGACCGAGATCCGGTTTGAGGCCGTCACCGTAAACACGGCGTCGATCCCGCTCTCGAATCGCACCCGCGAAACATTGGTGAAATTCGAACCCTGAAGGACCACCGTAACCCCCGGTTTGGCTTGGGCGGGGGTAAAGCCGGTGACCGTCGGAGCCACGAAAAACGGGGTGGACGTCCCATTCGTCCCATTCGCCGTGGTCAAAGCGATGGGGCCGGCAATGCCTCCCACCGGCACCACGGCCGTGACCCGCGCCGGGGAAACATTGGTGAACCGCGAGGCAGCCACTCCCCCAAACCAGACCCCTGTCGACCCGGACAATCCATCGCCGTCCAAGGTCACCACCGCACCAGGCGCCCCGCCCGTGGGCGTGAAAGAAGTGATTCGGGGCAGCAGGAGCAACGACGACGGGGTGAGAAACGAGCCCCCCGGCGAAACCAGGGTCAACGGCACCGACTGAGTCAGGGGTGGAACGGTCACGGCCACGTTGGTGGCGGTGACCTCGTTCGGCACGACGCTGACCGCACCAAACCGCACCTCGGTCGTTCCCAGCAGGCTCACCCCGCGCAGCGTGACGGTGTCGCCCACCCTCGCCCGCGCCGGCTCAAACCCACTGACGAGCGGTTGCAGATAGAACCTCCCGGCCGCGATCACGTCCCCCGCCGGATTGACCACCGCCGGTGAACCCGACACGGCGGATGCAGGAATCTTCACCTGCATGCTCGTCATGGAAATGAGCTCGGCCTGCGCCTGGACGTAACCCCCCAGACTCGACGGGAAGTACACGGCGGAGGTGAAGCTGGGATCCGAGGGATCGACAAAGTTCTCACCGGTGAACAGCACCGAGTTGCCAGGCGCTCCCCGCAGGCCATCAGCGGGAGAATTGGGCGACGGGATGTTCCGCGCAAATCCGGTGATGCGTGGCGAAATCTGGAAGTTGAATGGGGTCGAATAGAATTCCCCGAACCCATCCGAGAGCGACAGCGGCCCGATCGTCGCCCCCGCAGGAACGACCGCCACCAGACGCGTCGAACCGGGAGAGAAAGTGGCCGGAGACAGGCTGAAACGGATCTGCGTTACCACCGACAGACCACTTCCAAGGATCTCCACCCAGTCGCCCGGTCGGACCCGGATCTGATTGATGCCCGTCGCCGGCGGATTGATCCGGCGGATGGACGTAATGGTTTGGGCCTGGGTGGGGAACGAAAAAAGGGCTCCCAGCAACACTGGAAGCCACCAACCGCGCAGGGCGCGGGCGAGTTGTCGATTCATGAACAGTCCATCCGGAAAGTGGGCTGCCCAATCAAGCGCTCGCCTCCCTCGCTGTCAAAAGTGGTTTTCACTCCACCGCCGTTCCCGCGCCACCCTTCTTCCGGGCCACCGGTCGGCCAAAGCATTGTTCCAGGAATCGGGCGATGTACTGCACCTCGGCACGGCCGGCGACGGTGTGTTCCTTTTCAAACTCCTGCCAGGCGAGGTCAAAGCCCGCCTCCTGCAACCGCTTCGCCTGGGGGCGGACATGTTCAATCCCAAGAAGCGGGTCGGCCGTGCCATGGGTCATCAGCACCGGAACCGTCCGGGCATGCGACGGGGCCTCCTGCACCAGGGCCTCCGATTCATGCACCCAACCGCTGATGCCCACCAACCCCGCCAGCGGAGCTCGATAACGCAGACCCGACTCCAGCGTCAGCACGCAGCCCTGGGAAAAGCCGAGCACCGCGATCTCCTGCGATTCCAGGCCCGACGCCACTTCCCCCTCGATCAATTCCCACAGCAACGCCCGCGAACGGACGAGGGCCGCCGCATCCACCGGAGGCAGCGTCCCATCCACCCGGCCATCCATGGGGAACTGGATCCCGAACCAACTGCGACCGCTGAAGTATTCGTCCGGCGCGTTCACCATCAGATAGTTCATCCACGGCAGGTGGAGTTCCTGCGGCAGCCACTCCCAGCCCTCGGCCGAATCGCCCAACCCATGGAGTACGATCAACAGGGGGCTCGCCCCCTTTTCCTGCGCCTCAACCCGTGTGCCCGTCAGCATGCCGCCCAGCATGCGCCACCCCCGATCACTTGAAAACATTCCTCCAAACCGGAGGGACGAGCTCCGCGAGTCCGTCACCGTTCCCCACCCGCCCGAAAGTCCGCTTCACCCCCTCGGCACCTACGCGTAGGAGACGACGTCAGGAGACTCTCACTTCCGGAGGGACGAGCTCCGCGAGTCCGTCACCGTTCCCCGCCCGCCCGAAAGTCCGCCTCATCCCCTCGGCACCTACCCGTAGGAGACGACGTCAGGAGACTCTCACTTCCGGAGGGACGAGCTCCGCGAGTCCGTCACCGTTCCCCGCCCGACCGAAAGTCCGCCTCATCCCCTAGGCACCTACGCGTAGGAGACGACGTCAGGAGACTCTGACTTCCATTCGAACGCGCCCCAGCGCAGGCTGAACTCGTCCCATGAGCGCGCTGCCTTCGTTCCTTCGCACTTTGACCCTGCCCGCCGTGGCCGGCCTCGTCGCGATCGGGATCGGCACCGCGGCGCCCACCCCATCCGGGACCCACCCCACTGCGGAGGCTCGGATGCATTGGTCGCTCACCCCGCTGGTCAAGCCTGCGGTCCCAGCCGGCGCTTCCCATCCGATCGATGCCTTTATCCGGTCAAAGCTTGCCGAACATCGCCTTGCCCCGTCTCCCGCGGCCGATCCGCGCACCCTTCTCCGGCGCTTGAGCTACGACCTCACCGGTCTGCCGCCGACGGCCGAAGAAATGGAAGAGTTCGTCGAGGCATCGCGAAGTTCGCCACGGCCCGATGCCCTCGTCGCCGCCCAGGTGGAGCGTCTCCTCGCCTCGCCCCGTCATGGCGAACACTGGGCCCGGCACTGGCTCGACGTGGCGAACTACGCCGACACCCACGGCAACGACCACGACTACGCCCGCCCCAACGCCTGGCCTTACCGCGACTACGTCATCCAAGCCTTGAATGAAGACCGACCCTACGCGCGCTTCGTCCAGGAACAGGTCGCCGGGGACGCCCTGTTCCCCGACGATCCTCAAGCCACCGTCGCCCTCGGTTTTCTCGCCGCCGGCCCGTGGGATCACACCCTCATGGTGACGGTCCGGGCCGACACCGTGGATCACCGTTCGGCCCAGAACCTGGATCGCGACAGCCTGGTAAGCGCCACGATGGGAACGTTCCAAAGCCTCACCGTTCACTGCGCCCGCTGTCATAATCACAAGTTCGATCCCATCTCCCAGCGCGAGTACTATGCGCTCCAGGCGGTTTTCGCCGGCGTCGATCGCGCCGATCGCCCCTTCGATTCCCACGCCGCCACCCACGCGATCCGTCGTCGACTGAACGAGAACAAGCGTGCGCTGGAACAACGCGACGCGGCGACCCTGACGCGCCTCGAATCTCCGGAGGTCCTCTGCAAGGTCGCCTCCTGGGAGGAATCGTGGACGCTCCGCGAAGCGGCCTGGGCTCCGCTCGACATCGTCAGCGTCATCTCCACCGGCGGAGCCACGGTGTCGCGCCAGTCGGATGACTCGTGGTTCGTCCACGGCACCCGGCCCGAACGCGATACCTATATCGTGAGCGCCCGGCTTCCTTCCGAAAGGGTGGCCGCACTTCGGCTGGAAGTGTTGCCGGACGAACGCCTGCCCCAACGCGGCCCGGGCCGATGGGACAACGGCAATTTTCACCTGTCTGAACTCCGCGCCTTTACCGCTCGACCAGGGCGGACCGAAGGCTCGATGCCCGTCGTCTTCGCCCGGGCCACCGCCGATTATGACGAGGGCCCCGCCATCACCGCGGCTCAGACGATCGACGGGAAAAGCGCGACCCAATGGGGGGTGCACCCCCGCTATGGCGAAACACACCAGGCCGACTTCGAACTGAAGGAGCCCGTGTCGGTTTCAGGCGTTGGCATCTTCACCGTCCTGCTCGAATTCCAGGATGGGGTGCCCGGACACGGCATCGGGCGTTTCCGACTCTCCACCTGTCAGACCAACCCGCCGCTCAGCACACGGCAACCGCTGGCCGCAGGCCTGTCGGAAATCCTGCGCACGCCGGCGATCGACCGCACCGCAGATCAACGCCGGGACCTCGCCCTGGCCGTGTTGACGGAGGAAAACCGGGATGCCCTCTTCGCCCTGCCCCCGCCCCGCTCGGTTTACGCCGTGACCCGGGATTTCCCTCCGGACGGCGACAACTTCAAACCCTCTCCCCGGCCCCGCCCGATCCATCTGCTGACACGCGGCGATCTCGACCAGCCGGGTGAACTCGTCGGGCCCGGAACCCTGGCCTGCCTCCCGGGCCTCGGCCCGGAACTGGACGTCCTGGCGGAAGCCGACGAGTCAGCCCGTCGCGCCGCACTGGCGCTCTGGTTGACCGACGCGCGCAACGTCCTCACCTGGCGCAGCATCGTGAACCGCGTCTGGCACCATCACTTCGGCCGTGGCCTGTGCGATACGCCCAATGACTTTGGAAGGATGGGCGGAACCCCGACCCACCCGGAACTGCTCGACTGGCTCGCCGTCTGGTTCCGCGACGAAGCCCACGGATCGCTCAAGGCGTTGCATCGACTGATCCTCACCAGCGAAACCTGGCAGCAGACGTCCGTTGCCCGTCAGGGCACGGCCATCGACAGCGACAATCGGTTGCTCTGGCGGCAGAACCGGCCCCGCCTCACCGGCGAACAGGTCCGCGACACACTGCTCGCCCTCAGCGGTCAACTCGACCTGACCCAGGGCGGCCCGCCGGCGGTGCAGTTCCTCTCCCGCGGCGATGCCACCTTCATGCCCGGCGGCAACCCTGCCTTCCTCGACTACCAGCACTTTGATCCCGATGCCCCGTCCGCACGTCGGCGCGCGATCTTCCGGTTCCAGTTCCGCACCGTGCCCGACCCGTTCCTCGACGCGCTGGACTGCCCCGACGGCGGCAGTACCATCCCGGTCCGTAGTGTCTCGACCACCGCCGTCCAGGCCTTGGCCCTGCTCAACGACGCCTTCCTCATCCGCCAATCCGAACACCTCGCCGCCCGGATCGGGGCCCGCGCCAATTCCCCGGAGACCCAGGCGGCAGCCGCCTTTGAACACATCCTCCTTCGCCGGGCGAGCCCGGATGAACGCACCCGTTTCGCGACCCACATCCGACAACACGGCCTAGCCAACGCCGCCCAACTGCTGCTCAACAGCAATGAATTCCTTTACCTGGATTGAGGCATGAACCGTTCCCCCTTCAGCCGTCGTGATTTCCTCGGAAGCCTCGGTACCGGTCTCAGCGGCATCGCTCTCGCCTCGCTGATCCGTCAGGAGGGGCTGGCTGCCGTTCCCCCGCCGAATCGGCCACGGGCTAAACGGGTCATCCAACTCTTCATGAACGGCGGTGCCAGCCAGTGCGATCTGTTCGATCACAAACCCCAGTTGATCGCGCGCCACGGACAGAAGTTCGATCCCGGCGCCGGCCAACGGGTCGAGGCCACCGTCAGCGTGCCCGGCACCCTCATGAAAAGTCCGTTCGACTGGGCGCAACACGGACAATGCGGTCGTTGGGTCAGCAGCGCCCTGCCCCACCTCGCCCGGCACGTGGACGACATGGCCTTCCTCATGGCCATGCAATCGACTTCCAACGTCCATGGCCCTGCTTCCTACCTTCAGACCAGCGGATTCTCGCTTCCCGGATTCCCCTGTGCCGGGGCTTGGATCTCGCATGCCCTCGGCAGTCTCGCCGACAATGTCCCCGCCTTCGTCGCCCTCCCGGATGTCCGCGGCCTGCCCTACAACGGACGCAGCGCCTTCACCTCGGGATTCCTTCCCGCCAACCATCAGGGAACAATTTTCCACGCCTCCGCCGCCCAGCCGATCACCCACCTTCAACCACCCGAAACCGCCCGTCACATCACCCCGACCAGCAGGACCGATGGACTCGCCTTGCTCCGCAATCTGAACGCCGCGCACGCGGCCGGGCGGCCCGATGATTCCCGTCTCACCGCACGCATCGAGAGCTATGAACTCGCCGCGCGCCTCCAACTGTCCGCTCCGGAGCTCCTCGATCTCACCCGCGAGTCCCAGTCCACCCAAAGGCTCTACGGGATCGATCAGACCGAGACCGCTGACTTCGGCCGACGCTGCCTGCTGGCGCGGCGCATGGTGGAGCGGGGCGTCCGCTTCGTGCAGGTGTGGAGCGGACACGGCGGAGGCGGCGACAACTGGGATAACCACGGCGACATCCCCAAGGAACTCAGCGCGGCCGCCCGCAAGATGGATCAACCCGCCGCCGCCCTGCTCATGGATCTCAAGGCGCGCGGGCTACTCGACGACACGCTGCTCATCTGGACGACCGAGTTCGGCCGGATGCCCTTCACCCAGGGCAACACCCTCGGTCGCGACCACAACGGCGGCACGTTCGTCTCCTGGTTTGCTGGCGCGGGAATCCGGCCGGGCGTTGCCCTGGGACAGAGCGATGAATGGTCGTGGAAAGCGGCGGAAGACATCACGACCAACCACGATTTCCACGCCACGATCCTGCACCTCCTGGGCATCCACCACGAGCACCTCACCTTTTACCACAACGGCGTCCAACGCCGTCTGACCGACGTCCATGGCGAGATCATCCGGGGCATCCTGGCGTGACGCGGTGACCCCGTACCGGCGGGCCATCGGCGGCGTTAGGGCGCATCTTGACACTGCCCCTCCTGGGAGCGCGGGCGTCCTCGCCTGCTGTCTTGCACCACAAGGCCGGCGCGGTCCCTCCATGCGGGACCGCGCCCCCAGGATTCTCCCGGCACGGCCCGAGAACCCATTTCTCGCATTGGGGTCAGCGTCTGGATGCGCCCCGTCCCAGGGTGGGACACCGCCTCGAACCGCAAGCCACGCGTGAGGAAGCGTGGGGAGCGTGCGGACCTTCCCTTCCCGCGTTCCACGACGCCCCGACCGCGATCACACTTTGCAAAGTGTGATCGCCTTCCCGGATCACGTGACGCCGAAGGAGTAGGGTTCGGATGCGCCCCGTCCCAGGGTGGGACACCGCCTCGAACCGCAAGCCACGCGTGGGGAAGCGTGAGGGAGCGGGCGGACCTTCCCTTCCCACGTTCCACGACGCCCCGACCGCGATCACACTTTGCAAAGTGTGATCG
>JBDNHZ010000231.1:0-6011 GCA_041688515.1 Verrucomicrobiota bacterium
ATCCGGGCGCGCAGCCAGGTCTGCTGCCATTCCTGGGCTTCGGTCGCGGCGTCGAGTTCCACGCGAAGGCCGGCGATCGTGGCGTGGAGGTCGGCGACCGAAGCGGGTTCATGCGGCAGGAACTCGCTCCAGGGCAACGCGAGGCCGTGATGCCCCACGCCGGGCGCGTAGGATTCGGCGACGCGCTGGCCAGTGTTCTCATCATCGACGGAAGCGGTGGCGGCCTCGACGGCCTCCAGACGACCGGCTTCGGGTTCGAATCCGAGCACTTGCGTGTAGTGCTCGCGGGTCACTTCGCGGCAGAGGGTGGAGAAGTCGGAGAAGAGTGCGGGAGCCGGTTCATCGACATCGATTTTTCCCGGCGCACCGACGGCGAGGGCGGCCGCCTCACGTTCGGCATCGCACGGATGGGTGTCGAAGGTTCCGGTCTTGGCGTTTCGTGCGGTTTCCTCGACGGCATTCCGGGTTTCCTCCGGGAGGGAATCGGCCAGATGCCGGATGTAGGTGGCGAGGTCGTCGGGAAGTCGCCGTTCCCGCCAGGCGCGGGTGAGGAGCGGACGGGACCTCTGCCAACCCACGTGGAGGAGTCGGAGCCGTTGACTGGTATGAGCGAAGGTCTCTGAACCCGCGACGCGGGCTTCCTCCTGGTCGGCGTCGAATTCCATCTGGCGCAGCAGACGACAGCAGGCAGCGTGACCGAGGAGCATCAGCACCCAGAGAAAACGGCGCGACACCCAGATGCCTCCATGGGCGAGATGAAGGGGAAAGGCCAGAAAGACGCCGGCATTTTCGATGGCCTCGGCAAGGTGTTCATCCAGGGCGTCGCGCTCGTGGACCACGCGCCAGAGCCAGTCGCTGAGAAGGCGCACCACGTAGGTCAGTCGCAGGCCAGCCTCCTGATTGAAGTGGCCGAATTCGTGGGCCAGGACCCCGCCGAATCCCCGGGCTGAGGGCCCGGCGATGAGAGGAAGGCCGAGGGTCAGTGTGAGATCCCCTTCGGCGATGCTCGACCACCCCTGGCGAAACCCCACCGAAGCGTTCACCGAACAGTCGACGTCGACCCGTGAGGGAGGCCGTGCGCCGACCTCCTGACAGATGGCCCCGATGAACTGGAACAGTCGGGGATGTTCCTCGTGGGTGATCGCGCGTGAAGGGGGCGGGGTTGGGCGGCGGGAGAACAGGGGTTTGACGAGGAAGAGCGCCACCAACGTTCCGACGATTCCGCCCACCGCGTAACCTCCCAAGCCGGAGGCACCCACCTGGAACCAGTGCGCATGAGCCAGGAGATGCCACGCTGTCAGGCCGATCACTGCGCCGACCAATCCGAGATAAAGGGCGATCACCGCCACCAGCGCGACGGCAGCCCCGATCAATGCCCGTGGGTAGGAATGGATCATGTCATTCCCCGCGAACCCAGGACAGGAGGTCGGCGAGATCCTGTGGGCTCAGGGCCGATTCGAAGCCGGCGGGCATGAGCGATTGCGGGAGGGGTTTGATCGCGCGGATCTGACTGCGGAGGATGGGTTGTTCGCTGTTGCCGGCGGCGCGGATCACCAGGTTGTTGGCGGTCTCGGTGGCAATGATTCCCGCCAACGATTCGCCTCCTTCCAGGGTGAGGTCCCAGGCCCGGTAACGCGCTTCGATTGCCTGACTCGGATCGAGGATGGCGGACAGCATCCAGTCGATGGGTTTCCCAGCCACCATGTTGAGGTCGGGCCCGACTTCCTGTCCCTCGTTTCGCAGGCGATGGCAGGGAGCGCACAGGGCGGTGAAATGGAGGTGGCCCTTCTTCGCATCCCCTTTCAATGCGGCGACCCCGGCGTAGCGGACGATCACCCCGGCGCGATCGGCGGAACTGGGCCGGAGAACTGGCGGCGCGGCGGCGCGTGCGGGTGACTGACCCGCTTTCAGTTCGCGAAACAGCCGGCTGTCGGGCGTGAGCGACGTCTGGATGGCGATGAGGATGAGTTCGTCGGAACGGTCGCGCTCGGCCAGTTCGCGAAGGACGGGTTCACTCCACTCTTTCGGCCATTGCCCAAGGCTGAAGGCCGCCTGCAATCGAACAGAGGCATCGGCATCGGACGCGAGCGCCACGGTTGCGTCGAACACGGAGCGGTCGCCGGGAGCGAACCGTTCCGACTGTCTCAGGGCTTCGCACCGGATCGCCGCGTGCGGATCGGCGAGGGCGACGCCCAGGTTTTCCGGATCGAGGCCGCCATTGAGCCCGAGGGTGGCGAGCGCCTGGATCCGGACCTGCGGACGATGGGCCGGCGAAAGGAGCGTCCGGAGCGCGCGGACGGTCGCCGGGTCCCTCCGGGTTGAGAGCAGGCGTTGCACGAGATCGCGTTGCCAACCGTTGGGCGAATCCAGGGCGGCGACCAACGCCATGGGTTCGAGCGTCGCCAGGTTCGGGATGGGACGACGCGCGGAACCACGGGGCGAGACCCGGTAGATCCGACCGCGATCTTCCCCCGCCCGGAGGTTCACCCGGGCCTGCATCTCCGGCGAGATCCACTCCGGATGCTCCAGAATGAACCGGTACATGTCGGTCAGATACAGCGCCCCGTCCGGTCCGGTGCGGAGGGTGATCGGACGAAACCACGGATCGGTGCTGGCGAGGAACTCGGACTTCTCTTCCCCGGCGGCGCGGTCGCTGCGAAGTCCGCTTCCATCGGCTTCGAGGACTTCCCGGTGGACGAGGTTATGGACCGGTTCGCTGATGAAGACGCTGTTGGCGAACTCAGGTCCGAAGAGGGTGTCGCGGTAGGGAGTGGGACTGCACCCGCTGGTGACGTGGTTGAGGGACCACGGTTGGTTGGGGCGCACCATGGGGGCGCTGGCAGGAAAGGCGCGGGTGGAATCCGGCCGGTTGGCCAACGCCTGCACCACCCGCTTGACCGCCACCTGCGGATTTCGCCGGAGATAATGCTCGGGCAGGGTGACGTGCCACAGCCAGGTCGGATTGTTGTTCCCGAACCAGCGTCCCCAGTCGTCCCGACGTCGTCCAAACTGCGTCTGCGCGGAGACGGTTTCCATCTCGCCGGAGTCGGGCCGGATCCGCAGGTCGCGTCCGCTGATCGACAGCGATTTCCCGGTGGCGATGGATTTCACTGTGCCGCCGCTGTCGCCGTTGGCGAGGTAGAGCCAGCCGTCGAGACCCCATTCGAAGCCGTTGAACCGATGCTGCTGATTGCCGGCGTTGAACCCGGTGAACAACACCTTGCGGAAGTCCGCCCGCCCGTCGCCGTCGGTGTCCCCGGCGTAGAACAGGTCGGGGGCGGCCGCGATCAGCGCGCCTTTGCCCCACGGCAGGACGCTGGAGGGAAATCCGATCCCTTCAAGGAACGGCACCATGCGATCCATCCGACCGTCGCCGTTGTCGTCGTAGAGAACCTTGACCACGCCGCCAGGCTTGCCCTTGCCGTCGATCCCCAGCGGGTAATCGCGCATCTCGACCACCCACAACCGTCCGGTGGCATCCCAGTCGAGGAACACCGGATCGATCACCAACGGTTCCGCCGCGGTCAACTCGACTTGGAACCCGTCGCGCACCCGCATCGAAGCCAGGCCTTGTTCAGGCGTCAGGGCCGGAGGCATCCGTACCGCGATCAGGTCGCGGGCGTTGATCCGTTCCACGATGCCGGGTTTGCCATCGACACCCGTTCGTAGGAGGAGCACCTCGCCGTTGACCAGGGTCACGTCGGCTCCGACCAGCGACGGGGGTTCATCGGTGGCACCCGTGCGGGGGCCGGAGCGGACGAACTGCGACCAACCCTTGGTCCAGCCGAGGTGCGGTTGCACGTTCCGCGTCCACAGGTGGATGGCGTAGCCACTGGGATTGGAAACGAGCAGATCGTCGAAGCCATCGCCGTTGAGATCGAGGAAACGCACGCCGTTGTCGCGGCCGTCGGCGTCGAGGAGCGCGAGGTCATCGGGGAGTTGGAAGTCCGCCTTGATCCAGGGCGCGGCCTCGGAGTCGCGTTGCTGGATTTCGGTGAAGTGGGGACGGCTCAACAGTCGTTCGGGGCGACCGTCGCGGTCGAGATCGCGCAGGACCGGAGCCTGGGCGAGCAACGGCACTGCGGCGAACAGGGCGAAGAGAACGGGGCCACCGGCGGCCCGCCGGTACGACGGGTTGGGTTGGGGAAGGCTGCGCTTTGCCCCGACGTGGGAGTGATTCATTTGCCCAGGCGATCGAGAAGGTTGCGGGTGATCCGCACGACCATCGGGTCGCCGCCGCGCAGTCCGTGGGACCAGTCGGTGCTGCCGCAGGTGAAGACCGTGCCGCCGCGCGTATAGGTGCCCAGGACGGCATTGCCTTTGCGACCCTTCTCCCAGCGTTCGTACCATTCGCAGTCGTCCGGATGCCACTGGGCGGGTGCGGTGGCCAGCACCTCGAAGCTCTCCGGGGTTCCATCGCGGTGGGTGGGCGTTGGGAGGCCGTCCTTCCACTCCAATTCACAGCCGTCGCATTCGTACCCGACAATCGTGTCCTTGGCACCAAAGGCATCCCCGGCCTTGAGTTGGGTTCCTTCGAAGATCCAGTGGTTGGGCCGATGAACCTGGAAGGCTCCGGAGGCATCCATCAGTTGGCCATGGGACTTGTGATAACCGCCCCAGAGGAATCCGACGCCGGTCAGTTGGTTCTCCGGGCGTTGGACCAGATGATGGCTCCAGAGGGACGACAGGGTGGCCTGGCTGCCGCGGGCGACGAACACGGGATCCTGATGGGCGTTCTGCTTCCAGCAGGTGAGGGCGGTCCCGTTGTCCTCGGCCCGCACCTGCCAGCAGCAGGTGTTGCCGCTGAAGAACGCGACGTTTCCACCGCCGATGATGTATTTCTCGAGGTGATCGCGCATCGGGGCCGACCAGTACTCGTCGTGACCCACGCTCAGCACGAGTCGGTAGGAGGCGAGGATTTCAGGGCGGGATTCGAGGTCGCCATTCGCGGCGTACTCGAAGGTGTAGCCGTTCGTTTCTGCCCATTCGACAAACGCCTGTTCCCAGTTGGGAAACAGGGATTCGGGCGGGCGCTGCGAGGAGACCCGGTGACCCTGATTGCCGCCGCGACCGTTGTAGCCGTAGAGGCTGAACCCACCCCAGTTGTTGTAGGCGTTGTAAGTGTGGGTGGAGAACTGGAGCAGGATCTTCGAGGTGCGCCCCGGCTCGGCCGGTCGGACGATGAAGTAGCAGGACGACTCGGAGGCCCGGCGATTCCGGCGAACGTACTTCCCGCCGCGATCCTCGACGCGGAGGGTGACGTGATAGTAGCCGCTGCGCCACGGGGTCGGGATCGGGACGCGGAGCGCCACGGGCCAGTGGCAACCGTTGGAGGAAGCGTCTTCCGGGATGGGATGTTCCGCGCCGGCATCGGAGGTGCCGTTCCACACCACTTCGCGCTTGGCACCCAGTCGGGCGATCTCGACGGAGAATCTCCGTTGGCTGGATGAAACGTGCAGCGCCACTTCGCCGCCCTGCGGGACGCTGACTTCGCCCGCGTATCCCTCGATGAACAGTTCCGCGGGCCGATCGTTGGCGCGGACCCGCGCCGCTGCAGCGGCACCGGCCAGGCCGACCATCCGCAGGAACGGGCGACGGCGGAGAAGGGGGTTCATGCCGGGAGCGTCCTGCGCAGGAGGACGGACTTCAAGAACCGAGGCGGACGCCCGGCGGTGGCGGGCCGCTCGGGAAGGCGGGAGGTCTGTCATCCCAAACTCAACAAGTACATCCGATGCCCCCGATGCGTTTTCACTCCGATCCGAGGGGAACGGTGCGGGAACGGATTCACCGGCTCTGCGGTCAAGTTTCAGGACCGCCGAGCGGGCAGGGGAATTGGCCGAAAGGAACGAAAGGAGACGAAAGAAGGGGAAGCCAAATGGGCGCGATCCCGGGCGTCGGTAGAAGGCGGTGGCGGTCGTTCCCTTCCTTTGATTCTGCGTTTCTTTCGGCCACACGGCTGCGGCGAACCGGGGACACCCGGCGGCCCGCCGGAACTGGGTGGAAGGGAACGG
>JBDNHZ010000232.1:0-12483 GCA_041688515.1 Verrucomicrobiota bacterium
CGTGGTTCACCTCAAGCTCTGGGAAGGACACACGTTCGACGCCATTGCCCGACTTTTGAATCTTCCACCCAACACCGCCGCCAGCCGCTACCGCTACGGCGTAGACAAACTCCGAACCCTGCTGCGTCCCCTTTACGACGAGATCCGCACGCCATGAAATCCGACGAATCCACTCCCTTCGAAGATCGCCTGGCGCGGATGCCGATGACCGGACTTCCTCCGGACCTGCGGGCGGCCTGCCTGGCCGAGGTCCGCGGCTCCGCCAACTCGGCGAACTCCCCGCTCTGGGCCGGGCTTCGGCAATGGTTCTGGCCGCATCCGGCCGCCTGGGCCGGCCTCGCTGCCCTCTGGTGCCTGATCCTCGGGCTCCATTGGCAGGCACCCGTTCCTGTCGATGTTTTTGCCTCGAGCGGTCCTTCAACGCCCCTGATGCCGGATCCCGACGTCCTCCAACAGCTCGCCCTGCAACGGCAAACCCGGAACGAGGCGTTGCGCCCATCGGCGCCCTCCCTCCCCTTCGATCTCGACCGCCCCAGAAACTCCCAACCCCAGACCAACCGCATCGCCTGAGCCAAAAGTCATCCCATGAAAAAATTCATCCGCATCACCGGGTTCATCCTGGCTGGCATCCTCACGGTCATCGGGCTCGGCTATGCCATCGAGAACTGGCGGGGTGCCCGCGTCTGGTCTGCCGAGCAGGCGCGCCTCGAGCAGCGGGGAGAGCCATTGGTCTGGCCCGACCTCCTCCCGCCCGCACCTGCACCTGCCGACAACTTCGCTGCCACCCCCCTGTTCGAAGGGCTGTTTGAGTATCAACCGGTGCGAGGCCCCAACGGCAAGACACGCCATCAATGGAAGGGCGGACCCGTCTCGACCCGGTTGGGTGAAATCTTCCGACTGCCTCCCGGACCTCCGTCGACCGGCAAGAATGCAGCTCAGGGAGAGATTGGCCGGACGCCCGCCCTGGATCTGTCCGAGACGGCAGCCCGCTTCCGCAGCAGCACCAACTACCCGAACGTTCCTGACTCCGGAAAGCCGGCACGGGACATCCTCGCCGCGCTCGAATCCCGGAAGGCGGTCTTTGAGGAACTCAAGGCGGCATCGGGCCGTCCCGAGTGCCGCTTTGGCGTGCGCTACGAAGACAGCGTCGAAGCCCTGCTGCCGCATCTGGTGTGGTTGAAGGCTGCCGGACACCTCCTCCAGATCCGGGCAGTCGCCCAACTGGAGACCGGCAACCGCGTCGCCGCCGTTGAAGATGTCTTCCTGATCCTCCGCCTGGCCGATGCCGCCGGCTCGGACCCGATCCTGATCAGCATGCTCGTCCGTTTTGCGATCGAGTCTCAGGCAGCCTCGGCGTTCTGGCAGGGTTGGCGCGACCAACGATGGACCGGCGAGGACTACCAACGCTTCCAGACGTTGTTCGAAGCCATCGATACCCGGGAAGCCGCCATTGCCGCGCTGCGCGGGGAACGGATCTTCGGATCCAGCCTGATGGACCTCCTGTTGCGCGACCCGGCCCGATACGCAGCCGCACTCTCCGGTGACGACGGATCCCAGCAAACCGGCGCAGTGGGTCTCTCGCTCCGTCTGACTCCATCTGGCTGGCTGCGGCAAAACCAGACCGCCCACTCCCGTTGGCTGGATGGGGTGGTCCAACAGGCTCAGGAGGCCCCGGCCGGCATGGGACTGTCCGTGACAGAGCGATCCATCGACACCGACTTTGGAGGTGCCAGCCCGTACCATTTCCTCGTGAGGCTGATGGCCCCTTCCTTCAGCAATGTCTTCAAGAAGGCGGATCGTTCCCTTGTCCGTTGCCTGCTGCTCAGCACCACCTGCGCGATCGAACGTTACCGCGCCGAGACCGGGCATCTCCCTGCCACGCTCGCCGATCTCGCGCCCCGATACCTCCAGGTCGCACCGATCGATCCGATGGACGGAAAACCCCTGCGCTACAAGGCGCGATCGGACGGCCATTTTGAGCTCTATAGCGTCGGCCTCGACGGCCTCGACGACGACGGAGCCGGCGCAACGAGCTACGGGAAGGAACCGGAGGACTGGGCCTGGCCCGGTCGCCTGCCCCGTTCGGACAGTCACACGCTTTGAGGAGGGCGGGACGCCCCTATCCCGGTTCAAGCGCCCGGTTCCAGCCGGGTGAAGTCCGTTTCGAGCACTTCGTACCCGGCCGGCTTCATGCCCAGACGCAGATAGGCGGCACGGGCGCGATCGTTGTGGTGTTCCATGTACAAACGGATCCCGCACACCCCGGCTTCCAGGCGGGCCTCCGATTCCACCGCCTGGTAGAGCGCCGAGAAGATCCCCGCGCCCCGTCGATCCGGGCGGACGTAAACGCTCTGGATCCACCAGAACATCCCGTTGCGCCAGTCACTCCATTCAAAGGTCACCATCAACTGACCGACGACCTCGCCGTCGAGTTCAGCGACGAGGTAACGCCCCTTGGAAGCATCGTCCAACACCGCACGGACACCCGGGCCGATCCGGGCCGGATCGAGATCACGCCCCTCGGTCTCGCGAGCCAATGCCCGGTTGTACCCGTCGATGAGATCGGCATCGGCGAGACGGGCTGGACGGATGAGGACGGGGGTTTTCATGGGAACGAGAAGAAGTGCCACGTTTCAGATCTGCCAATCCAGAATGGCCGATCGACTCTTCTTGGGCAGCACGCGCATCTTGAGCTCTTCATTCAGCACCACCGAATCGGCGGGGATGCTTTGGAGGAGAAACACATTGCCGCCGATCGTTGACCCGGCGCCGATCACGGTTTCGCCCCCGAGGATTACCGCGCCGGAGTAGATCGTGACGTTGTCTTCGATGGTGGGATGCCGCTTCTTGCCGCGCAGGGCTTGACCGCCCGAGGTGCTGGTGGCTCCCAGCGTCACGGCGTGGAAGACCTTCACCCGATTCCCGATCACACAAGTCTCGCCGATGACGGTGCCCGTGCCGTGATCGATGAAGAAATGGGTGCCGATCCGTGCGCCGGGATGAATATCGATCCCCGTCCGACTGTGAGCCCACTCGGTCATCATCCGCGGAACCAGGGGAACCCCTGCCTCTTGCAATTCGTGGGCGGAACGCTGGACGGCGATCGCCTCGATGAACGGATAGGCAGTGATGATTTCCTCGCGACTGCGCGCGGCTGGATCCCCCTCAAACGCCGCATCGATATCGGTCTGGAGCAACTCGCGGATGGCCGGCAAACGACGGAGGAACTGGGCCGTCAATTGGAACGCCGCCCGACGCGGATCCGACACCGCAGGATCAGGACACTGAAAACAGCTCAGGCTCTTGCAGATCTCGTCCTCCAGACGTCCGCTCACCGAATCCAGCAGCAAGGCCGTCTCGGCCTTCAACTCGGACGAATGGACGACCTTGTCATCGAAGAATCCGGGGAACAGGAGGCGCAGCAGGTCCTTGGTGATGTCCACCACCGCCCCGCGGGAAGGAAGGTTCGCACCGTCCACGTGGTTGATCCCGCCATGACGGCGGTAGCTGACCAACAGGGCATCGGTGAGTTCCGTAACCGGAAAATTCACAGGCGCTGACTATTGTCGCTGCCGGGCCGCTTGTCACGGACGGGCACGGGATGAACTCCCGGGCGGGCGCCCCGGCATCAATGCCGGATCGGCGGAGGCAGGGAGAAGAACTTCAGCTTCACCGCCTCGGCTTCCGTCCGGTCCTCGCGGATGCGGTAGTACGCGTCGATCGCCAGATCGCGGATCGTCTGCACCGTGCCGGAACCGGGCCAGCGGATCTCGATCGACTCGACCCGGGTGGCGTTGCCCAGACCGACTTCGAGACGGAGCGGATTGCATCCAAAGCTTCCGCCCGTATTGAGGGTCCGGTGCAGGACACGCGGGCCGGAGGGGGTGGTGAGATGGAACTTCAACCGCGCCCCGATGCCGGCGCGGTTGGCTTTGGACCCGACCAATGAAATCTTGAGCCAGTGGTTGCCGTGGCCGGGATTGGCAAAGAGCGCGTTGGGATACACATCGCCGCTCACGGCACCGCCGAGATCCTCGTGGATGTCCTGATCGCCATCATTGTCGAAATCGGCGAAGGACACCGCATGCCCCTTCTGAAGATGCCCGAATCCACCGCTGGTGGTGACGTCCTGGAAGCGGCGTCCCTGGTCATTGCGGAACATCCGGTTGGGAATGAGCGTCAGCAGGTCGGGATCTCCGGTGCCGAGGTAGAAATCGAGCCAACCGTCGTTGTCCAGATCCCCGAAGTTGGCTCCCATGGCGTGCACCACCCGGTCCATGTTCCGGGCCACACTGACGTCCTCAAAGGTCCCGTCGCCGCGGTTGCGGTAGAGCTTCAGCTTTTCACCCGCGCCCGGCAGGCCGAGGTAATCGGCGGCGATGTCGCCCACGCCGGTGATCCGATAGCCGCCGACGAACAGATCTTCCCAGCCGTCGTTGTCGAAATCGAAGAACCAGGTGGGAAAGCTGTAGGACGGCAACTGCACTCCCGCCGATGCGCCGACCTCGGTGAACTTCCATCCGGACGCCGAGGAACCGTCGTTCCGGAAAAGTTTGTTGGGACGTCCCTGGATGGAGAGGTAGAGATCGGGACGCCCGTCGTTGTTGAAGTCCCCGACCGCCACCCCCTTGACGTAGGCTTGGATCGCCATGCCGATGGAGGGCGCGATATTGGAGAAGGTCCCATTGCGATTGTTCCGGTAGAGTTCGCAGGGATGCGGATGCTGGCGATCCAGCGATTCATTGCCGATGAACAGGTCGAGCCACCCATCGCCGTCGAAGTCCAGCCAAGCCGCCGTCTGGGAGGGATGGTACGACAGCATTCCCGCGGCAATGGTCACGTCTTCGAAGGTGCCATCTCCCCGGTTCTGAAGAAGTGAATCGGGATAGTTCCCCCCTTCCTTGGCCCAGGCCCCGCGCAGGACCAGCACGTCGACGTCGCCGTCATTGTCGTAGTCCGCGGTCACCAGATTCAACCCGCCGGTCAACCCCGTGAGCCCCGCCTCCGCCGTGACATCAGCAAAGGTTCCGTCGCCTCGGTTTCGAAACAGATGCATCGGATCAGCGAGCCCGATGGACGTCCCCATCACGTCGATCAGGCCATCGCCATCGAAGTCATCGGCGGCGCTGCCTCCGGAGAGTTGGCGGATGCCCAGGCCTGCGGGCAGGGCCACCTCGTTGAAACGACGGATGTCGTAGTCCGAAGCAAAGACCGCGGCGTCGATCCGCCACCGCTCGGGGACCGCGCCGGGATGGTCGCCGACGGTCATGGCCGCCACATTGAGCAACCAGCGGGCGGCGAGGTTGTCGGGATGCTCGGTGAGCAACTGGGTCAGGATTCGGATGGCGGCACGGCCGCCCTCCTGCCAGAGGTGCGTTCCGCCCGGCAGGATGGGAAAGAGACAGGACTCCGACGAATGATGGGTCAGGCAGTTTCGGAACTCGGCCTCCCGCAGATGGCAGAGCGCAATATTGAGCCGGGTGTTGATCACACTGTTGGTTCCCGAAGCCAACCGATGACGGGCGGTCAACTCCTCCACCGTGCGAAAGTGGGTCAGCGCCTCGCCGTTGGCCCCGGACTGGAGCAATTCGGTCCCGAACTGATAATGCCATTCCACCGAGGACGGAGCGTCCGGATCCGCCGGTGCCTGACGGCGGAGGAGCTCCGCCCGACGATCCGAGATAAATGGATTGTCCTGCGGATCCGCCCCGGCGACGAGCCTCGCCAGCAGGGTGGCCATCCGCTGGGTGCCGGGGTGCGTCACGGGTGCCGCGGCAGCAGACACGAGTGCGCAGAGGCACAGGGTCCACCCGGCGAAGATCCATCCATGTCGAGACAGGGTCATGGCAGAAGCGGAAGGGTCAACGGCGGTCCCTCCGCTGACGAGCCCAGACTCGCCTCCGATGCCGGGCGGGCCTCGGGCGAGCCCGGCGAGTCCGAAATTCCCTGGGCGGTGATGGGGACTCGCAGAGCTCGTCCGAAGCGGCGGGCGGGGACGCCCGCGGTCCCAGGAGGGTCCGCGTCAGAATGCGCCCTTCAAGCGGGGTGATTCGACGAAGACCTTGGTAACCTGTCTGGCGCCATGGTAAGGTTCGCCATGCGGTTTTCAGAACTGGGCTTGCGCGCGGCGATCATCGACGCCGTGGATGCCCTCGGGTACATCGACCCAACGCCGATCCAGGCCGAGGCCATACCCCTCATCCTGGACGGGAAGGACATCGTCGGCTCGGCGCAGACCGGCACGGGGAAGACCGCCGCCTTCTCGCTCCCGATCCTGAGCCGCCTCGGGCCACACGGTCCCGGCCCGCGCTGTCTGGTACTCGAGCCCACGCGCGAACTCGCCCAGCAGACCTACGACAACTTCCTCAAGTTCGGAAAGTACACCCAACTCCGCGTCGGACTCATCTACGGCGGCGTCGGCTACGGCACCCAGAAGGAGCAGTTGGCCAGCGGCGTGGATGTGGTGGTCGCCACTCCGGGACGACTGCTGGACCATCTCGGGCAGGGAACGCTCAAGCTCGATCGAGCCAAGTTCGTGGTGCTGGATGAAGCCGACCGGATGTTGGACATGGGATTCCTGCCGGATGTGCGGCGAATCCTGATGCGGTGCCCGAAGGTGCGTCAGACCCTGCTTTTCTCGGCCACGATTCCCCCCGCGCTCGAGACGTTGTGCGCCTGGGCCCTGCATGAGCCGGTCAAGGTGGAGGTGGGGGCGCGTCGCTCGCCCGCCGAAACGATCCGACACGTGATGTACCCGGTGGCCCTCGCCCAGAAGGAGTCCCTCCTGCTGGCGTTGCTGGATCAGGTTCACTGGGAATCGGTCATCGTGTTCTGTCGGACCAAGCGCAGCGCCGACACCGTGGTCAGCATCCTCAAACGCGCCCACCACAAGGCCGCCGTCATCCATTCCGACCGCAGCCAGAAGGAGCGGCAGCAGGCCCTCGAAGGGTTCAAGGCGGGCTACTACGAAGTCCTCGTCGCCACTGACGTGGCCGCCCGCGGACTGGACATTGCGGATGTCTCCCACGTCATCAATTTCGAGGTGCCGGAACACGCGGAAGACTACGTCCATCGCATTGGGCGTACGGGTCGCGCCCAGGCTTCAGGCGATGCCTTCACCCTGATGACGGCGGGCGATGCCTCTTACGTCGCCAGCATCGAACGTTTCATCAGCAAGAAGGTGGACCGACTGAAGCTCGACGGGTTCCAGTACCAATACACGGCCTTGTTTGATGAACAGCGGTTGGGCTCACTTGCCGATCGAAAGACCCGGGGAGTCCGGTTGGGCAAGGGCTACTTCTACGGCCCGGCCAAAAAGCGCTGAACGTCCGCTGGGTACCCCGCCCAAGCCGCTCATCTCCGCGGCCGGCGTGCGGCAGGCCGGGGATCCAACACCCAGACGTCCACCGGAGCCGACGCCGCCGTGCGTCCGTCGTCGGCATAGGCGATCGACTGGAACACGAAGCCCCCCGGAGGAAACTGGGAGAGTCGGAAACGATATCGACCATCGCCTCGGACCCGCACCCGGGCGAGTTCACGTCGTTCGAGCGACGGGGCCTGGGAATAAAACAGCACGACAGTCGTTCCGGGCACGGCCCTTCCCTCCACCTCGGGCAGCCGGTCACCTCGCAACTGGGCTCCGCTGACCGGAGCTTCAAGAGTGGTCTCACCCAAGGCCACCACCCGGACCTGGGACGAAGGGCTCGGCGCGATCTGCCTGGGACGCGGTTGGGCCAGAATCCATCCGACGGCGATCAGCAACGCGGCTGGCAGGAGGAAATGCCAGCGATCATACCAGCCGATCCAGTACCGGGGCCGGCCATTCTCGATCATGCGCCCTCCCCATGGTCTGCGTCGGACGGACGCCTCGCGGCGTCGGCGAGCTGACGTTCCAGCAAGGCGTGCGAAGCGGACACCGCCTCCAGTTCAGCCTCGAGGGCACGACGTTGGGCACCGGCGGCTGCCAACTGGAGCCGAAGCTCCGCCGCAGCCGACTCCTCGGCCCGGGAAATTGCCTCCGTCTCGGCAATCGTCCCCAGACGAACCTCCAATTCATGGCGCAGGCCCTTGACCTCTTCCACCAAGCGGCTGCGTTCGACCTCGATGGCCTTGGCAGCGAGATCCGCCGACCGGTTGCCGGACGCCGCGGCGGTCAATCGCGTCACCTCGCCGAGGAGCCGTTGATTCTCGGCCGAGAGCCGGGCGGCCTCGCGGGCGGCTTCTTCCGCGGCGCGCTGCATCTCGCCCGAGCGTTGCTCGTTCTCGGCCAACTCCAGTTCCCGCCGCTTCAGATTGGCCTCCGCATGCCCACGGGAACGTGCGGCTGCCTCTGCCTGCAACCGTGCAGCGGCCAACGCCTGATCCAATTCGGCCGCTAATTCCCGGGCGGCGTTTCGGTCCGCCTGAACGACGTCGAACTCCGCCGTGAACCGGGCCAATTCCTCCATGGCGATCGACCTTCCCGAGACTCCGGCGTCCCGGGATGCGGTCAGGTTCGTAATCTCCGCGTCGGCCGCCACCAGGGACTCATCCCTCGAACGAACGGCCGCTTCGAGAGCATCGCGGACGCTCTGGACCACCCCAAGATCGCGGGACAAGCAGGCGTCATGTTGGACCAACTCCGTGAGGGTGGCCTCCTGATGCGCCAACCGGGAACGCAACCCGGTCAGGGATTGTTCCAGCAGGACGATCTCCGATCGGAGCGACGCGATCCGGGTTTCGGCCTCCGTCGCCTGCTGGGAAAGGGTGCCCGCGCGTTCCCGGAGTGCGGCGAGTTCCGCTTCCCGGGCAGCAAGGCCGGCGAGGGCGACCGTCTTGGCCTTCGAAGTGGCGTCGAGTTCGGTCAGGCGGTTCTTCAGTTCCTGCAGGGAACGTCCGTGCTCATGTCGCAAGTCCGTCAGATCCCGCTCGCGGTCCGAGAGCCGACGACGCAGCCCGAAAACCTCTGAGCGCAGAAAAAAGAGGTCGAGCACCCACTTCACCACCATGCCGAACAGCACGGCGGCCAGCAGGCTGACCCAGGGATGTTGACCGATGACCGAGTTCATGGGGGCGATTCGACCGATTCCCAACACCGACGTCGGACCCGACGCCGTTGGATCCCCGGGAGTATCACTTTGGAAGGCACAACGCAACGCACCACGGGGGCAACTTGCCACTGCCCTTCTCGGCACCGCGGGGTGTCCGCGCCCGCTCTCGTCCGTCCCGGCTCTGCCCTTGCTGCATGAGGGAGTCACGGGCAGGCTCCGGGTGTTGTATGAGCAATCTGGACGCAGTCTATTCAAAGCTGACAATCAAAACGGGTGCCAAACTCGCCCTGGTGGTGCTGGACGGTCTCGGCGACATCGCCACGGCCGCGCAGGGAAACCTGACCCCGCTGGAAGCCGCCCAAACCCCGAATCTCGACGCCCTCGTCCGCACTGGTTGCGCGCAGGGCCGGATGACGCCGGTGGCCCCGGGCATCACCCCTGGTTCCGGTCCTGGACACCTGGCATTGTTCGGGTATGACCCCATCGAATTCGAAGTGGGCCGCGGCGTGATCGAGACGCTGGGGCTCGGCATGGAGCTGAAGGCCGGGGATGTCGCGGCCCGCGCCAATTTTTGCACTTTGGACGCCACCGGGCTGGTCACCGATCGCCGGGCCGGCCGCATCGCGACGGACGTCTGCGAGCGTCTGTGCAAGGTACTCTCCGCCAAGATCAAAAAGATCGGCACCACCCAGATCATGATCGTCCCGGGGAAGGAACACCGGTTCGTCGTGATCTTCCGCGGTGCCGGACTGGAGGGCCCGCTGACCGATACCGACCCGAACCGCGAGGGTCTTCCGATCGCCACCGCCAACCCCGTGGACCCGAAGAATACCGGGCAGACTCAGATGGCCAAGCTGGTGACGGACTTCTACAAGGCGGCACTTCCTTTGCTCAAGGGCGAGAAGACGGCGAACGGGTTCCTGATGCGCGGCATCGCGCATCAGCCGGAGATCCCCACTTTCGAGCAACGCTACCAACTGAAGGCGGCGGCACTGGCCGTATATCCGATGTACAAGGGCCTCGCCCAGTTGGTGGGGATGGTCAAGATCGAGGGTCCGGGCACCATCGCCGAGCAGTTCGAGCGTTACATCCGCGAGTACGACAACTACGACTTCTTCTTCATCCACTTCAAGTACACCGACAAGGCGGGTGAAGACGGCGACTTCGCCGCCAAGGTGCGTGCCATCGAGGAGTTCGATGCCGCCCTGCCGATCCTGTTGTCACGGAAGCCGGATGTCCTTGCCATCACGGGTGACCATTCCACGCCGTGCGCGGCGAAGGGTCATTCGTGGCATCCGCAACCGGTGCTCCTGCACTCCGAACTGAGCGGGAACGACAAGCTGGACCGATTCACCGAGACCGGCGCGAACCTCGGTTCCCTCGGGGTCTTCGAGGCCAAATACCTGATCCGCCTGATGCAGGCCAACGCCCGGATGTTCGACAAGTTCGGGGCCTGATTGACCGCCTGGCATGGCCACCTTCGCCGCAGAGCTGGAACTTCTCATCCGCGCCCGTTACCCGGTGATTGCCGTGGTGACGGGCGAAGAGGTGCGCGCGCTGGAACTGATCAGCCAGATCGCGGACCATCGCCAGAAGCGCCTCTACGAATGGAGCTGCTCCACCGGTCTGGTTCCCGGCGGCACCTCGATCCAGGCCCGGAAACCGTTGAATCCCGCCACCCGCGATCCATTGGTGGCGCTGGATGCCGTTCTCGAACTGGTCGAGCCCACCCTTTTTGTCTTCAAGGATCTCCATCCTTTTCTCACCCGCTCCCATCCCACCGTCGTCCGGCGACTTCGGGAAATTGCGCTGCATCTGAAGAACGGTCCGAAATCCATCCTCCTGCTCGGGCCCCAGCTGGACCTGCCGCCCGAACTCGAAAAGGAAGTCGCCGTCCTGCATCTTCCGGTGCCCACGACCGAAGACCTCGCCCATCTCCTCGATCAGATCATCGAGACCCTGGGTGCGCGCCGCGATGTTTCGGTGGATCTGGACGCCACCGGTCGGGCCCGCCTGCTGCAGGCCGCTCTGGGACTCACGCTGAACGAGGCCGAGAACGTCTTCGCGAAGATCATCGTTCAGGATGGACGACTGGATGATTCCGACGTGAACGCGGTCTTCGCCGAAAAGCGACAGATCGTCCGGCGCTCCGGACTGCTGGACTATTGTCATCATCACGAGCACTTCGGTCGGGTGGGCGGTCTGGACCTGCTCAAGGACTGGCTGGAAAAACGCGCCGCCGCCTTCACACCGGAGGCCCGGGCATTTGGACTCCCGGTACCGCGCGGAGTCCTCCTCCTCGGGGTGCAGGGTTGCGGAAAGAGCCTGTGCGCAAAGGCGATTTCAGCCCTCTGGCAACTCCCCCTCCTGCGCCTCGACATGGGCCGGATGTTCGGAGCCTTGGTGGGGTCCTCCGAGGAGAACATCCGCAAGGCCATCGCCGTCGCGGAATCGATTGCGCCCGCGGTGCTGTGGGTGGACGAGATCGACAAGGCCTTCGCCGGATCGCAGGGCGGCGGCGCGTCCGTGGACGGCGGGACCGGGGCCCGCGTGCTGGGCACGTTCCTCACCTGGCTGGCGGAAAAGAGCGCACCCGTCTTTGTCGTCGCCACGGCCAACGACATCTCCCATCTCCCTCCGGAACTCCTTCGCAAGGGGCGACTCGACGAGATCTTCTTCGTCGATCTGCCCTCATACATCGAGCGGGCCGAGATCCTTCGCGTCCACCTGGTGCGCCGGTCCCGGAATCCCGAACAGTTCGACATCCATGCACTCGCGCTGGAATCGGAAGGATTCTCCGGAGCTGAATTGGAGGAAGCCATCAACAGCGCCCTCTTCGACGCCTTTCACGGCGGCATGGAAATCACGACCGACCACGTGCTCGTGGCCCTGCGCGAGACCGTCCCCTTGGCCCGCACCATGGACGAGCACGTGCGCCGCCTCCGCCATTGGGCCGAGGGGCGGGCGCGTCGGGCCAGCCTTCCGGATGCACCTCCACCCGAGGTGGGGGAAGCGCATGAACCGGTCGCGGTGGACTGAGCGCCCAACCGGCGATCAGCCCCGGCCCTTCCGCGCCACCAGCGCGTACTCCATGCTGTCCACCAAGGCTTGGAGGGATGCGGTGATGATGTTGCCGCTCACGCCCACGGTGCCCCATTCGCGCTGACCGTCACTGGACGTGATCAGCACGCGGGTGCGTGCCGCCGTCCCGGCCACGCCATCCAGAATCCGCACCTTGTAGTCCGTCAGTTTGACTTTGGCGATGCGCGGGAAGGCGCGGGCCAGCGCCATCCGCAGGGCTCCGTCGAGGGCATTCACCGGACCGTCTCCATCCGCCACGGTGTGATGGACGACATCGCCCACCCGCACCTTGACCGTCGCTTCGCAGGCCGAGGAAGCCGTGTCGCCCCGCATGGAGACATGGTAGGCATCGACCGTGAAAAGCAGTTCTGGC
>JBDNHZ010000233.1:0-9443 GCA_041688515.1 Verrucomicrobiota bacterium
GGGAGGAGTCGGTGGCTGCCGTTCCCTTTCTTTTGATTCTGCGTTTCTTTCGGCCCAACCGCGGCGTCCGCCTGGCGGCCCAGAATGGGGCGGGAGTGGATTCACCGCAGAGAACGCGGGGACCGCAGAATTCCGCAGAGAAGGAACTGGCCGAAAGGAACGAAAGGCGACGAAAGAAGGGGAAGGCGTACTGGCGCGATTCCAGACATCGGGAGGAGTCGGTGGCTGCCGTTCCCTTTCTTTTGATTCTGCGTTTCTTTCGGCCCAACCGCGGCGTCCGCCCGGCGGCCCAGAATGGGGCGGGAGTGGATTCACCGCAGAGAACGCGGGGACCGCAGAGTTCCGCAGAGGAGGAACTGGCCGAAAGGAACGAAAGGCGACGAAAGAAGGGGAAGGCGTACTGGCGCGATTCCAGACATCGGGAGGAGTCGGTGGCTGCCGTTCCCCTTCCTTTGATTCTGCGTTTCTTTCGGCCCATCGGCTGCGGTGCCTCTGCGTTCTCCGCGTCCCGGCGGTCAAAGCAAACTTCCGCCTGAATATTCCCCCTGTGCCCGCCCGACTCTTGCCCCCACCGGGAGGGTTCGCATAGTCGGCGACATGCCGAGTGACTTCGTCCATCTGCACCTGCACACCGAGTACTCGTTGCTCGATGGGTGCTGCAAGCTGGACAAATTGATGGCCAAGGCGGCGGCGCTGGAGTTTCCGGCGATTGCCATGACCGACCACGGCGTCATGTACGGTGCCGTGGAGTTCTATCAGGCCGCCAAGCAGGCGGGGGTGAAACCCATCCTCGGATGCGAGGTGTACGTGGCACCGGGTTCGCGCCACGAGAAGAAGTCTTCGACCGGCGGCCGCGACGTGTACAACCACTTGGTCCTGCTGGCGCGGAATGAGGTCGGGTACAAGAACCTGGTGAAGCTGGTAACGGCCGGTCACCTTGAGGGCTACTACTACAAGCCGCGCATCGACAAGGAACTGCTGGCGGCGCACTCGGAGGGATTGCTGGGGTTGTCGGGATGCCTGGCGAGCGAGATCCCGGAGTCGATCATCAAGGATGACGCAAAACGGGCGCGCAACGCGGTGGACTGGTTCAAGCAGGTGCTGGGGCCGGAGAACTTCTATCTCGAACTCCAGAACCACGGGATTCCCGAACAGGCCAAGGTGAACCGGGCGTTGCTGGGTTACGCGCAAGAGTTCGGCTTGAAGACGGTCTGCACCAACGACGTGCACTACGTCGAGAAGGGACACTGGCGCGCGCACGACTGCCTCATCTGCATCGGCACCCAGGCCCAGATCGCCGACACGAAGCGCATGCGCTATCAGCCGGAACAGTTTTATCTGCGGTCGGCCGACGAGATGAAGCGCCTGTTCGCCGAGGTGCCGGAGGCGGTGCTCAACACGGTGGAGGTGGCGGAGAAATGCAGCGTGGACATCCGCTTCGGCAAGGGCGCGGAACATTATCCGGTCTTCGTTCCACCGGAGTCGTGGACCCGGGAGGGTTACTTGCGGTTGCTGCTGTGCGAGGGCCTGCTGACGCGTTACGGGATCACGGCGCATGTCGAGGGTTCGAAGATTGTGGTGGATGCGCTACGCGATGCCGTCCGGTTGGCGTTCCTCTTCCCGCCGCCTGCCGAGGGGGAGTCCCCGGTGGACCCGCTCACGGCCAATCGGGAGCATCCGGCGGTCCAGCATGCGCTCGACGCCATCCTGTCGCGTCTGGAGGTGGAACTCGGCGTGATCGAGAAGACCGGTTACGTCTCGTACTTCCTGATCGTCGGCGATTTCGTGCGGCACGGTCGGTCGGTCGGCGTGTCGTGCGTGGCGCGCGGTTCCGCCGCCGGTTCACTCGTCACTTACCTGCTGGAGATCGCCAACGTCGATCCGCTCCGTTACGGCCTGCTCTTCGAACGGTTCCTCAACCCGGAACGCGTCAGTCCACCCGACATCGACATCGACTTCGCCGACGACCGCCGCCAGGACGTCATTGAGTATGTGCGCCAGAAGTACGGCACGGACGCCGTCGCGCAGATCATCACCTTCGGCACGATGGGGGCGAAGTCGGTCATCCGGGATGTGGGCCGGGTGATGGGGATGGGGTTTGGCGAGACCGATCGACTGGCCAAGATGGTCAGCGACATGAAGTGGTCGTTGAAGGATGCCCTCGACAAGAACGCCGAGTTCAAGCGGGCCTACGATTCGGAGGAAGCCACCCGGGAGTTGGTCGAGCTCGCGCTGGTGCTCGAAGACCAGGCGCGCTCCGCCGGCGTCCACGCGGCCGGCGTGGTCATCGGCGCGCAACCGCTGGTGAACCTGCTGCCGTTGAAGGCCGACGACGACGGCGGCGTGGTGACGCAGTACGCCATGGGTCCGGTAGGCGACCTGGGTCTGTTGAAGATGGATTTCCTCGGGCTCAAGACCCTGACGGTCATCCGCAACACCTGTGAATTGGTCAAGAAGACCACCGGCCTCGACATCGCGATCGACGATCTCCCGCTCGACGACGCCAAGACCTACGCCCTGCTCAACAACGCGCAGACGCTCGGCGTGTTCCAGTTGGAATCCGGCGGCATGCGCGACCTGTGTCGCAAGTTCCAGATCGCCTCGGTGGAACACATCACGGCGCTGGTTTCGCTCTATCGGCCGGGTCCGATGGATCTGATCCCGGATTTCATCGAACGCCGTCACGGACGGAAGGAGATCGAGTATCCACATCCGCTGCTGGAGAAGATCTCGCGCGAGACCTATGGCGTGCTGATTTACCAGGAGCAGGTCATGCAGGCGGCCCAGATCCTGGGAGGTTATACGCTGGGTGGCGCCGATCTCCTCCGGCGCGCCATGGGCAAGAAGAAGCTCGAAGAGATGGCCAAGCAGCGCGAGAGCTTCGTCAAGGGCTGCCGCGAGACGAACAACATTCCCGAGGCCAAGGCCAACGAGGTGTTCGATCTCCTCGAGAAATTCGCCGGGTACGGCTTCAACAAATCCCACGCCGCCGCCTACGCCGTCGTCGCCTACCAGACCGCCTACCTGAAGGCCAATCATCCCGTGGAGTTCCTCTGCGCGATGATGACCAACGACCAGGCGGACCTGGCCAAGCTCGCCCAGTTCATCGCCGAGGCCCGCGGGTTCGGCATTGAGGTGCTGGGGCCCGACGTCAATGAGTCGGACGTGGCCTTTGCCCCGGCCGGCACGCATGGGCAGGAAGGACGCCGGGTGATCCGCTTCGGGTTGGCGGCCATCAAGGGCGTGGGCGAGGTGGCGGTGCAGAGCATCCTCGACGCCCGCAAGACCGGGCGGTTCGCCTCGCTGGCCGAGATGTGCGAGCGCGTGGACATCCGCACCGTCAACCGCAAGGTCCTGGAATGCCTGATCAAGGCGGGAGCCTGCGACTCTCTGGGGAGCAATCGCGCGACTCTCTGGGCGCAGATCGATTCCGCCATCGGACTGGCCTCGGCCATCGCGGCCGACCGGGCGCGGGGACAGGTCAGCTTCTTCGACGCGTTGGGAGCGTCGCCGGCCAAGGCCACGTCGAAGAAGGAGGCGGTGGTGGTGTCGTTGCCGGAGTGGCCGACGGCGGAGCGGCTTGGGCACGAGAAGGAACTGCTGGGCTTCTATGTCAGCGGACATCCTTTGCAACCGCACGAACGCCTGCTGCAACGCTACACCCTGCAGTCCATCGAAGACCTCGCGGGCTTGCAGAACCGTTCCATGGCCCGGGTCGGCGGACTGGTGTCCGCGGTGCAGCAGGGGGTGTCCAAGAAATCCGGCAAACCCTACGCCATGGTGACTCTGGAGGATCTCACCGGTACCGTCACCCTCCTCGCCATGAACGAGTCCTATGACAAGTTCCGGGAACTGTTCGTCGCCAACCTTCCCCTGATGGTGGTCGGTGAAGTCGCCACCGGCGAAGACAAGCCCAAGATCTTTCCGACCGATATTTTCCGGCTGGAAGAAGCCCCGCGTCGCCTGACCAAACAGGTGCAACTCCGCATCTCCTCCACCCTCGTCACCCGCGAACGCCTCGAATCCGTCCGCGGCATCGTCCAGACCCACGGCGGTCGGGTGCCCTTCTATCTGTGCGTGCAGATGCCGTCGGGCGTTTCCGTCTATATCGAGCCCAACGACCGTTTCACCGTCAGTCCCTCAGTGGAACTGGAAGAAGCCCTCGAATCCGTCTGCGGCCCCTTGTGCGTCTTCATGAGCGCCGACAAATCCCTCCCCGAACGGCAGCTCCGGAAATGGGAGAAGAAGAATGACGGCGGCGGGGGCGAGGAGTAAGGACGAAGGAAGCTCACCGGCTGCATGAACTCCACCACCCCGCTCGTCGCAGCTCTTCTGTTGCTCGCCTCTTCGCCCGCCGGCGCGCGCCAGGACTTCGATCTCGATCTGGACTTCGATGACGTGGTGATCGACGTCGATGCCACGCTGAAGGCGGCCGAGGCCTGGGCACGGGATCACTTCGACGAACGGGTGGCCGAGGTCATTGCTGGCCTCACCGAGCCTTCGCCCGACAAGACCCGGAAGGCGATGGACGAACTCCAGCGCGAGTTCGCCGGGGATTCCATCGTCGATATCGCCCGCGTCCGACGAGTTGCTGAAGTCGTCCTGCCCCTGCTGGAGGAATACGAGGAGACGGCCGATCTCGCGCCCTGGCTCCGGACCCGGCTCGACTACTTCGACGTCGCCGACGAACTGACCCAGCCGTCCGTTGCGCCGCCTTCACCAGGGACGCCCAACGCCCCGGGATCCACCAACGCGACCGGAACGATCGTGGTTTCGCCGGAGCCCTCGACGAATCGTCCGCCGGTCGTGACTCCCTCCACCAACCGTCCGGCGGTGCGGACGCGCGGGCCCAATCCCGGTGCCGTCGCGCAGAGGAGCGCGTGGCAGAAGCTGCTGGCGAAGCGACCGCTGACGCCGGCAGCCGAGACGTTCGCGCGGGAGTTGAAGCCGATCTTCGTGGCGGAGGCAGTGCCGGGAGAATTGGTTTGGCTGGCAGAGGTGGAATCCTCCTTCAATCCGGAGGCCACCAGTCCGGCGGGAGCCGTCGGACTCTACCAGTTGATGCCGGCGACGGCGCGGAGTCTGGGGCTGTCCACCGTGCTGCCGGACGAGCGTCGGCAGCCGGTCAAGGCGGCGCGGGCGGCGGCGATCTATCTCAAGAAGCTCCACCGACGCTTCGGCGACTGGAGGTTGGCCCTGGCCGCCTACAACGTCGGCGAAGGCCGCGTGCAGCGGACTCTGAATCAAGTGAAGGGAACGACCTTCGACGACATTGCCCCGTCGCTCCCTGCCGAGACCCAGATGTACGTCCCCAAGTTTGAAGCCGTGCTCCAACGGCGCGAGGGCAAGTCCCTCGACGAACTCATGCCCTGACCGCTCGGGGGCAGGGAGGAGAGAGGCGGACGAGGACGCCCGCGGTCCCGGGAGGGAAAAAGGCCCCCGGGGGATGAACCCGGGGGCCTTGGATCGCGATCAGATCCCTGGTGGGATCGGGATCAACCTTCGGTCGCAGGTGCCGCGGCAGGCAGCGGGGCAACGTCCTCGATCTTGGCGTTCATTTCGAGGAAATCGAGGACCCTGCCGGTGAGGACGTCCTGTCGGATCTCGCCGACGGCATTCTTGTCCTGGATGGCCTTGACCATCTTTTCCGGGGTGACGTTGTTCTGCTGGGCGAGCTGGAGCACGCGATTGGTCAACTCGCGATCATCGATGCGCAGTTTCTCTGCCGCGGCGATGCGGTTGAGGATGAAGGCGGTCTTGACGCGATCGCGGGCGTTGACGCTGGCAGTCGCGTAGATCTCGTCGCGCTTCTGCTCGATGAGTTCCTTGGCCACACCGCGCTGCTGGTTCTCGTTGACGACGTTGTAAACCAGGTTGCGGGTCTCGTTGGAGACCAGGCTCTCGGGGAGTTCGAACTCCACCTGGCTAATGAGGGCCTTGATGATCTGATCGCGCACGGCGCGCTTCTGGCGGAAATCGAGTTCGCGCTGGAGGTCGGTGCGGATGCCCTGCATCAGGACGGGCACGTCGTCGGCACCAAACTGCTTGGCAAAGGCCTCGTCCACGACGGGGAGCAGCTTCTCCTTCACGCCGACGATCTCGACCTCGTACACGACCGTCTTTCCGACGAGTTCATTATGAACGAATTCCGCCGGAAGAGTGAGGGTGACGGTGCGTTTGTCGCCCTTGACGGCGCCGATCAGCGGATCGGTGAAGCCCTGGAGGAAGGAGCCGGGCTTGATCAACACCCAGAAGCCCTGTTTGGAGGTCAGGCCCAGCGCGGTCGGGGCAATGGCCGTGAGGGGTTGGCCGTCGATCGTGCCGGCATAGTTGACCACGGCGATGTCGCCGTCCTGCAGCGGCCGTTCCACGTCGTTGTACTGGGCGTGCTGATCCCGAAGGATGGTCAGGGCGCGATCGACGTCGGCGTCGGTGGCGAGGGTCAGCTCGCGGCGGGCGGCCAGGCCCTTGTAGTTGGGGAGGACGAAATCAGGAACCACCTCGACGGTCGCGGTGAACTGCAGGGACTGGTTCCGGCCGAACTGCTGTTCCTCGACATCCAGCGTGGCGATGACGTTGAGCTTCTCCTGCTGGGCGGCGGCCCGGAAGGAATCCTCGATCAGTTTCTTTCGGGATTCCTCGATGATGCGGGGCTCGTAGGAGCGGGTGATCAGGTGCTTGGGGGCCTTGCCCTGACGGAAGCCGGGAAGCTGCGCGCCCTTCTGGAAATCACGCGTCACCGCATCGAACGCGGCGTTGACCTGTTCCACGGGGACCTCCACACGGAGGAGCTTCTTGCACGGACCCAATTGCTCGACGGAAACGTTCACGGTAATGCCTTTGTGCGAAATCGCCTGTTTGCCTCTTCAATACATGCCGACCCGGAATTTCCGGGGAGGCAAAGGAGGGGGACACTAGGGATCCCGCTTCCGGCGGGTCAAGGGGTTGTTGTGGGGGGCACCTACTTCAAATGCTTCCGGAGGAACTCGAAGGTTCCGACCCCGTGGATCGTGTGCGGTCCATCGAAGAACTCGATCTCGGTCCGGTCGGCCATCCCCATCTTCACGTAGTGCCGCCGGGTCCGGGCGTATTCGTAGGCGACCCATTCGTCCGGGGCCACGCCGTCGTCATGCCCACGTTCGACCATGAACGGCCGGGGAAAGATCATCCACGACATCTCGGCGTAGTTGTACGTGTTGCCCAGGTTCCATTCGGGCATGTCGTACTCATTGTTCCACAGGTAGCTGTAAGGAGCCCGCGCCGAGGCGACCTTCCAGATCCATTCGTTGTAGTCGGCCGAACAGATGCTCAGGCAGTAGCGGTCCACCAACACCGGCACCCGCATCGCCGTCTTGCCCCCGTAGCTGAGCCCATAAAAGGCGATCCGCGCCGGGTCCACATCTCCGCGCGCCGCCAGCCAGTCGGTGATCACCTCGTGCTGGCGGACGATGAACGACCACAGGGTGAGACCCGCCGGCTGGGCCTTGCGCAACACCTGCCGGAACTTCGTCTCGCCGATGTACGGGTTCTGCGGCGAGAAGGTGATGTAACCCTGCTCAGCCAGTCGGTAGGCGTACCGGTGATAGGCCCAGTGATCGATCCACGGATCGGCCGCATCCCGCGGACGTCCCTCCAAGCCGTGCTGACAGACCACCACCGCACGGCGTTCCCCCGGCTTCATTCCGGCCGGCAGGATGAGGGTGCCCCAGGCGAACACATCCGCATGCACGTCCAGTTGCACCTCGTAGCCGCGGATGCCGTTGGTCTCGAAAAGCAGGCGGCTGCGCGGATCGGGCGGCAGGCTGGGCCGGGGAATCTCGCCGGTGACCTCGCGCCGGAACCGGTCGCGGAACGGCACCGTCGAATTCGTGAACGCGGTCGCGGACTTGAAGTCGGCTGGTTTCCAGAATTCCGCCCGGGTGTACTGCGCCTCGCGCAATAGCCATTGGGTATCGTCGAGAACCTCCCGGTACAGGCGCAGTGTCCGTGCGTCTGCATCCGGTGCGGCGCAGGATTCCGAACGGGTCGGGACCGCCGTCGCGGGTTTCAGGGTCGCGCCCGCGGAGAGCAGGGTTCGAATGGTCTCCGCGCTGAAGATCGCATCCGCTCCCGGCCGGGAGACGGCGGGCGGTTTCCCCGTCAGGGCTTCCAACCGGCGCAAGCCCGCATCGAACTCGGCGTCGGTCGGACGCCAGAGTTTCCCCGGGGCGGCACCGCCGGCGTCGGTGTGGGTCACCTCCGGATAACGGCCGTGCTCGAGGAGGATCGTGCGCGGTGCGATCAGAGCGGCGATCTCGGCGTCGGTGAAGGTATTGAGGATCGACCAGACGTTGCGGTAAACCGGCAGTTCCGGTTGCCGTGCCGTGAGGCCGAAGGCTCCCGAGACTGCCACGGTTTTAAACCTTTCATCGAGTGCCCCCGCCACCAGCGCCACCAGTCCGCCTTCTCCGTGCCCCGCGAGGAGCAGGGGAGTGCCTCCGGAAGTTCCCAGCGCATCGGCGGCGGCCAGCACCCGCTGGATTTCGTAGCCCAACGGATGTCGGCCGAGTTCATAGGAAGCCCGCCAGAGCGTTTCGCGTTGGCTGTGTTTCACCGAGCGGACCCCCGGATTCCCCGAGAATCGATTGCCGCGATCCATCATGGCCGGGATCAGCACCCGACATCCGTTCGCGACCAGACTGCGCGGAAGTGGGGCCGCCGCGTCGCCACCCGGAGCCAGTCCCACCCATTGTTCCGGCGTCACATCGCAGTCCGGCACCGCGATGACATCGGCGGTGATGGGGCCGTCTGGAATCAGCAACAGGCCCTCGCCGTGCACGCCGCGGAACACGTCCCAGGCGACGGCGTACACCTGGAATCCGGGGCCGCGGGCTATGGCGGGCGACGGTGCCGCCGGAGAGTTCGTGCGAGGATTCGACAGGAACCGCAGGCCCGATGGGGTTCGCGGATCCACCACCCCGTGGAGTTCGCGCAGGCGTGCCCGATGGCTTTCCCACGTGCCCGGATTGGACCAGGCCGACGCGCGGACCGATTCGAGCGAGGCCCGGTGACGGTCCAGGTAACGGTCGAGGCCGGCCACCATCTCCGCGGCCGGGTCGGCGGGTGGAACCAATGGACGAGTGCCAGGAAGTGGCTGGGCGAACGTCGTTGGAACGAAGGCGGCAAGACTGAGGCAGGCGGCAAGGATGCGGAAGCGCATGGGATGACCCACCGAGCAGACAGGGGCGGATGGAATCGTGCGAGGAGGTTTTCAGGGCGGATGCAGACGAGGTAGGTGCCGACGTAGGCGACGAGGTGACGAGGCTCATTCTGTTCCGGCAGGGAACGCGCGTGGGCCGGAGTGCGTCCGAGTGGAAGTCAGAGTCTCCTGACGTCGCCGCCTACCCGTAGGCGACGAGGTGACGAGGCTCATCCTGTTCCGGCGGGGAACGTGCGTGGGCCGA
>JBDNHZ010000234.1:0-7871 GCA_041688515.1 Verrucomicrobiota bacterium
GCAATCTGTTGCCGGGAGGGGATCCCGGATTGGCACGGGTGGGAGGCATGGATCTGGCTGGGTTGACCCACGCGGCGACCCTGTCGCAGGTGCCGTTGTTGCCGGAGGAAGTGGCGGCCCAGAAGGCGTTGTTTCCCGAGGGGCGCCTCGACCAGGACCTGCAACAGGTGGACCTGCGCGAGCGTAATTCGTGGCGGATGCTGATGGCGGAGGTGCCCACGGTGGAATTGCTGGAGGTCCAGTTGGTGAACGCCGTCGCGCCCTTCCTCATCAATGCACGGCTCAAGCCCCTGATGCTCCGGACGCCCGAGCGCGACAAGCACATCGTCAATGTCTCCGCGGTCGAGGGACAGTTCTACCGACGATTCAAGACGACGCGTCATCCGCACACCAACATGGCCAAGGCGGCCTTGAACATGATGACGCGGACGTCGGCGGCCGATTATCACGCGGATGGAATCCACATGAACGCGGTGGATACCGGCTGGGTCACGGATGAAGACCCGGTGCAGATCGCCGAACGGAAGGTAAAGGAACACCGGTTCCATCCGCCGCTGGACATCGTCGATGGAGCGGCCCGGATCGTTGACCCGATCATCGCCGGATTCAACACGGGCGGACATGTCTGGGGACAGTTCCTGAAGGATTATCAGCCGACGGATTGGTGAAGGACGGACCCCTCCCGGGATCGCGGGCGTCCTCGCCCGCTTCTCTCTTGGAGGGACGAGCTCCGCGAGTCCGTACTCTGGAGTTTCGGAATCGCAGAGCTCGTCCGGAGTTCGTCCCTCCGCCGCGGTCGGGCCGTGGGAAAGGTTGGCCGTGGCTTGAGAGCGCGAACCTGTCATGGTGCGGCTCAGGACGACATCCAGCGTGAATACATCGACCGCCATTTTTACTCTCAGCGCCCCGAATCTTGCGGCGTGTCCGGACGAATCCATGCCGGAGTTTGCCTTTGCCGGCCGATCCAACGTGGGCAAGTCCTCGCTCTTGAACCTGCTGGTGGGGAAGCGCGATCTGGCCCGGGTATCGCCGACCCCGGGCCATACCAAACACCTGAACTTCTTCACGGTGAACGGGCGCTGGCGGTTGGTGGATCTGCCGGGTTACGGCTATGCGCGGGTGGAGCGGGCGGAGCGGGGGCGCTTCAGCAGTTCGGTAATGCAGTACCTGGCCGATCGCCCGAATCTGGAGTGCGTCTTTGCCCTGGTGGATTCATCCCTGCCGCCCCAGGACAATGACCTGGAGTTTCTGGAATGGTTGGTGGAGCACGAGGTGCCGTTTGTCCTGGTGTTCACCAAGGCGGACAAGGTCAGCCCGGAAGCGATCCAGACCAACATCGAGGCCTTCAAGACCCACATCGCCCAGTGGAGCGAGACCTCACCCGAGATTGTGGTGTGTTCGTCGGCCGCCATGCAGGGACGAACCACCCTCCTGAACCTGATCGAGTCGGTGCTGCCGCCGGAACACAAGAAGCCGGCCGCGAAGAAGCCGCCCCTGCGCAAGACTCCGTGGTGACGGTGTTTTTCTGGGGGCGGCCCGCAAGCTACCGGTTGGTGGAACTTCCCCCGACGCGATTGGTGGAGGCCCCCTGAACGACGCTCTCCTGACTGAGGATGGAACGGAAAAAGGACAGCCCGCGCACGTCGTTGTAGAAGACGAAGGCCATGAAGGAGAGCAGCAGCACCCCGAACATCAGGGTGACCGTCTCGTAAACCTGGGCTGGAATCCGGCGGAAGGTCACCATCTCGATGAGTGAAAAGACGATGTGCCCACCATCCAGCACCGGAAGGGGCAGCAGGTTCAGGAGGGCGAGGTTGATGTTGATGATCACCATCAGCGCCAAGGCCCGGCGGAAATCGACCTTCATCTCGCTGGCCAGAGCCGTGAAGATCCGGACGGGACCCTGGAGATTCTCGACGCCCACCTTCGACTCCTTCTTGTGGGCCAGGGCCTGGAGCAGATCTCCCATCTGGCTCACCGTGCCGCTCACCTGTTTCCACGGAGTGGGACCGGGCTTCTCGACCGTGTAGGTCAGCTTGGAGGAGGATCCGAGCATCACTCCGATCCGCCCCGTGTTTTCCTTGGGATCCAGCATTGGGGTAACCCGGATCCGGACCGGACTGCCGTCCCGAACCAGTTCCAGTTCGAGCGACTGGTTGGCCCGGCCCTTGATCAGATCGACGAGTTGCTGCTGGCCCACCACCTCGACCCCGTCGATGGAGATCACTTCGTCGCCCTCGCGGATTCCCGCCGCGGCGGCCGGAGATCCTGCGATCACCTGATTGACGGAAGGGTGATCCTTCGGGCCGAGCTTGAGGAACTTCAAACGGGCGGCCTCGGAGTACTCGGTTGGGATGCTGTACTCCCCCTTCCGACCGTCCACGTGCTGGATGGAGACCGTGAGCAGGCGGGTGAGGGACAGGGCGGCAGTGCGCTGGATGTCTTCCCAGTTGCGGACGGGTCTTCCGTTGACCGCCGTGATGCGGTCGCCTTCCCGGATCCCGAAGCCGGCCTCCAGCCCCTTGGGCGGGACATAGCCGATGATGGTGTTGTTGTAGGGCATCGGCAGGCCGACCCACCAGACGATGGAACCCAGAAAGAAGGCAAAGACCACATTCATGAACGGGCCGGCCAGGGAGACGGCGATTTTCTTCCCCGGGGAGATCGGGGGAATTTCGGTGTCGGAATGTCCTTCGATGGCCTCCGAGGTGATCATCTGGGGCAGCTTGACGAACCCGCCCAGCGGCAGCCATCGCAACGCCCATTCCACGCCTTCCCGATCCTTCCAACTCACGATCTTCGGGCCGAATCCAATGGAAAAGCCGTCCACCCGGAGGCCCAGCTTTCGGGCGACCCAGTAATGGCCGTACTCATGGACGAAGACCGCCAGGGTGAACAGGAGGGCAACGCCAAGGGCGATGATTACCCACGACAGCAGGGCAGGCATGTGGGACGAAGTCTACCCTGCCTTCCGTGCAGGTCCCAACGAAGTTTTTGGAGGTGTCGGCGGGAGGTCAAAAGGAGACTTGATGTGGGAACAAAATGAGACGGTGTGGGCGGTTGAGGGGGACGGTTCAGCCGTCGGCCTCAGGTTTGACACCGGAGCGCAGGATTCTTACGGTGCCCCCATCATGAGCGCAGAAGTTGCTTCCATTCTGACGGCCCCGGCAGTGGCCGACTCCGTCATCACCCTCACCGAATCGGCCGCCCGTCAGATCACGTCGATGTTGGCCGATGACCGTGAGAACGCCGGCAAGACCCTGCGGGTCTTCGTCGAGGCCGGCGGATGTTCCGGGATGCAGTACGGCATGGTGTTCGACGAACGTCGGGACGACGATCTGGTGGCGGAATTCCATGGCGTCAGCGTGTTGGTCGATCCGTTCAGCTCGAACTATCTTCAGGGCAGCGTCATTGATTTCAGCGATGCGCTGACCGGCGGCGGGTTCAAGATCAAGAATCCCAAGGCCTCCAGCAGTTGCGGTTGTGGCAAGTCGTTCGAGGCCTGATTCGTTTCGCCTCCTGCTCAAACCGATCCCCTTCCAGGCGGGTCGCCGATGTTTCGGCGGCCCGTTTTCATTTCCGGGCCGGCTTGAGGCTGGCGGATGGTTCGTCCGGGGCGCTATGGGTAGGCGCATGCGATCGACCGGTCGATGGGATGGATGGATTTTGGCCTTTGGGTTGGGCCTTTGGATCGGGCTGCTCGGCCCGGCCGTGGCGAAGGAAGCGGCAGCGGTTCCGCGCGATCTCCCCACACTTCACTCGGAACTGGTCGCGGCGCTGGCCAATACCCGGGCGCCCGGCGCGTCCTGGGGGATGCAGGTGGCCTCCCTGAACTCGGGAGCGACCTGGTTCGAGACCAATTCCACCCGCCTCTTCGTTCCGGCCTCCAACTCCAAGCTCTTCAGCGTCGCCCTGGCCCTGGATCGATTCGGAACCGGCCATGTCTTTACCACCACGCTCCGCGCGGCCAGTCGCCCCGACGCCTCGGGTCGTCTGGAAGGAGATCTCTGGATTGAGGGTGGCGGCGATCCCGCCCCGGGCCGTGGTGCCCTGGATCTGGAGGCGCTCGCGGGCTTTCGAGGAGCGCTGGCAAGGGCGGGCGTCCGCTCCATCGAGGGAGGGATCCGCCTCCGCGAAGGCTGGTTCGATGCCGCTCCCTACGGTTCAGGGTGGAATTGGGATGATCTCCCGGAGGCCTATGGGGCACCTGTGGGTTCACTTGTGTTCGGGGACAACGCGGCCCGGATCGTCGTGCAGGGCGGCACCCGGCCCGGGGAACCGGTCCGGGTCCGAAGCGAACCCCTGGACGGGTTGTTCGACTTCGTTGCGATGGCCCGGACGATTCCCACCAACCGTGCGGGGCGGATCGTCCTGCAGCGGCTTCCGGGGAGTCGACGGATGGAAGTGCGCGGCGGTCTTCACCCCGGGGCGATCCACGCAGAGCGGATGTCGGTCCCGGACGGAGGCGAGTGGTTTTCCAGGGCTCTGCACGAATCCCTCCGACGCGGCGGAATTGCGGTGTCGGGCAACGCCGGGGTGGGCGATCCGACCGCGGAATTGCCTCCGGTGCTGGCGACCGTTCCTTCCCTTCCGCTGTCGGAGATCGCCGCGCTCTGCCTCAAGCCATCGAACAATCTCATCGCCCATCAACTCTGGCTGCAGGTCGGGGCCGATGTGCGTCGGCAACCGCGCCACGGAGATCGGGTCAACGTCGGGGATGATTCCGAGCGTGCGTCCGGTGCTCTGGAGCGGTTCACCGAGAAGTTCGGGGTGAGCGCGAACGAAGTGACGATGGAGGAAGGCTCCGGACTATCGCGGAAGAATTTGGTCACGCCCCGCGCGACCGTGCGTTTGCTGCGCTTCATGCCTACCCAGCCGGCGGGTGCCGCGTTCAGGGCCGCGCTCCCGATCGGCGGGGTGGACGGGACCCTTCGCTCCCGTTTCACCGAGGCTCCGCTCCAGGGCAACGTCATCGCCAAGACCGGCACCCTGCGTCACGTGAATGCTCTGGGAGGATACCTCACGACCGCGGGTGGCCAGCAACTGGTGTTCGCCGTCTACGTGAACGGCTTCCAGTCGATTGAAGCTCCCGGCGGCGGCCGAGTGGAGATGGATCGGATGATCGAGTTGCTGGCCCGGTACGCGGGCCGCGGGCCGGAGTAGTCGGCTGTCATCGGGGGGGGGATGGGTGGCGCGCCGCCGGCACCCCGTTCTTTGGCTCAGACGATGTGCATCTTGACCGAGTCCACCTGCCGGTCGTGGGTGGTGGCGTGGGGAACCAGGATCACCACGGTGTCCCCGCGATCCACAAATCCCCGCGAAAGGAGGCGTTGCAGGGCTCCGTCGATACTGCCTTCGGGATCGTCCGAACAGGAAGGTTGGACGATCGGAGTGACGCCGCGGAGCAGGGTGAGTTGACCTGCCAGCGTCTCATTGTCGCAGAAGGCGAAGATCGAAGAATGACGCGGGCGTAATCCGGCGGCGAATCGGGCGAGTTGACCGCTCCGGGTAAAGGCCAGGATGGCCCGGGCCTGCAACTGATCCGCCAGCAGGACCGCACTCTTCACCAGTTTCTGCCGCGGTTGGGTGAGTTCGGCTTCCTCGTGATAATTCGCTCCGCCCGATCGTTCGATCCGGCGCGCGATCCGATCCATCACCTCGATGCAACCGATCGGATGCCGGCCCACGGTGGTTTCGCCGGACAACATGATGGCGTCGGCCTGTTCAAAAACGGCGTTGGCGACGTCCGTGATCTCCGCCCGGGTGGGCATGGGATTCGTGATCATGCTTTCGAGCATCTGGGTGGCCACAATCACCGGTCGGCCCATGCGAATGCAGGACTTCACGATTCGACGCTGGATGATCGGCAGTTCCTCGTAGGGGCATTCCACGCCGAGGTCCCCGCGGGCCACCATGACGGCGTCGGAAGCCAGGGCGATGGCGTCGAAATGATCCACCGCGAACTGGTGCTCGATCTTGGCGACCACCTGAGGGATGTGGGATTGGCCGACAAAGCAGGACCGGAGCGTCGCGATGTCTTCCGGATCCCGCACGAAGCTGAGCGCCACGTAATCGAGCTTCAGTTCCAGAGCGAGGGCGACGTCGGCGCGGTCCTTCTCGGTCAATGCCGGGATGGAAACCCGGACCCCGGGAAGGTTGATGTGGCGTCGGCTCCCCAGGCTCCCTTCGGTCAGGATCTCGCACTCCACGTGGTAGGGCGTGGATTCGATGATCCGCATCTTCATCTCGCCGTTGTCCACCACCAGGGTGTCCCCGGACTTCACGTCCCGCCCGAGGTCGTCGTAATTCACCGAGGTCCCCTTGGCCCCGGGCGGAACCGTGCCGTTGCGGGTGGTGAAGAAGAAGCGCTCGCCGGGCATGAGGGAGATGGGCGCAGCGACATCCCCGGTGCGAATCGAGGGCCCCTGATTGTCAAGGAGGATGCCGGCGATGAGACTGCGCTGCCGGGCCAACCGACGGATATCGGCGACGACCCGCCGGACCCACTCGTGTTTCGCGTGGGTCATGTTGAGACGGAAAATGTTCACCCCGGCGTCGAGCAACGCGCCGAGCCGGTCGGGTGAGTCGCTGGAGGGGCCGAGGGTGGCGATGATGCGGGTCTTGCGCATGGGGGCGACCCTACAGACGAATCCTCCCCACGCAAAGCGGCGCGACAGCGCCCAATTCGGAGGAGTTCTCCGAGTCCGCATCCTCCAAAGGAACGAGCTCCGAGAGTCCCCGTCATCGAATTCAGCCGGGACCCTGCACCCGCGGAGAAAGAATCCTCACGCGAAGGCGCGAACGAAGACTCCCCGATTGGGAGCGACAAGGGGACGCCGTCCGGTGAATGCGATCACCCCCGCGCGAAACTCATTTTGCGGCCTTTTTTCGCGGCTTTACGGCATCGCGTGACGCGATTCTCGGAGTCGCTCCCGCAGGAATCCGGCTCGGCGGCTTCGGACTCGCAGAGCTCGTCCCAGATCCCAGATCGAAGCGGGCGAGGACGGCCGCGGCCCCGGGAGAAGGCGCTTCGCATGCCCGATTCAGGGTAAAAGCTTCACCCAATCCAAACGGCAGCGTCACACCCACGCCATGAAGTGCGGCTCAATTTGACATCGAACTGGCGACGAGAGATTCGAGGACGGATTGCACGTCGCCGAGAAGCAGTACACGTCAGACTCATGAAAACTTCCCATCTCCATGCGGTGGCCCGTGCAGCAGCCCTGTTGCTGGCAGGGACGACAGCGCTCGCGGAAACCAATCTGGTCAGCGGTTACCTCTATGGCAGTCAACGGTGGTCCGCCACCAACACCTACATCCTGAACGGATTCACCTACGTCATGGGCGGGGCGGTTCTCTCGATTGAACCGGGCACCGTCATCCAGGGCGTTCCCGGCACTGGAACGGGATCAGGCGCGGCCAACGACTTCGGCTGCCTCTTCGTCTGTCAGGGCGGAAAGCTCAACGCCGTTGGGACCCCGGCTCGTCCCATCGTCTTCACCTCCGTCCAGGACGACGTGACGGATCCGGCGGATCTTCCGTTTCCAGCCCGCGGCCTGTGGGGCGGGTTGGTGTTGTTTGGCAATGCCCGCATCAACAATGCGGCCTGGACGACCAACACGGTGACCTTCGACATCTATGAAGGGTTGCCGGATCAGACGGTCACCAACGCTGTGACGGGCCAGGTGGATTTTATCCACCGGTTCGGCGGGACCAACGACGACGACAGTTCCGGCAACCTCCGGTACGTCTCCATCCGGCATGGCGGCAAGAAGCTGACCACGGACAAGGAAATCAACGGGGTGTCGCTGGGTGGCGTCGGTCGGGGCACGACGGTCGAGTACGTCGAGGCCTACTGTATCGCCGATGAC
>JBDNHZ010000235.1:0-5229 GCA_041688515.1 Verrucomicrobiota bacterium
TCCTCACGTCGGCAGCGACGTCCGCCTCCTTCCCGCGTCCCGACCGCCGGATAATGCCTTTCGTCGCGCGTGGGCTTGTCGCAGGGTGCGGCCATGAGATCGATGACCGGTCAAGGCCGGGGGGAATGCACGCGGGACGGCGTGCGCGTGGTGGTGGAATTGCGCGCCGTGAACCGGCGTCAGGCGGAAATCATGGTGCAGTTGCCCGAAGCGCTGGGGGCGCTGGAGTCGCGGGTTCGGGACGTGGTGGGCGCGACGGTTTCACGCGGGCGTTGCGAGGTGCGGGTGCAATGGGAGCTTCCCGGCGGGACCGCGCCCGCCCGCCTGAACCTGTCCGTAGCCCTCGCCTACGCGGCCGAGTTGACCCGTCTTTCGACGGCGCTGGGCCGTCAGGAGGTGCCCTCCCTGGAGGTGCTCATCCGCTGCCCGGGGGTCCTGGAGTCTGGAGGCCAGGCGGGCACCGGGGACGAACACTGGCCGGTGCTGGAGGAGGCTTTGAAGGCGGGGTTGTCGGCGATGGACGCCATGCGCCGACGCGAGGGGGAAGCTTTGGCCTCCGATCTGGCCCAGCGAATCCAGTCGCTGCGCGACGCGTCGGCCCGGGTGCGCGAGCGTGCGCCGGCGGTGATGGCCCGTTACCAGGAGCAACTGGTGCAGCGTCTCCGGGGTGCCGGTCTGGAGGGCGTCGGAGCGGAGGACGAACGGGTGTTGAAGGAACTGGTCATCTACGCGGACCGGTCGGATATCTCCGAGGAGTTGGCGCGGTTGGAGAGTCATTTTGTCCAGTTCGAGGATTGCCGGCGTTCGAAGGAGGCGGTGGGGCGCACCCTGGATTTCCTCGCGCAGGAAATGAACCGCGAGATCAACACCGTGGGATCCAAGGCGAACGACGCGGCCATCTCCGGGGAGGTGGTCCGGTTGAAAACCGAACTGGAGCGATTCCGCGAGCAGGCCCAGAATGTGGAGTGAAACGAAGCACATGGATGGCATGAAAAAATGCGGGGTTCTGTTGCTCATCTCGGCGCCTTCCGGCGGGGGCAAGACGACGGTCTGCACCTCGATGCTGGCGCAGAATCCGACGCTTCGCCGCGTCATCACCTGCACCACGCGTCCGCCGCGGCCCGGGGAAGTCGATGGCATCGACTACCATTTCTTCGGCATGACGGAGTTCGAATGTCGGATTGCCGCCGGGGAATTCCTTGAGCACGCCCGGGTTTACGGAAACCGCTACGGCACGCTCCGATCAAGCGTGCTCGACGTTCTCCGCGCCGGATTGGATGTGCTGCTCAACATTGATGTGCAGGGGGCGGCATCGATCCGTGGCGCGGCCCGGGCCGAGCCGGAGTTGGGCGCTTCCCTCGTGACGGTGTTTCTCACCCCGGCGACGCAGGTCGAACTCGAAGCCCGCCTGCGCGGGCGCGGATCCGAGCCCGAAGACGTGGTGACCCGCCGGTTGGCAGCGGCACCTGGCGAGGTGAGCGAGGCAGAGCATTTCGATTATCTGGTGGTGAGCGGGACGCGCGACGAGGACCTGAACTGCGTTCAATGCATCTATGTGGCCGAGCAGGCGCGGCGGCATCGGGTGGCCTTTTCCTTTGGAGGCATCGCGTGAATCCTTCGGATGGCAGCCCGCTGGGGAATGTCGTTCTCGGCGTGACGGGAAGCATTGCCGCCCATCGCGCGATCGAGGTGGCCAGTCAACTGGTCAAGGCCGGGTGCACCGTGCGGGTGGTGATGACCGCAGACGCCCAGCGGTTCGTGACCGCCCTGCCGTTCAAGACCCTCTCCCGGGGACCGGTCATCACCGACCTCTACGATGAGGAGGAGGGATGGAAGCCATCGCATATCCGGGTCGCGGACGAAGCCGATCTGATGCTGGTGGCCCCGGCCACGGCGAACACGCTGGCGAAGCTGGCGCACGGGTTGGCGGACGACGCGCTCGGGTGCGTGGCGCTGGCGCTCAACCCGGGCGTCCCCCTGCTGGTGGCTCCGGCCATGAACGGCAAGATGTGGATGCATCCCGCGACCCAGCACAATGTGGAGATGCTCAAGGAGCGCGGGGTCGAGGTCCTGGGACCGGATTCAGGAATGCTCTCCTGCGGGTACGAGGGCCTGGGTCGAATGCTCCCGGTAGAGCGGTTGGTGGCGCGGGTGCTGGAGATTCTGGCATCCCCCCGGCACGGGAACGGCTAGGGAAACCACGGATGCCTTCCAGGATCAAAACCACCCGCCAATGGCCGCGGGCGACGCTGTGCCCTGGGCGCAATCGAACGTTGCCCCTCCTGGGACCGCGGGCGTCCTCGCCCGCTTCTTCCCACCCCACGTCCCGGTGTCTGCGGCATTGGGCCGGCTCGCCTTCTCCCGAAGCGGTCGGGGCCGCCTGGGGTCCCGGGGATGGGGTGGACGGGAGTTGCCTGTGAAGCCCGGGATCCTGACGCGGGTGGGGGACTGGCTGAAGACCTGGCGCGACCTTTTGGATGCACCGCCCCCGGAGGATGCGGTCTTCCTGCAGCGGGTGGCGTTCGTCGAGCGGGGCGTCGCGTTGCCGGCGAAGATGGTGCTGATGTTGGTGATGCTGTACCTGCTCTTCGTTTCGAACTGGTTCCGCAATCTGACCCCGTTGCAGGAGGATGCCTGGAACCTGCTGCGAACCTTTTTCCTCATCTACTTCTGCTCCAATGTCGGCGCGGCCATCGTGGTCTGGGGCATGGAGGAATTGTCCGCACGCCTGGTGGAGCGGGTGGTGTACAGCGTGGCGCTGTTGGACTCGATCTTCCTGGCCGCGCTGACGCTGGTGACCGGCGGGTTCGGGAGCATCCTTTACTGGTTGTTTCCCGGTCTGATCCTGCGCAACGCGGCCGTCATCCCGAGGGCGGATGTGCAGATCATGGTGAACGTCTCGGTGGCCGGCTTCTACGCTCTCGCCGGGATCCTCTATCCGATCCTGGAAGGGGCGGAAAAGGAGCTGATCGAATCGACCGGGCGCGGCGCGGTGCTGTCTTCGAGCGAGGACGTCGCCCGGGAACCGGTGGAGTCACTGGTGCTGCGTCTGTTGTTGCTCCTGCTGCTGGCAGCCTGCTGTTACGCGCTGCAGGTCCTGCTCGATCGACGTCGGCGGGAGGAAGCCGAGGCGCAGGAATACGCGGTGAAACATCATCAGTTGCAGGCGGCGGGGCGGTTGGCTGCCGAGATTGCCCACCAGTTGAAGAACCCGCTCGGCATCATCAACAACGCGGCGTACACGCTTCAGAAGACCGTCAAGGAGGGCAAGACCATCACCCAGCAGATCTCGATCATCCGCGAGGAGGTCAGCCGATCGGATCGGATCCTCACCGAGTTGATGGGGTACGCCCAGTTGGCGGAGGGCAAGGTGGAGCGGTTGTTGGTCACCGACGAAATGGACCGGGCGATCGAAGAAGCGTTTCCCCCGGGAGTCAGTTACGCCGTTGAGGTCCGACGGAGTTACGGCCCGGCGATTCCCACGCTGCTGGGCCAGCGGGGACATCTTTCGGAGATCTTCCTCAATCTCCTGACCAATGCTCGCGAGTCGATGGAAGGGCGGGGGCGGGTGGAGATTTCGATCCGCGTGACCCCGGACTATGAGGTGGAGGTGCGGATCCGGGATTCCGGCCCGGGGATTCCGCCCGACGTTCTGCCCAAGTTGTTCGACGCCTACTTCACGACGAAGGAACGCGGCACCGGCCTGGGCCTGGCCATCGTGAAGCACAATTCGGAACTCTACGGAGGGACCGCCCGGGCGGAGTCGGTCCTTGGACAGGGAGCCACGTTCATCGTAACGTTGCCTGCACGATCGATCATGAGATTCCGCCGATGAACCTTCCCCCAATGCTCGTCGTGGACGACGAGAAAAACATGCGCCTGTCGCTGGAGACGGTCCTCCGGGCCGAGGGCTACGAGGTGCGTCTGGCGGATTCCGCCGAGGCCGCCATCAAGCTGCTGGGCACGGACGAATTTTTCATGGTGGTGACCGATGCCCGTCTCGGGGGCATGAGCGGCTACGAGTTCCTCAAGGAGGCCGCGCGGATCAAGCCGGGTTTGCCCATCCTGATGATCACCGCCTACGCCACCCCGAAGCTGGCGGTCGAGGCGATCAAGTCCGGCGCGATCGATTATCTCGCCAAGCCGTTTGAACCCGACGAACTCCTCCACGCCGTGGCCCGATGTGGCGAGCGTCACTTGTTGCTGGCGGAGAATGCGGCCCTGAAGGCCCGTGCCGGCGAATCCTATCGGGTCGAGCACATCATCGGCGAGTCGCCCAAGGTCCGGGAGTTGCGCCAATTGATCCAGACCGTGGCGCCGACGGATGCAACGGTCCTCATCCTGGGTGAGAGCGGGACCGGGAAGGAATTGATCGCCGGCGCGATCCACAGCCTGAGTCGTCGGGCCAGTCAGAATTACGTCCGCATCAATTGCGCCGCGATTCCCGACAGCCTGCTGGAGAGTGAATTGTTCGGTCACGAAAAGGGGGCCTTCACCGGCGCCCACCGGACCAAGCGCGGCTACGTGGAGGAAGCGGATGGCGGAACGATCTTCCTGGATGAGATCGGCGACATGAGCCGCCCGCTGCAAGCCAAGCTGCTGCGGTTCCTGGAGGATGGGTCGTTCACCCGGGTCGGTGGCACTCAGGAACTGCGGGTGAACGTGCGGCTCATCGCCGCCACCAATCGCAACATCGTCGAGGCGATTCGAAAGGACGAGTTCCGGGAGGACTTGTTCCACCGGTTGAACGTCATGCAGTTCCGTCCGCCCCCGCTTCGCGAGCGGGGCGACGATGTCCTGATGCTCGCCGAGCATTTCCTGCGCGGGTTCAACGTGCGGCTTGGAAAAAGCATCCGCGGGATCAATCCGTCCGCCCGGGACGCCCTGCGCGCCCATTCCTGGCCGGGCAATATCCGCGAACTGAGGAATGTCATCGAGCGGGCGGTCATCCTCGAGCCATCGGCGGAGATCCAGCCCGGCAGCCTCCCGGATTTCGAGGTGGAGTCGCGCTTGCGGCGTCCCGAGGTTCGCCCGGCGGGTTCGTCCGGCACGGGCGCATCGACGCTCGGGGATCACGTGATCGCCTACGAACGCGACCTTATCCAGGCCGCAGTCCAGCAGAGCGGCGGCGACCTGACCGTGACGGCGGAGCAGTTGGGTCTTTCGTTGCCCGCCCTCCGCTTCCGGATGGCCCGGTTGCAGTTGGCGTCGTGAGCCAGCCCGAAACGA
>JBDNHZ010000236.1:0-1852 GCA_041688515.1 Verrucomicrobiota bacterium
AACAACTGCTGCAACTGGTAGCCGCGTCCCGGTCCGTAGATCCCGGCCACCCGCAGCATCACCGCCGGAAAACCGGCCTCGCGATGGGCACGCCGAAGCACCTGTTCGGTCTCCACCAACACCCGACTGGTCTCCGCTTTTGGTTCGGTGGACGAGTCTTCATCCACCCAACCCCCGTCGGTCTGGCCGTACACGCTGGTGCTGCCAAGGTGCACGTATCGACCAACCCCGACCCGCGTCATCCATTCCAGCAGATGCCGCGTCCCATCCCCGTACACCCGACGATAGACCTCGGCTCCCCCGAGCGAGGACGACACCGCGTTCACCACCACATCCCAGCCTCCGGGCCAGCACATGACTTCCTCCAGTCGGGTGACATCGCCCACCACCGTCGCAAGGCCCGCCTCGGCCAAGAGACCGGCACCCTCGATCGAGCGTCGGACTCCGGCGACGAATGCTCCCCGAGCCACCCATTCGCGACCCAGTTCCAGCCCCACGTAACCGCACCCGACGATCAAAATGCGCACGGACCCAACCAACCGCTCGAAAGGAGGCAGGTCAAGGGCGCTTCCGTTCGCTCGGCGGCTACGGGTGCACCTTAATACTGCCCCCGGTCCGTTGGGTGGCGACGCAAACCTGGGTAGGTGCCGAGGTGAGGAGGCGGATGCTCCCGTGCTTTGCTTCGTCTACGGTCCGCCTCGTTACCTCGGCAGCTATCCCTCGGGCCGTTCGTAGCTGCCGACGTGAGGAGGCGGATCCCAGTCGTGCCGAGCAAACCCTGGGGCGCGGTCTCGCATGGCGGGACCGTTCAGGCTTGTGGTGCAAGGCTGCGGGCGAGGACGCCCGCGCTCCCGGGAGGGGCAGTGTCCAGATGCGCTCCGCGGCTACCAATGGCCCAGCGAATGGTACCGTTGGTTCTGGATCCAGCCGGGATAATAGGTCTCGGCAGTGAACGAGGTTCCAGTGCAGCGCAGCATCCAGACGTGATTGCCGCGGATGGCCACCAGATCGTCGTAGAGGTAGCCCAGGCTGTAATCGCCCACGTGAAAGCTGGTGCCCTCCTGCAAGGGAAAGAATCCGAACGGAGCTTTCTGGACATGGGCAACGAAATTCCCGGCACCACTGGAGTTCCACACTCCCATATAGGGTCCGTCGAAATCCGCCGTGTTGATTACCGCCAGATCCTCGCGTCCGTCGTGGTCAAAATCCCCGACATAATGAAAGTCATTCGGGGCCATTTTCCAGCCGCCGGCGACACTCTCGTGGACCCGGACGAAGGCGAGATCAATCCCCGTCATCCGGAAAATGGCCATATAACGCTTGGCCCAGTCCTTGCCGTTGTACACCACCAGTTCCTTGCGGCCATTCCCGTCGAGATCCGCCAGGAGATACCGATCCGCCTGGCGCAGCGACCAGCGCCCGCCATCGGGCGTCTTCAACTTGCCCGTGTTGAAGCCGTACTGGCGGGTCGGGGCGAGGCCGGTGGCGGAGCAATAAAAGATTCCCATCACCACATCCGACCAATCCTGCTTGTTGTAGATCACCAGATCACTGGTGCCGTCCCCGTTGAGATCGCCCCAGAGGTAACGATCGTTGCGGGACATGGTGAAGGCACTTGGCAGGGAGAACGCATAGTTCTTGATCAGGCTGAGTCCGGTTCCCGTCGAACGAAGCAGCGCCAGATGCGGATGATTCCAGTCGAACCCATTGATCGGGTTCTTCGCTGCTTCCTGTGGCTGGAATATGATCGCCTGCAGGTCCGTCCGTGAAGGCCCTACGCGCCTTCCTCCAGGCACACGCCCCGGATTCGCCAAATCGGGCACCGCGATGCGTCCTGCTGCTGCCTCCAGAA
>JBDNHZ010000237.1:0-16728 GCA_041688515.1 Verrucomicrobiota bacterium
ACTTTACCGATGATGCCGTGGCGTTGACTTCGTCGCACCCGGAACCGCGGTGCCCGGATTGTTTGCCGGTGAGAGCGGGCCGAGCTTTCCCCGACTACCGGAGGCGGGCAGTTGTTTGGTTCTCGCCCTGTCTCAGCCGTCTGCCGTTCCTGATTGTTGCCCTGCGGGCATCCTCGAACGTGCTGGCGACATCTTCCCGTGCGTTCCCAGACCATCGTCGGGCGGGATCCATGAGGCATCCCAACCCCGCCTTTCGTTTCCATCAGTTTCCACCAGTCAAAACCGTTTTACCCTTCATGAGCCTTCATGACGACCCGTCAGAATCCTCTTAAAACATGCATTTATTTGCCTTTTCCGCATGTTCCGGGCGGATTCAACTCCCCCCGCCTCCACCATTCCGGGCCATTGGCCTGTCTTAGGCCCGTGTTTTCACGGGTTTCTTCCCCGTCATAGGATTCTCCCGCGCCGATGTGCGGCGACTAGCCCGCAAGATCACCCCACGATCTGCGGTGATTGCGATTGCGGACATGACGCTGGCGCGCTCGGTGCCGAGCCTGCAACGGTTCTACAGCTTGTCGGCGCAAATCCGGTTGGAGCGCAAATCCTACTACGACCTGCTGGAGCACACGCAGAGGGGTGACCTTGACCTTACCCCTTGGTTGGAATGGTTTCTGGAATGTCTGGGTCGGGCAATCGACACCGCTGAGGCGACGCTCGGTGAGGTGCTCCGCAAGGCGCGATTCTGGGAGGCACACGGGACGGATCCGTTCAACGAACGGCAACGCGTGTTGCTCAATCGGCTGTTGGATGGGTTTGAAGGCAAACTGACTTCTTCCAAATGGGCGAAGCTCTCCCAGTATTCGCAGGACACGACGCTGCGGGGCATCCTGGAACTGGTGGAACGGAAAATTCTGACTCTGGATGCCGGAGGCGGACGCAGCAGCAGCTATCGATTGCACGTGGAGTGAGCACCGAGACGGCTGCCAACGGACGATGGATCCCGCCTCTTCAAGGCCTCGCCGTCCTCAACGAATACACCCGCGCCGAAGTTCGGATCAGCAATTGGTCACCCACCATGGCCGGAGTCGCCATGCACATGTCGTCGGCGGCCAGCTTATTGACGTGGAGCAACTCGAACTGGTCGCCCGCCCGCAGCACAAAGCACACACCGTCTTCATTCAGGCAGAAGATCTTTCCGCCTGCAGCCCAAGGCGACGACGTGAACGCAAACCCGTCAGGAAGACGCTCGCGATCGTACAGCACCTTTCCCGTCTTGGCGTCCCGGCACGTCACCAGACCACGATCGTAGAGCACATAGATCCGGCCGTCATAATAGAGCGGGGATGGATTATACGGCCCGCCGACCGGATCGGACCACGCGATAAACTCATTGGTTGACTCGCCCGCTTTGAGGGAAATATCGCCGCTCGCACCGGGTCGGATGGCATAGAACGGGCGAAACTTGTCCCCCACATAACCCGACGTGACGAAGAGCAACCCATCCCCGGCGAGGGGTGTCGGGATCGCGATGCTGGACATGCCCCGAAGCGACCACAGGACCTTGCCATCCAGATCGTAGCTGCGCACGGCGCGGGTGCCCGGCACGACCAACTCCGAACGTCCTGGATGCACCCACATGAAGGGCGTGGCCCAGTTGCTCTTCTCGTCGCGTTCAACGCGCCAGAGTTCCTTGCCGGTCGCCGCCTCGAGGGCAAACAACTCCGAGCGTTCATCATTGTCCTCGGTGATGAACAGACGACCGCCATGCAGGACCGGCGAGGTCGCACTGCCCCAACCGTAGCGGGTCTTCCGTGCCTCCAGCTTCTTCGCCCAGACTTCCCGGCCCTCGTGTGTGAGGGCATGCAAGCCGACGCCACCGAACATCGCATAGACGCGCTCCGCATCTGCCACGGGAGTCTCCGCGCCATAACTGCTCTTCAAATGGATGGGCGTCGTCGGGACGCCTCGATGCACGACCTTCTCCCATTCCACGCGACCGGTCTCGAGACTCAGGCAGACGATCTTCGACTGGTGCTGCGACTTGGGTGGCTCCGGCCGGTCACCGCCGAAATACAGCCCCTTCTTGGGTGGCTCCGACTCACCCTCGTTGACGACGGTCGTCAGGAAGACGCGCCCACCCCAGATGACCGGCGACGACCAACTCCGACCGGGAAGATCCGAACTCCATGCGACATTCGTGCTGGCGGACCAGGTATCCGGCAGACGACTGCCCAGACCAATCCCTGCGGATTCCGGCCCGCGGAACTGGGGCCAGTGGGTCTGCGCCATCCCAACACCCCCTGCACAGGCAGTCCAAAGGCCAAGCCCACGGACTGCGAACCCGACGAGGAAGTTCCATCGCATGGCGGCGACCATGCGCGAATCACCACGCACCTCAATCCAAGAGAGTGAACGAATGGGGGTTGGTGACCTGCCGCCCCCTTCCACAATCCTACCTCCATCCCGGCACCCGAGGGCCGTGCGGTGGTTCAACGCTCAGCGTTTTAACCATCCCACCATGGTTCGTGTCACGAACTCCGGCGCATCCTGTTGGACCCAGTGATCCGCATCGGGAACGGTCACCAACGTCAGGTCCTTCTCCACCCATTTCCATGTTCCGTTGAGGGCGTCCGACAGGAGCGCCTTGTCTTTCAACCCGTGGAACATCAGGACGGGACACTTCACCATTGGCATGGGAGTCGAGGGCATCTGGTAGGGTTCGCGCGGATAGTTCGCCTTGTAGAAGTTCAACATCCCCTCAAAGGAGGACCTCTTGAACGCCGCGACGTAGTTCGTTCGCGCCACCGGATCGCGCACCCACCCGGCCAGGCCATCCGCCGTCAATTGCGATGCCGCTTCCGGCCGCTGGAAATTGCGGGCATAGGCGCTGTTCTTCTGCTGCTCAGGATTGGTGGCCAACTCCCGGAGGAATCCATTCGGGTGCGGCAGGTTGAGGATCACCAGGCGCTCGGTCATCTCGGGATGAGCCATCGCAAACGACCACGCCACCATGCCGCCCCAGTCATGGCCCACGACCACCGCGTTCTCCTTCCCAAAATGGCGGATCACCGCGTGCACGTCCCCCACGAGCTTGTCCATCGAGTAGTGGGTCACTCCGACGGGTTGATCGCTCCGGTTGAACCCACGCTGATCCATCGCGACGACCTGAAACGACTGCGACAACGCCGGCATCTGTTGGCGCCACGTGTACCAGTAATCGGGGAATCCGTGGATCATCACCAGCAAGGGTCCCTGCCCCGCCGTGACGTAATGGATCTTCACGTCACCCGACGGTGCGTAGCCATCGGTCCCAAGGCTCGCCTCGGTCGGCGTTGCCCCGACCGATTCGGCCTTCACGCCCATCCACGCCGCTGCGGCCATCGTGGCTGCAACCATCGTTCGCACAAAACGCTGACTGATCGTCTTCACTGGGTTCCTTTCCATGCTGATCCGAGTTGATGAACTTCCAACGCGTCGAACCTGACCGTTCCGCCCTTCGATTCAACCCCGAGTCCGCGATCGCCCGGCTTGGGGAAGAACGGCATCGGCACGTAAGTCAGGCCTCCGCTGGCAAACACCTCAAGACCCGTGCGGTCGCAATAGACGATCAACTGCTGGCGACCGGACCGGAGCGGCGCTGGGACGCGATGTCCGTTCACCACCAACTCCTGCTTCTTCAGGTCGCAAACAAGGGTCGCTCCCCGCACGTTGAACACCACTTCGGTGGCGTCGCCCGGTTCAAATTCGGCGCGCAACTCGATCAATTCGCCGCCGTCTGCCGCGAGCGGGTTGGGATCGCCGGCTTTCAATGCCTTCACGGCCAGCCTGTGCGACCGGGTCCGCAGGGATTCCAGTTCATGGACAGGCGACCAAGTCATGCGCGGTCCCTCCGCCGTGGCGGTCAGTTTGAGTTCCAGGGGAATCGTCATCGACTGATTGAACGCCTCGCCCTTGGTTTCGGTTTGGAACCAACCCATCTGAATGCGGCGTCCGTCATTCTGCGGGATGTCGCTGAACGTTTGCGGCGCATAGAAGCCGCGGCCGCGATGCCCCTGAATCCGGCTCGCCTCGGGGGTGAAGGTGACTCCGTCGAACCGGCCAATCGCATACTCACTGTTGGCGCCCAGGAGGACCCACTTCTTCCGGCCAGCATCGCCGTCGACGGGCAATTCGAAGAAGTCCGGGCATTCATAGAGGTAATTGCTCCCGGCCACGCCCTCGCTGACGCTGGCCAACTGCCATTCACGCAGATTGGGCGAAGTCAAGAAATGGACGGTGTGCTTCTTCCCGGGCAATTCGACGTAGAGGACCATCACCCACTTCTGCGTGGGTTCATGCCACATCACCTTTGGATCGCGATTCCCTCCGGTGATCTGCTTCACAACCGGATTGCCACGGTACTTGGTAAAGCTCCGACCGTCGGTGCTGAAGGCGAGACATTGAACGGTCGGATCCCCGGCGGCCGTATAGAGCAGCACCTGGGCCGGCTTCCCAGGTTGCCCCAACCCGCTGGTGTTCTTCCAGTCCACCACTGCGCTGCCGCTGAACATCGGACCGAACTCGTCGGGCGCGAGGACATCGGAAAGCTCCCGCCAATGGATCATGTCGGGACTGACCGCATGTCCCCAGTGCATGTTGCCCCAGCCCCAGCCATAGGGATTGTGCTGGAAGAACAGGTGATATTCGCCGTTGAAGAACACCATGCCGTTCGGGTCATTGTTCCAACCCCGCCGCGGCGAAAAATGGAACTGCCCGCGCAACGGTTCCCGATAGAGGCCCGCGCCACCGCGGATCGCATCCCCTGCCTCGACGGAGCTCAACGCGACCGATTCCTCCGACAACCGATCCACCTGAAGGGTCACCGTGCGCCCCTGCCAGGCGCTGACATCCATGGGCGCCCACCAATCGGGATTCCCGTCCGCCAATTCCATGTCATTGCGCACCACGGCGCGCCCATCCACCAGCAGGGTCACCGCCCGTTTGGGTGCGCCATTCTTGATCGGCAGATTCAGGTAACGGGCACCGACCTTGAACTCGCGTTGGGCATTGATCCGCAGTCCCGGGGGCTTCCGATCGCTCTGAACCAGGTGATCGACATTGAGGTGGCCCCATCCGCCCGTCGCCTGATCCACGATCTGCACCGTGGCGGACTTTCCGTTGAACTCGCCCACGTCCCAGGATTCAGGAGCCAACGCCTCGGTGCCGCCAGCGCGGTCATTCGGACCGGTGGCCCGGCGGACCACCTTGCCGTCGACGATCAGGTTCAGGCTCAGCTTCTCGGGGTTCTTCCCTCCGCCGATCAGAAAGCCGAGGTACCGGCGCTCCAGCGTGAAGACCGGCGAAGTCAACGTTCCGGTCGTGTCGTCCCCCTTGAAGAAGGAGTTCACCAGGCCACTGCCCTTGAACCCGTCGACCTGCATCTGGCCCGGCAAGCCCCCGCGGGCAGGACCCGGACCAAATGCTTCCCCGGTGGTCGTCCACTGGCCGTAGTCGGGCCCCTCGAAATCCGCGATCAGGAGATCGTCTGCCGCGAGCGTCCGGAGGGATGTGCCGAGGAGAGCGGCAAACAGGATCACCGCAGGTACCAAAATTTTCATGAGGGATGTGAAGCGACTCTTCCTCATCCACGAACGCAAGCTCTCAGGTTCATTGCCGTATCGGGAGCCTGACATGCGTTTCACTCGCGGAGTATGACCCCGCTCGGGCCCGGCATCCCGTGGGGAAAGCGGATTCCCCCGCGGCTCCGTCCAACCGCAAAACAAATCGGGTGGCTCATGGCCCGACGTGATCCACGCAAGAAATCATCTGGGATGGTCCGCTGGAGTTTCACGGCGTCACATCCAATGTTTTCGCGCCGGAGATGAACCATGCCTTGTCAATCCGTCCCTCGTGCACCTGAAAGGTGGCAATCAACCCAATCCGACCCGTGCCTTCGGCAAAGGTTGGGCTGACGATTTCCTGATCAATGACCATGCTCCCCATGACCATCCGGTTGAGGAGCCTCGCGTGGAGGTTCGGCTCTGTCAGTCGGACGGCCTGACGTTCGCGGACCTGCGCTGCGCCCGCGGCCAACCGCTTCGAAGGATGCTCGAACAGCTCAATGTCACCGGCGTAGGCGCCATGAGTGCGTCCATGTCGCGCGCATTGTTTGCATCCAACTGTCGCTGCACGACCGACTCGGGCGTGTTGCTGTGGGTCACCGCTTCGGACGCGTTTGTATCCATATGAAGCCCCCCTCACGCCTCTTCCATCCGATAGACCTGCACGCGACCCCAGGCGGGCCAGGTGCCGTCTTTCCGGCCCGGCTGACCATTGGCACCCGCCAGCACCACGGTGCGGCCATCGGCAGCGAAACGGGCGTGGGTGATGCGTTTCTTGGTGTCCACCGAATGAACCAGCCCGCCGTCCGCCGACGCGAACAGGGCCGCATTCCACGTCCCCTGAGCCTGGCGTCCCGCCATGAGGAAATGGGAGCCATCCGGGGTCCAGGCGACCGATTCCATCAAGCCCGACCCATGCTGCCCGTCGCGGATCTGGGCGGTGCGTTCCCCCTTCCTCCAGTCCCATTGTTGCCAGGTCATCTTGCCATTGCCGGCCATCGGATCGGTCATCGGGCCCATGCCGCACCCGAGCAGGGCTGAGCCATCCGGGGAGAAGGCGAGTGCGTAGATTCCCCCGCAAAAATGGTGGGTCTTGGTGCTGCCCCAGGAGGTGAAGTCGGGCGTGGTCCATTTCGAGACCGGTTCCCCTGCCCCGCCTTCGCGAAGATCCCAGACGCGCACTTCGCCCAGCATGTTGGCCGCCGCCAGGTACCGGCCATCCGGACTGAAGGCGCAGCTCAACACCGGCGGCGTATGGGGAAAGGCCGCGACCCGTTCGCCGGTCAGGACATCGTGCACCACCACCGACGGCTCGGTCTCGGCGGCAGGCTCGTACTTCCATCCGCCCGCCAGATACTGGCCGGTGGTGGAAGCGACCTGACATCCATCCAGTGACATGGCCAGTTGCCAGCTCCAGAAACGATGAGCCTGCACCTGACGCCAACAACGTCGGGTCTCAACCTCGTGCCAGAGGAGGCGACCGTCGTAGCCGGCCGAGATCACGGTGCCGCCATCGGGCAACAGGATGCATCCGCTGGCATAGGACGTATGACCTTCTGCGAAAGCCTCGGTCTTGCCAGTGGCGAGATCGACGTCGTAGATCAGGCCATCGGCGCAGGCGGCAAACCCGCGGGTGCCGTCGGGTTTCAGGGCAAATCCCAGGACGCCGGTGGGGAGCTGATGATCGTGGGCCAGGGTGAGCTTCATGGGATCAGGCGAGCAGCTCGCGGATGGGTTCAACCTTGTTTTCCACCCGATGGAACGTGGGCAGTCCGTGAAGCTCATACTCGGCATGGGGATCGATGCCGAGGGCGGTGAAGATGGTGGCGAACAGGTTCTGTTCGTTATACGGCTTCTCGGTCACGTCCACGCCATCGATGTCGGTGGCTCCGGTCACCACGCCGCGTTTCAAGCCGCATCCGGTCATCATCAGGCTCCAGGCATTGGGATAATGATCCCGACCCCGGGCCGGGTTCAGCCAGGGCGTCCGACCGAACTCACCCATGGCCACCACGAGGGTTGAGTCGAGCAGACCGCGCTCCTCCAGGTCGTTGATCAGATGGAAGAGCACATGATCCAGCTCCGGAACCAGCATCTGGTGGATCTCGTGCTGGAACACGTGGTTGTCCCAATTCATGCCATTCGCAACCATGACGAAGGGCGCTCCGTGTTCGACCAGGTTCCGCGCCATGAGTGCATGCTGGGCAAAGCTTCCCGGGCCGTAGCGCTCACGATCCTTCGCCGGGAGTTTGTTCACGTCGAAGAGATCCGCGCTGGCCGACATCCCCTTCATCCGTTCAAAGGCCGCGTTCTGGCTCCGGGCAATCGTGCTGCTGCGGTCGCGCTCGTACTTGGAAGTGAGGAAGCGTCGCAATTGTTCGCGGGCTTCGCGGTCGTGCTGCGGAATGCTCTCGGCCGCGATCTGAAGGCGTTGGGAGTAGTCGCCGCCCACCCGCACCGGCGCGTGTTCGGAACCGACCCACCCTGCCCAGTTGCCCGCCTTGAAGGTCTCGAACTCATTCCCGCCCGGGATCGGATCAATGAAGACGAAGTTCGGGATCGGCGAATCCAACTGCCCGAGCGCATGCGACAACGAACTGCCCAGGGTCGGACGCGTGAACCCGGCTCGATCCGGATTCCCGCGCTGAAGCAGGTTGATCGCCTGCAAGTGTTCCGGCTGCGCCGTCTTCATGCTGCGGACGAGGTTCAACCGGTCGGCGATCCCCGCGCAGCGCGGCATGAGGGAAGAGAAGTGAACGCCGGGAATCCGGGTCGGGATGCTGGAGAACGGGCCGCTCGACGGACGCCCCGGCTTCGGGTCCCAGGTCTCGAACTGGCTGGGCGCTCCGCACAGCCAGAGCAGGATGCACCGCTTCTGCGCCTTCTTCGTCTCCGCGGCGAAAACGGGATTGTGGAACAGCCCCGAGAAGCTGGTGACGGTGGCCATGGCACCGCCCGTCAGGCCCTTGAGGAACAGGCGTCGGTGCAACCGATGTTCGTTCACCGGACATTGGCCGGCCGGGAGCACTGGATTCTCGGGATTCATGGCATGGTCAGGAACTCGGCTCCGGTCATCATCGCCCACAGCAGATCGCGCACGGCTTCGGCGGGACGTTCGGCCCGACGGCTCAGGAACGTTCCGGCCTGCTTTTCCTCCTCGGCGTCCGGCAGGCGACCGTACACCGCCACGAACGCCTCGCGGACCCGGGTCGCGACCGCGGGCAGCGCGATCAGGCGGACAGCGGTGCCGCCGGAGGCAGGCTGGGTCAACTGCGCCAACCCCGGTGAGTTGGCCAGAAATTGAGCCTGTTGGAAGGTGGCATTGTAATCGCGCGGCAATACGTCCGGGATTGCCCCGACCACCGCCTTGCGAAGCCCGTCATCGTCCGGCGACAGGCCGGCCGCCACCCGCCAGGAACGGGCGATCTGTTCGCCAGTGAGCGGACGTTCCAAGGCGCTGGCGAAAGTCTCGGGCGGTGTCGTGCCCATTCCCAAGGCGTAGGCTCGGCTGAGAACCACCCCGCGCACCCAGCGCCGGACATCATGGCCGCTGGCGGCGAAATCTGACGCCAACCAATCCAGCAACTCCGGGTGGCTGGGAACATTGCGGGCATTCATCTCATCCGCCGGATGCACCAGGCCGCGACCCAGGAACAGCGCCCAGGCCCGGTTGACGAAGGCGCGGGCCAGAAGGGCGTTGTCCTGGGTGGCCGCGAGGGCGAAGGCCTCCCGCCGTGAGAACTTCGGCACCCGGGGTTTCGCCGGCGGATCCACATAGCGATCGTCGCCATCCTCTTCCTTGGCATCCGGGGCGGGGCGCGTCTCGTCCACCCTGCGCCCATTCAGGAGCGTGATGATGGCCGGCTGTGATTCCTTGCGAAGGTTGGTGAAGTTGATGAAGCCGCCCACCGCGGATTCAGCAACCGTGCTGCCGCCGTCGATGTTCTTGCCCCGGTTGAAGGCCGCGACCAATCCCCAGTAATGCCCCTGCTTGATCTCGCGGGCGAGCGGGTGGTCATGGCACTGAGCGCAGTCGATCCGGGTCCCGTACACCACCGGTGCCACGGCCTCGGCGATGGCCTGATGATCGTTGCGACGTTCGTAGAGGAACCACGATGCGCCCTTCTGTTCAGGATTCGTCGGTCTTGCCACCAGAAGCTCGCGCACCGTCTCGTTCCACGGCCGGTTGGTCCGGAACGATTCTTCCAGGAACACCCACCATCCGTTCTGACGACGTCGATCTTCATGCGCATCCCGTCTCGGGCGGCCCATCAGGAAGAAATCCCACAATTCCCGCATCCGGACCGCGTACCCGTCCGAAACGAGCAATCGGTCCACCAACCCAGCGCGGCGGGTCTCCGCCGGCGCAGTGAGAAAGGCGTCCGTCTCCGCCGGTGTGGGGATGCGACCCACCAGATCCAGATGCACGCGACGGCACCAGGTCCGGTCATCGACGGGTTCGGCCGGGATCAGCCCACGTTCGGTCCAACCCTCGGCGATCAAGGTGTCGATGGCCTCGGGGATCGAACCGAACTTCCGGGGTTCCCGCTGCTTGGATGCGGTCGAGGCCGGCGCGGCTCCGAGCGCCACGATCCAGTCGCGGACGAGGCTCCGCTCGGCCTCGGTGAGCTGCTTTTTCGGGGGCATGTGCGTCTCGGCACCCGCGGCGAGAAACTGATACAGCCGACTCTTCTCCGGATCGCCCGGCACCACCGCCTTGCCTTCATCCCCGCCCTTGAGCACCGCCTCGGGCGTGTCCAACTCGAGGCCGCTCTTCTGTTCGATCGGCCCGTGGCACTTCACGCAGTGAAGGTCGAACAGGGCGCGAACTGAACCCGACCATAAGGCGGCCGGATCGGCTGCCGCGACCTGGGCGGTGGCGAACGCGATGACAACGAGGCTCTGGAGGGAAGTCCTGTGCATTTCAAAAGGATGCCGACCTACTTCACAAACTGCTTCGAGCGCAGCCAGAACACCAGATCCCTCGCCCACGGATGGGGATCTTCGAAGCTTGGCGGAGGTGACATCAGACCGATGCCGTGACGACCTGCCTCGTAGATATGGAGATCGAAGGGAACCCCGGCGTCCCGCAGGGCCTGGGCGAACATCAGGGAGTTTTCCACTGGAACCGCCTTGTCTTCCTGTGTGTGCCACAGGAACACCGGCGGCCCATCCTTCTTCACCTGCTTCTCATTCGAGAGGTCCTCGACCAGATCCAACGGCGGGTTCGCTCCCAGCAGGTGGTTCTTCGATCCCTGGTGGGTAAACTTCCCCAACGTGATCACCGGGTAACACAACACCCCCAGATTCGGACGCGAACTCTGCCGATCGATCGGATCCGTCGCACGGGGATCTCCCGCGTCGAAATGGGTCACCAAGGTCGAGGCGAGATGACCCCCGGCGCTGCTGCCCATGATGCCGATCCGCTGGGCATCCACGCCCCACTCCGATCCGCGCTGACGAACCAATCGGACAGCGCGGGCGACGTCCCCGAGCATGATCGGATGCCGGTAGCCATGGGAACCCAGCCGGTACTTCAAGACGAAGCAGGTGATGCCCTCGCGATTCAGGAACAAGGCGTAGTCTCGTCCCTCGTGCTGGGCGAGTCCGCCGTAGCCGCCGCCGGGGCAGATCACCATGGCGGCCCCATTGCCCGTGCCGGGTACGGGCAGGTACACGGTGAGGGTGGGATGATCGTTGGTGGAGTCCCCCAGGGAACCGGGGACCGAACCGGCCGGCCACAGGGGAATCACCGGCGCATTCTGGGCCAGCATCGAAACCGACATCGTGAGAAGCGCCACCAGGGCACACAAACGTTTCATGGGAGGATGGGAGAGCATGGATCGGCCACGACGGAGAATGCAACCGCGGGAAGGTGCCGAGAGAAGGTGCCGACGGTACGGGGGGGCGCATTTCGACACTGCCCCCGATCAGTTGGGCGGCGACACAAACCTGGGTAGCTGCCGACGTAAGGAGGCGGATGCTCCCGTGCTTCGCTTCGTCTGGGGTCCGCCTCGTGACCTCGGCAGCTACCCCCCTCTCGCGACGTTCGTAGCTGCCGACGTAAGGAGGCGGATGCTCCCGTGCTGCGCTTCGTCTGGGGTCCGCCTCGTGACCTCGGCAGCTACCCCCCTCTCGCGACGTTCGTAGCTGCCGACGTAAGGAGGCGGATGCTCCCGTACTTCGCCTCGTCTGGGGTCCGCCTCGTGACCTCGGCAGCTACCCCCCTCTCGCGACGTTCGTAGCTGCCGACGTAAGGAGGCGGATACTCCCGTGCTGCGCCTCGTCTGGGGTCCGCCTCGTGACCTCGGCAGCTACCCCCCTCTCGCGACGTTCGTAGCTGCCGACGTAAGGAGGCGGACGCTCCCGTGCTGCGCCTCGTCTGAGGTCCGCTCTGGTGGGAAAAATCGTGCTCTCTCTGACCGAGGAAACACCTGTGTCCCGCGATCTGCAGCAGGAACAGGAGGCCCTGCTCGACTCCATCTGGGATCGCCACCCCGGGTTTGCCGCGGCCGAAAACCTTACCCGCAAGGAGATCCACGCCCGCGATGACCTTCGTTGATACCAACGTGTTCCTCTACGCCGTTTGCCCGGGGGAGAAGGAACGGGCCAAGGCGGACGCCGCGCGAACCATCCTCCGCCGCGACGATCTCGCCCTCCCGGATCGCATGACGCCCGCACCGGCTACGCCAGCAGATCCTTCACAACGTTCGCTTCTTCGACCCCAGTGAGCTTCTGGTCGAGGCCCTGGCTCTTGAAGGTGAAGCGGCGGTGATCGATGCCAAGCGCATGCAGGATGGTGGCGTTGACGTCGTTCACGTGGACCGGGTTCTCGACGATGTTGTAGCTGAAGTCATCGGTCTGGCCGTACACCGTTCCGCCCTTCACCCCGCCGCCCGCCATCCACATGCAGAAGTTCCGCGGATGATGGTCCCGGCCGTAGTTGTCGGGAGTGAGTTTCCCCTGGGAATAGACGGTGCGCCCGAATTCACCGCCCCAGACGACCAGGGTGGAATCGAGCAGACCGCGTTGCTTGAGATCGGTGACCAGCGCCGCCGCGGCCTGGTCCGTGTCGAGACACTGGTTCTTCAGGGCGGTGGGCAGATTGTCATGCTGATCCCAACCGCGATGCAGGATCTGCACCACGCGAACGCCACGTTCGATCAAACGACGGGCCATGATGGCGGAATGGGTGAAGCTGCCGGTGCGCTTCACATCGGCACCATACATGGCGAGCGTCGCCTCGGATTCCTGGGTGAGATCGGTGAGCTCCGGGACGCTGCTCTGCATCCGGAAGGCCATTTCGTACTGTGAAATCCGGGTCTGAATCTCCGGGTCGCCATAGACGCCATGCTGACGTCGGTTGAGATCGTTCAAGGCATCGAGCATGTCCCGGCGATCCGCGGCGGCCACGCCCGGAGGATTCTTGAGGTACAGCACCGGATCCCCCGCCCCGCGCAGGGCGACCCCGGTGTAACGGGTCGGGAGGAATCCGCTGCCCCACATGCGGGAGTAGATGGCCTGGCCATTGCCGCTGGACGGAAACGACGGGGTGAACACGACAAAGGCCGGCAGATCGTTGCTCTCGCTTCCGAGCCCGTAGGCGAGCCAGGAACCGATGCTCGCCTTGCCCGGCACTTCGCTGCCGGTCATGACGAAGGTACAGGCCGGATCGTGATTGATGGCGTTGGTATGGACCGATCGGATCAGGGCAATCTCATCGACGATTTTCGCCGTGTGCGGAAGCACATCGCTCACCCACATGCCGCTGCGACCGTGCTGACGGAACTCGAACTTCGACGGCGCCACCGGGAAGCGATCCTGTCCGCTGGTCATCGTGCTCAAGCGCTGCGCCATCCGGATCGAATCCGGCAGGTTCTGGTCGAAGTGCGCCCGCAAGCCCGGCTTGTGATCCCACAGATCGATCTGGGACGGCGCCCCGTTCATGTGGAGGTAGATGATCGATTTCGCCTTGGGCGCGAAATGGGGCATGCCGGGAATGGGCGGATGCACCCGGTCGATGGCGGCTGCGCCCGGAACGGCCTCCGCCAGCAACCGTCGTCCGCCGGAGCCCGCCATGAGCCAGCCCAACGCCAGCCCGCCGAAGCGCAGACCTGCGTCGCCGAAGAACTGCCGGCGCGTCCGCTGCACGTGATACTCGGTCAATGGATCCATGGAATTCCTTGTTCAGTTGCGGGTGACGGTTTCATCCAGGTTCAGCAGCAGATTGGCGGTCAGCGTGTAGGCCGCCAGTTCCTGCACATCGAGGTCGGACGCCGCTCTCGATTCACCAAACGTCACCGCCTGTTGCGCGGCGGGCTTGTCGGCCCGGTAGCGGGCCAGACCCCGGTCGAGCGAGCGTAGGACCACCGACAACTCGTCGGCAGACGGCGGGCGGCCCAGGACGGTTTCGTATCCGAACTTCACCCGCGAAGCGGGGGTGGCTCCGCCCTGACGCAGCATCCGCTGGGCGAGCCCGCGGGCGGCCTCGAAGTACTGGACGTCATTCATCAACTGCAACGCCTGGAGCGGCGTATTGCTGCGCTCGCGTCGGGCGCACAGGCCCTCGCGGCTCGGCGCATCGAAGGTCGTCATGAAAGGGGGCGGTGCCGTGCGCTTGAAGAAGGTGTACAGACTGCGCCGGTACAACGAGGCGCCGCTGTCCTGCCGATACTCGCGCGTGTTCGATCCCACGAAGCCGACCGGCTCCCAGATGTTGGGAGGCTGATAGGTCTTCACGCCTTTGCCTCCCATCTGAAAGACCGCCAGGCCTCCCACAAGCAGTGCGTTGTCGCGCAATTGTTCGGCATCGAGCCGGAAGCGGGGTCCGCGCGCCAACAGCCGGTTCTCGGGATCCCGCGCCAGCAGGGCCGCAGTGACCACCGACGACTGCCGATAGGTGTCCGACGTGACCAGCAACCGGACCAGGGCCTTGGTGTCCCAACCGCTCTCGCGGTACTCGACCGAAAGCCAGTCGAGCAGTTCCGGGTGCGACGGAGGTTCGCCCTGGGAACCGAAATCCTCGGCGGTCCGGACCAGGCCCGAACCGAAGAATTGCAGCCAGAGCCGATTGACCGCCACGCGTGCGGTGAGCGGGTGTTCCGGGCTCATCAGCCAACGGGCCAGGTCGAGTCGGGTGGGCGTTCCCTCGGTCTTCAGCGGCGGCAGCGCTGCCGGCACACCGCGACTGACCTTCTCCCCCGGCTTGTCGTAGGCCCCGCGGGTCATGACAAAACTGTCCCGAGGCTTGTCCAGATCCTTCCAGACGAAGGTCGATGGAATCTGGCCTTCGACCTCGTTCCGACGCTTCTTCGCCCGATCCATCTCGGCGATGACCGGTTGAAACGTCTCGCGGGTGTCGGCCCAGACCCGGGCCACAAACTGTTCCCTCAGTGCGCTGACCTGAGCCGGGGTGCGGTTGGTCGCCGCGACCTCCTTGAGAACCTTACGCAGGTCGGAAGGCAGTTCCGCCACGTCGCGTCCCTGCTGCTGCCGAAGCCAGGCGGAAAAGGAACGCGACGGATCATTGGCGGGATCGATCTGTCCGGCCACGCCCGAATCGTCCCATTGGACCACTCCACCCATCTGGGTGAAGGCGAGGCCGGTGATCTTGTCCCCGGGTTTGAGGCCCACCTTGGCGGCGTCGAATTCCAACCGAACCCATCCACCCGCCTCGGGCAATGGCCCGGCGTGGGCGCGTTGCCCCGTCCCTTTCGCCCCCCAATCGATGGCGTCAACGTCGCCCCAGACCATCCGGTGTTTCCAGTCGTCCGTCCGGTACTGGAGCATGATCGCGCGGGGAAGCTTTCCAGCCTCGAGCCGGACGTGAGCGTAGAGCTTTGGCGAACCCGGAATCTCCAGGGGCGCGCCACCTTCAAACACATCCTGCGCCAGCCCGGCATCCTCCCGACGCAGCGCCCGACGTCCGCGCTTCACCTGGCCGCCCTCCTCCTGAGTCACCCAGCGGGAGGTCCCGCCGGTGCTGGCCCCCCCTTTCCACCCCGTCGGCAGATCGTCATCGACCCAGACCGAATCCAGATCCTTCACCGGAGGTCTCGGGTTCGCCTCGGCCGGATCGGCGTAAGGCGTTGCGCGGGCCTGAGCCAGCAGCCCGGACTCGACGCGCCCAACCTCGGAGTCGAGTGCTGCCAACCGGACGGAATCCTCCGGGGTGGGCAACTTCAGGATCGGCGGCGTGAGCAGCACGTTGCCGTCCATGGCCGGATCGGCGGCGCTGTGGAAGAACGCGTAGAGCGAATAGAACTCGCGCGTGGAAATGGGATCGAACTTGTGGTCGTGACAGACCGCGCACCCGGCGGTGAGCCCCATCCACGCCTGAGATGTGGTCGATGCCCGATCCACGGCATAACGGAAGATGAACTCGGCATCGATCGATCCGCCTTCGCTCGTGGAGACATTGCAGCGATTGAATCCGGTCGCGATCAACTGGTCCTGCGTGGCCCCGGGAATCAGGTCCCCCGCCAACTGGTCGATCGTGAACCGGTCGAAGGGCAAATTCCGGTTGAACGCCGAGACCACCCAATCGCGGTAGGCCCACATTTGTCGTTCGTTGTCCAGATGCAGACCGTGGGTGTCGGCGTACCGGGCCACATCCAGCCAACTCTTCGCCATCCGCTCGCCGTAGTGCGGCGACGCCAGAAAGCGGTCCACCATCCGTTCATACGCATCCGGTGCCGGGTCGTTCACGAACCGCTCTACCTCCGCCGGAGTGGGGGTCAGGCCGGTGAGATCCAGAGCCACCCGCCGTGCCAGGGTTCGGCGGTCGGCTTCGGGGGAGAGGGCCAGACCTTCGCGGGTAAGCCGATCCCCGATGAAACGATCCACCGGATGCCGGGCACCCGCCGACGGCAGCGCGCTGCGCACGGGCACTTCAAAGGACCAATGCCGCTGATACTTCGCCCCCTGCTCGATCCAATGTTTCAGAAGGGTCTTTTGCTCGGGCGCGAGCGTCTTGTGGGAATCCGGAGGCGGCATGAGGTCGTCGGGATCCGTCGTGTTGATCCGGGCCCAGAGTTCGCTCCCGGAGACATCCCCGGGCTTCACCGCGATGCGACCGTCCTTGTTCGCGGCGTAGGCGGACTCGGCGGCATCCAGACGCAGGCCGGCC
>JBDNHZ010000238.1:0-4224 GCA_041688515.1 Verrucomicrobiota bacterium
AAAGATTTATACCGGAGCCATCAATGATGTCCTCAGGGAGTTTACGTTGCTCAACCAAGCCTTTCCGATACGAATCAAATCCCTAAGAGAATACCAAACTGTAGCAGGGTTTGCATTTACGGTGAAAAGTCACCGCGGAGCGTCAAAAGCAAATTCCTATCAATAACTCCGAATCCGTGAGGGGAAGGAGTCACCGTTCGGCGAGTCCAAATCGCCGTCTTGCCAGAATCATTCCGGGGCCCTCCTTCGCGGATTCGCGTGAGACAAGCTCCGGCGTCGCTACAGTCTGGATACGGCTCAGGCGCCCGCTCCATCCTGCCGTGCCGCTCGCCTTCCTGCTGGCCCTCCCGGCCAGCGGTTATGCCGATGTGCCAGCCCTCACAGATTAGACGGATTCAGAGGGAGGTGGCAGACGGGACAATCGGTTGTCCTTACCCAAGGAATCTTCCCGGCCTGGGTCCCCGCCTGTAATCGGTGTAATCTGTGGATAACCACTTCCGCCCTTTTTCTGCTTCCCAGTATTCGTGTGGATTCGTGGACCTCTCCTGGTCTTCGCGGGCTGTTCGTCCGGATGTTCCATCAGGCGAGACGCAGATAGACCAGCAACCGGCCACTCGAAGTTGGCGCTTTGATAGGTCCTGTGGCATGGCATAAGGAATGCCGCTCGCCTCGGCCCTCGCCATCGCACTTCGACTCTCCAGCCTCGCCCTCGCCGCTGGGATCAGTTGGCTCGCAACCGCCTTCGGCCTCGTCGCCGCCACCGAAGCCGTTGAGCAACGCTACCCGGCTTCCCCGTCGGTCGTGGACGTGACCCGCCCACCCTACTCCGCGAAAGCGGACGGCATCACAGACGACACCGAAGCCCTCCAGCGCGCCCTCAACGAGAACGTGGGCCAGCACCGCGTCCTTTACTTTCCGCACGGAACCTACCTTGTCCAGCGGACCCTCACTTGGCCCAAGAAATGGAACGGCCACGACAACTGGGGTCACACTCTGCTGCGAGGCCAGCATAGGGATCGTTCCATCATTCGACTTCGGGACGGCACCTTCACCAACGCCGCCAAGCCCGGCGCCATCATGATGTGCGGCGGCTTCGGCTCCGCCGACTGGTTCCACAACTACGTCGAGAATCTCACTTTTGACGTGGGCACCAACAACGCCGGGGCGATCGCGCTCCAGTTCTACTCCAACAACTCCGGCGCCGTCCGAGACTGCCGGTTCATCGCGGCTGACGGCAGCGGCCTGGTCGCCCTTGACCTGGGGTACCGCGACATGAACGGGCCCCTGCTCGTGCGCAATGTGGAGGTCACCGGGTTCCGGCGCGGGATCGCCACCGGCCATGCCGTCAACAGCCAGACCTTTGAACACATCCGACTCCAAGGGCAGACCCAGACCGGATTGGAGAACTCCGGTCAGTACATCGCCATTCGCGATCTCAAGAGCGACAACGCAGTTCCTGCGGTGCGGACGTACGGCGCGCTTTGCCTGCTGGATTCAACCTTGGTAGGCCGTGGACCCGCTTCCCGAATGCCTGCGGTCATCAATTACAACGGCGGCCGAATCCTGGTCCGCGACCTCACAACAACCGGTTACGGTCGTGCCATCGGCGACGTCGCCACGCCGGATTGGACAGCCGCCTTGCGGATCCAGGGACCCGACAAACCGGGCAGCGAGGGACCCAACGTGGGCGAGTACTTTTCAAAGAAACCCACGATGCTCTTTGCCAGCAGCGCGCGCCCGGTGCGTCTCCCGATCCGGGAGACCCCCGAGTCGGTGTGGGAAGACCCTGCGCTCTGGGCCAACGTGGACAGGTTCGGCGCGGATCCAACCGGCAAAGCGGATTCCGCGGCCGCCATCCAGAAGGCCATCGATTCGGGTGCGTCCACGGTGTTTCTCCCCGGCACCTACAATCTCCGATCCACCGTCATCCTCCGCGGCAAGGTCAGCCGCATCGTGGGACTCGGTGGCCATATCAACTACGGGCGCGGGCTCGCACCCGACTTCCGTCTTGTAGATGGCGATGCTTCCATCGTGTTCATCGAGCACTTTGCCAACATCCACGGTGGTCTCGAAGTCGCGACGCGACGCACCCTCGTGCTGCGCAGCGTCTCCGATTGCGACCTGAAGTTTGCTCCAGCGTCGGAGGGCGGCGAGATCTTCATGGAAGACGTCGTCACCCACGACCTTCGACTTCGTCGCCAACGTGTCTGGGCGCGCCAACTCAACATCGAGAACGAGGGAACCCATCTCAGCAACGACGCCGGCGACCTTTGGATCCTGGGTTACAAGACTGAGCGTGGCGGGACGCTCATCGACACCCGTAGCGGCGCACGCAACGAGATCTTCGGCAACTTCAGCTACACCACCACCGCCGGTAAACTCGCTCCGATGCTGGTCACTGAGGATTCCTCGGTCTTCGCCTTCTTCGGCGAGGTCTGCTTCAACGGTGATCCCTTCACCACCTTGGTCCGCGAGACCCGTCAGAACCAGACCCGCACACTGTCCGCCACCAACGGCCACACAGTCCCCTATATCGCGATACCGTAGCCGGCGACCCGGGCGGTTCTTCGGTAGACAGCAATCCGGGATCCGCCCGCGGGCTGTGTAATCGGTGGATGCCTGGACTGCTGTCTTCGGGTTCACACGAATGTTCCGGGAAATATCCGTTTGCCGGGAAAGGCCGTTGAAGGATCCACAGATTACACCCATTACACAGATAAGCAGGGCGTTGGTGGGGATGGAACCCACCCCGGGGCGATCACCTCCAGAGTGGGCAGGACCTAACCCGTATCCATGCACCCGCACAGAAAGGGTTCTCACGCGAAGCCGCGAAGAAGCACTCCGAATCCGTGAGTTGAAGGGGTCACCTTTCGGTGAGTGCGAATCACCGCGGAGCGACAAAAGCAAATTCCTATCAATTCAGCCGGCGGCGACGAGAGATCATCCATTTCGATTCGCCCGACTTCGCCGCTCGGTTGCATCGGATGGTCGTCACTTGCGCGCATTCGTTCCGGGGTTTTGAGCGAGAGCGAACTGATTTTTTCCGGGCAGCGCCAGCGGTCGTTTGATTTCTGCCGGTGACGACGGCCGGCACGGCGCGCGGGAGAGACATTCCAATTGAAAAACGTTTCGTCTCTCCCACGCGCCGGGACGGGCGACGCCACGGGGAGGCTCACTTTGTCTTGAGCGAGCAGGCCCGTGACGGCAGGCCGGCTGGCCTTTGCTTCTCGCAGCCGACCTGACGGCGCGGTGCTGCGAGCGTTCAGGGCGGGTTGCAGCGTGAGAGGATTCCTTACACCGTTTGTGCGGGACAGCCTAGGAATATCCGACGATCACTCCCATGAGCATGAATCGAATGTCTTCCAACAGTCTTTGCACTTCCATTGAACTCGCACCAAGTCAGCAAAGAAGCTCGCCGTCACAAAGGCTGCCCCAAGACGAAGAATGTTCGTCATTGTTTTGACGAGCCTTACATTATTCGAACCACACCAACCGCATCGGCACTTTGGGGGAGAGTAAAGTTTCATTCCTCCCCCAACGCATCACAGCCGATGTATTCCCTCGCTAGATCGACAGCATTTGAAGCCCCAAAAGTGCAGGTTCTACAGAGCGCTTTCGTTCCCCAAGACTCCTTCAGGAGTTGACAAGTGCATCGAGCCCAATCGTCTCCATCCAAATACCAAGCACATGAATAAACCTGAATGTTCAACGCAGCCAAACATCCTGCACAGCGGCATAACGCAATCCCTCCCGCAGTCTTCGCCAGAGCGCGTAGTTTATCCATTATCCCGCCAGCAATCCCACCGGCGATTCCTCCTGGATCAGAGATTAGATGCAGACCGTTTACGTCCCAACTGTTGACCGCATTGTTCCTGACAAACATGTAAAGGTTTGGTCCATCTCCAAGAAGCGATCCTCGTTTCCCGCGTAGCAGTTCAAACCCTAGTTCACCCAACGGGTCTCTGTTTGGCCACCTCCCCGTCGCCGAGCGGTAATACCTAAACCCATAATACACCAACCCCGACTCATCATCCGTCACCTTGGTACTCCAGCGAACTGAGTTTGCGGTGGCCAGCGGGCCGGTGCTGCGGAGGGGTTCTCCGAACGGCCCATACTCGTGGCGCGCCGTGTTGCTGCCATCCGTGGCGGAGAAAAGACCGGCGACGTTCCCGTTGCCGTCATAGGCCACGAACTGGATCCCCGTGGGCATCCCGCCGGTGGACT
>JBDNHZ010000239.1:0-19200 GCA_041688515.1 Verrucomicrobiota bacterium
CGCTGGATGCCCTGCGCGGGTTCGACATGTTCTGGATCATGGGTGCGGACGCCCTCGGCGGGGTGGCGGCGGCAATGGCCGAGAAGCAGGCTCCCTGGACCCATTCTCTGGCGGAGCAGTTGGAGCATGTGGCGTGGGAAGGGTTTCGCTTCTACGACCTGATCTTCCCGTTGTTCGTGTTCATTGCCGGGATTTCGTTGGTGCTGTCGTTGGGACGCCTCTGTGAAGAGAAGGGGAAGGACGAAGCCCTGGCGCGCCTGTTGAAACGGTCGCTCCTGCTGTTTTTCCTGGGTGTCCTGTACTACGGCGGGGTGTCGAATGGACTGGATCAGGTGCGCTGGCTGGGAGTCTTGCAGCGCATTGCCCTCGCCTACTTCGGGGCGGGCTTTTTCTTCATCTTCTATAAGGCCCGGACGTGTGCCTTCGTCACGGCGGGGCTGTTGCTCGGATACTGGGCGCTGATGGCGCTGGTTCCGGTGCCGGGCATCGGCGCGGGGAATTACGCCGAAGGCAAGAATCTGGCGAACTGGCTCGATCTCCGGTTCCTGCCCGGACGGATGCACGACACCACCCACGATCCCGAGGGATTGCTCAGCACCTTGCCGGCAATCGCCACCTGTCTTTTGGGCACGTTTGCCGGGCGATGGTTGCTGCGGGAGGACAAGTCGCCTTCGATGAAGTCGGCGGGATTGGCCGTGGCCGGTGTCGCGTTGCTGGTCCTGGGATGGGCGTGGTCGTTCCAGTTCCCGATCATCAAGAAGATCTGGACGTCGTCCTACGTGCTCGTGGCCGGCGGGTGGAGTTGCCTGTTGCTGGCCCTGTTCCACTGGGTGATCGATGTGCGCGGATGGTCGGCGTGGTGTCGTCCGTTCGTATGGGTCGGGTTGAATCCGATCGCAGTCTATCTGGCGGCGGCTCTCGTCAGCGTGGATGCGCTCTCGCGGCGCGTGGCGGGCGGGCCGCTGGCGTCGCTCCTGAATGGTTGGATGCCGCACCTGGGAGACCTGGTGCTGGCGCTGGTGGGGATCGGATGGTGCTTCCTGCTGGCCTGGTTTCTGCACCGTCGAAAGCTCTATCTCCGTCTTTGAACATGCCTGCCACCGACCGTCTGAGTATTCCGACCCGTGAAGCCCTGACGCAGGCCCCCGATGGAAGCCGGCGCCTGATGAGCCTCGATGTGCTGCGTGGGTTCGACATGTTCTGGATCGTAGGCGGAGGAGCGATGGTCTCAGCCCTGGGTCAGGCACAGGAAGGATCGTCGCTGGGGATGATCCGCGAGCAATTGACGCATGTCGAGTGGGCCGGATTCCGGTTCTACGACCTGATCTTTCCGCTCTTCGTCTTCATCTCCGGGGTCTCAACGGTGTTCTCCCTGGCGAAGGCCAAGGCGAATGGCGGGGTGGGCGAGGCCATGCGCCGGGTGTTGCTCCGCGGATTGTTGCTCTTTCTGGTGGGGGTGTTCTACAGCGGAGGAATCAAGGATGGCTGGGCGGGGGTGCGGTGGTTGGGCGTCCTGCAGCGCATTGCCCTCAGCTATACCGGGGCAAGTCTCCTGTACCTGGCCCTGCCGCTCCGGGCGCTGGCGGCCGTCTGGGTGGCGGTCCTCCTGGGATACTGGGGCGTGGTCGCCGTCCTTCCGGTGAAGGACATCCGACTCGAGCGTGGTTCCATGGCAAGCCTCATGGAGACCACCGGCCAGACCAACGCGATGACCCTGTACCACGCGACGACCAATCAGATCCGGGGACGGGCTGAACCCGGCTACAACTTCGTGAATCACTTCGATTTCCGATTCCTGCCCGGTCGCCTGTATGATGGGTACTCGGATCCGGAGGGAATCCTGAGCACGTTGCCGGCGGTGATGACCTGTGTGTTGGGAGTCTTCGCCGGACTCTATCTGCGACGTGAGGATCTGTCGCCGGGGGGGAAGAGTCTCTACCTCTTCTTCGCAGGGTTGGTCTGTGTGTTGGCGGGCGCAGGTTGGGGGCTCTATTTCCCGGTGGTGAAAAAGCTGTGGACCTCCTCGTTTGTCCTGTTGGCAGGCGGGTGGAGCCTGATGTTGCTCGGACTCTTCCATCAGGTGGTCGACGTCTGGAGGGTGCGCTGGTGGTGTGGCCCGTTCCAGTGGATTGGCATGAATGCCCTGACCATCTACATCGCCGCGAATCTGCTTGGCACCAACGGCGGATGGCAGGGCATTGCCGCCCGGTTCGTGGGTGGACCGATCGCCGGGCTCTTCGGCGGTTACGGCAAGGCGTTCCTCGCGGTGGCCGGTCTCGGCGTCATGCTTTTGTTCGCCCGCTTCCTCTTCAAACGCGGCATTTTCCTGCGGCTGTGAACGGAGTCCAGAGCGGTTACGGCCCCGGGTTCAACCGATAGAAGGCTTGCGGTGGCAAGGGCAGGATCTCGTGGGGGCTGGTGGCACCGGGAACCGGTTTCCATGGCCCATCGAGGCTCGGGGCCTCTTGCAACGTGGAGGCTGGGTCTGACCAAGTGAGCCGCAGGCCGGGTTGACCGGACACGGGAGCGGAGAAGGCTCTGAGGGTCTGCTGCGGTCCGCCGACGCCAGCGAGGGTCATCCCGGTGCTGATCACCTCTCCGCACCGGTTGCGGACGACGCAGCGGTAAAGGCCGGTGTCCGACGCGAGGATCCGATCGACGGCGAGGGTGGATTGGGCGGTGTTTTCGTAGGGGAAGGTCTCACTGATCCGGACGCCGTTGCGCTGCCACTCATAGGTGACCGGAGGGGCACCGGCCACGGTGATGCGGAAGAACAGTCGGTTGGTGGCGGGATCGTTGAGGAGGACCAGCGGTCGGAGGAACACAGGTTCATCGGCGAGGATGCGTTCAAAGGTCCGGGGCAGGTTGCCTCGAAGCTCGGGCTGGGAGCCGAAATAGCTTCCGCCAAACTGGACCAGGGCGAAGCGGCGATCGTCGTAGGTGCTGGCTCCGTCGAGGTGGTAACCCACGAATTCATCGATTTCGTCGTGACGCCAGATCGATCCGTTCCAGCGCCACAGGGAGGTCTGGTCGTAGCCGTCGCCTCCCCAGTAAACGACCTCGCGCCGGAAGGAATCATAGGCGATGCCGCCGCCGCCCCCCGACTGCGAAGGCGAGATGCCGAATCCCTCGAAGATGTGCTCACGCGCGGTCCATTGGGTTCCGTCCCAGAGCCAGGTGACGCGGAGTGGATTGCCGGGATCATTGGAGACGGTGGGAGGCAGGACCGCGTAGCCCCGGGCTTCGTCCCAGATCATCTGTGGCCGGACAGGACTGCCATAGAGGCCGCCGAACAGCGGACGGGCCCCGGTAACAACGCGTTGGGTCCAGTTGGTGCCGTCCCAGGTCCAGAGGTCGCCGGCGCGGGGATTGGCGAGCGTGGTGTCCCCGCCGTAGAGGGTGGTGACGCGATGGACCGGATCATAGAAGAGGGCGGCGTTGATCCGCGGAGCCGGGGAGTTGACCGGGAATCTCTGGGTCCAGTTGGTTCCGTCGTATTCCCAGGTTTCGCCGTTGAGGAGTCCCCCTTGAAAAATGTTGTTGGTCGCGCCGCCGAAGAGCACGACCCGGCCGCGATGCCGATCGAAGGCCAGGGAGAAATCGATGCGGGAGGAAGGCGAGTTTGTGGTGATGCGCTGGGTCCATCGGACGCCGTCGTACTCCCAGGTGTCATTGCGATAGACTTCAGTAATGGTCGAACCGTCCGCCAACCCCCCGAAGAGCACCGTTCGACCCCGCAACGAGTCATAGGTCATGCGATGGGACGTCCTGCCGGCCGGCCCGTTGGTGTCGGTCAGGAGGAAGGGGGGATTGGGGTTCACGATGATTCGCGCAACCCGAGAGGTCAGCGAATTGCAGGTGTCGCTCACAACGCAGTCGTAGGTGGCGTCGTCGAAATAGTGGAGGGGCGCGAAGCGGAGGGTCGCCGCGGCGGTGTTGGTGATCCGGGCCGAGTTCGTCATGAACTCCCCGTTCCGACGCCATCGGTATTGGAGCGGTCCCTTGCCGGACGCGACGAGGTCGAGGCTGAGCGTGTTGCAGACGTCGTTGGTGGAATCGCGGGGGGTGGCCCGCAGCCAGACTCCGGCGGAGACCTGGATCGGTTGGGTCCAGGCGGTGCCGCACCGGTTGACGACAAGGGCACGGTAGAATCCGTTGTCACCTGGATTCATCTGGGTGAACCGGAGCAGATTGTTGTCGGCCTTCGCCACCGCGATTCCGTTGACTGCCGACGCATTGCCGTCGGTGTCGGTGGGGACCCGGAACCACTGCACCGTCGCCGGGTAGTCAGATGAGAAGAAAAACTGGGTTTCGGCCGTTTCACCGGGGCAGACATGGACGGACTGGGGTTGCCCGGTGATCCCCGGCGGTCCGCCCACCAACACGACGGCCTCACGGCTGGTGACGCGGTTGCCGCAGAGATCCTGGAGTTCGCAGGTGTAGGTGCCGGCAGCGGCGCGACTGATATCGGCGAGGACCAGGGTGCGATCGGTGGCGCCCGCGATCGGGGAGCTGCCCTTGTACCATTGGATGGCCGGGGCTGCGGATGCCAGGGGGATGATCGAAAGGGTGAGCGTTTCGCCCAGGCAGGTCTCGCTCCGGGCCGCAGGTTGCTCGATGAAATCCAACAGGCCGGGGGCGTACTCTCAGGTTTCCCTGGCGATCGTGTCGAGGCTGGAGACCTCGCCGTTCCAACCGCCGTACACGACCGTCACCCCGCGCTGTTCGTCGTAGGCCATGGTGTGGCTGATGCGGGTGGCCGGTGCCGGGGGCAGTTGCGGGTCGGTCCCGGGCAGGAATGCAGCGAGCGCCACGTTGATGTCGCTGCCCGGATCCCGAGGGTTGCGCGGGTCCCACTCAATGAACACCGCGGAGTTGGGGAGGAGTCGGCTCAAATAGGTGGAACCGATGCCGCCATAAGTCGGGGGACAGCCCTCGACCCGAAGAGTGTATCGCCAATGACTGTCGCGCCGCCAAAGGCGATGTAGCGGTCCCGATGGACATCATGGACGAGTTGGGCGCCGAACACACGCGCCAGATCCCCTGGTCCGCATCGGCCGGCTGTGTGGAAGAGCAGGTTTCGCGACGGGCTTGGGAAGCGGTCGGTTCCAGAGAACTACTGAAGGTGCGGCATCGATTCCACGTACGCCTCGGCAAGCGGAGTTCCGAACAGCGGATTGAGCCGGGTCTGATAAATCTGACGGAGTCCGCCGTGCGTGAGGGTCCGACCCCGGTTCGCATCGTACGTTGCCGCCATCTGCTTCCGCCCCAGTTCATCGCGGAACTCGATCGTGCCCGGGACTGTGGGTTCATCCACGTCGGGCCGCGGATAGGGACGTCGATCCGACCAGCTTCGTTGGGTCCATGCCGTCCCATCCCAGGCCCCGCTGCCGTTCGAGTAGTTCTCGTTGTTGAAAGGCGTCTGAATCTGGACGCCCCGGGTGATGCGTGCTTTGCCGCCGAAAAGCCGGACCAGCCCGGCTTCGGAATCGTACATCAGGGCGTGTTCGGCGCGGGCGCCAGATTCCCCGTGCTGCTCGCTGGGATCCGTCGGATCCGGTCCGAACTGATCGGGGAAATCCGCGCGACGCACCTAGGTCCCGATGACAAGTCCGGTCGCGCTGGTGGTGATGCGGCAGGTCCAGGTGTCGGCGAGTTCGGTCTGTTCGGTGCGGCCGAATCCCCCCACCAGGACCAGTTCGTGCCGGCGTCGATCATAGGCCATGGCCGAGTCGAGCCGGGGCGAAGGTTGCGGCCCGGCAACGAAGATCCGCTCCCATCAGACGCCGTCATATTCCCAGAGGTCCGCGGCGGTGTCGGAGGTGAACAACACGACCCGCTGGCGGTCGGGGTTGTAGGTCATGCAATGCCGGGTCTGGGGACCGGGTCCGCTGACGTCGGTGCGGAACACCCATTTCATGCACTGGGCGGAGGCGGAGCCCAGTTGACCGGCGAGCCAGAGGAGGCAGCCAGCCCAGAGAAGGACGCGACGATTCATTGCTGACTACCACCGGAACCGTCGGTCAGCATTTCAGGGTTGCTTACGGGGCATCCCAGATTTCCACGCGGTCGGTGGTGGTCTCGATCTGTCCCGCGGCGGTTCCCAACACCAGTCGGCGGCCGTCTGCGGAGAACAAGACCTGATCGGCCACGTCGGGATGGGCGATGCGCGCGAGTTCGCGTCGGGTGGGCAGATGCCAGAAGGTGAGTTCAATCCCCGGGTTCACCGACACCAGGGTCTGCCCGTCGGGGGAGAACGCCACCGCCTCGACGGATTCCAGGTGGCCGGGCAATTCGCCGGCAAACCGGCCTCCAGGGACTTCCCACAATCGGATGGTGCCGTCGTCGCTGCCGGTGGCGAGGAATCGTTCGTCGCGGCGGAAAGCGAGGGCGGCGATGTCATCGCGATGTCCACGGAGCCGGGCCGTGGTGCCCGACTCGAGATCGACGAGGTAGCCGCCATCCATTCCGAACGGACCGAGGGCGAGCCAACGTCCGGTGTGGCTGGCGGCCAGGTCTCGGAGCAGGCGCGACGGACGTTGGCCCCCGGCAAATTCCGCGCGGATACGTTCGGCCAGGGAGTCGTCGCGCCACTGCCCCAGAAGGCGACCGTCCCGGGTGGACCATCGCCAGAACGTTCCGGATTCGTCCGGACAGACGAACGAGGATGAATCTCCGGCAAGGGCGAACTCTCCGGGGAAGAGGTTCGTCGGCGCGCCCACCAGCGGGAACACCTGGCTGGGCGCTGGCGAACCGGGTTGCTGCCATTCCAAGGCGAACGGGTCGTTGCGCAGAAAAAGCAGGTGGATGCCGTCCGGTGCAAATCCACGGGGGAATCCGCGCAAAACCTCGTGGACGCTCGCCTCGGCGGGCCGGGGTCGATTCAACCGGACCGGGTCCAGATTCCAGACGGTGGCGGCACCGATCCAGTTGGTTTGCGAGTAGGTGAGGAGTCGGTTCCCATCCGGCGAAAGCGCGGGTCGGAAGTGGCGCCACGAGGGCGGATGCGGGGACGCACCGCGCGGCGTGAGAGACCAGAGCCGGACGGTTCGATCCTTCCCACCCGAGACGAGTTGCCGTCCGTCCGGAGTGATGGCGACGGTCCAGACCTCGTTGGTGTGGCCAGCCAGCGCGTCGCGTCGGATGCCGGACGCGAGATCCCAGAGCTCAAGCTGTTGATGCGAGGTCGCCGTGATGAGCGTCGCGCCGTCGGGAGAAAGGGTGGCATCCCAGACGTTGTGGGCGCTGAGGAAGGACCGGGGCGGTGAGCCGGGGGAATCGAGGTTCCAGACCCGGGCCGAGGTGCTCTGGCCGGCGGAGATCAGACGGTGGCCATCCGGGGAGAAGCGGAGCCGGAAGACCAACTGTTGGGTGGCCACCGTGAACAGCAGACGTTCGGTCTCCAGATCGTAGAGTTGGATGCTCTGCTGGGCGTCCATGACCGCCAGTCGCCGCCCATCGGGTGACAGCGCCGGATGCCATCCCCGGATTCCCAGGCGTCGAAGCGCGCCGGTGTCGAGGTCCAGTCGCCACAGGGGTTCGGGAAGGATGCTGCGGAAGAAGGGATGGTTGGGAGAGGTCACCATTACCCGGCCGGCAATCGCGGCTTCCTGACCGGGGATCGCGGGGAGGTGGGTCTGGGCTTCGCCGGTTTCTGCATTCCAGAACTTCACTCCCTCGACCCCGGCGGAGATCAGGGTGCGGCTGTCCTCGGTGAATCCCACCGACCAGATCGTGCCCTGAGCACCCAGGATCCGGGCTGGATCCGACGGGTTGGCGCGGTTGGATCGATGGAGGGTGCCGGTTCGATTCCCCGGCTGATCCTGGCTCCCGGAAGCGATCCAGCGTCCGTCCGGCGAGACCGCGACGCAGGTGACGATCCACGGGTGCTGGGTGAGCGTTGCGAGGTCATCCCCCTGGCAACGCGCCCAGAGCAGACGGTGGGTGAACTCGCTGAGATCGGAGGGCTGGCCGGACGAGGTCGCCGGCGAAGCCGTCGGGCCGTATCGAAGCAGGAGTTCACGCGCCCGGCCCAGGTTGCCCTCGCGGAGGGCACCCGCGGCGGCGGCGACATCGGCGGCGTACAGATTGCGGGCCATCTCTCCATGGCTCGCCTCTGCCCGGCGCCATTGAACCAGGACGCTGGCCGAACCGATCACCAAGGCAGCTCCCAAGGCAACCGAAAGGGCCGCGAGCGCGGGATTGCGTCGGGACCAGAGCCACAGCCGTTCGGCCTGCGAAACGGGGCGGGCGAGAATGGGTTGGCCGGCTTCGAATCTTGCCAGATCCGCCGCGAGCTCCGCCGCGCTGGCGTAGCGTCCCCGGGATTCCTTCTGGAGACACTTGAGGCAGATCGTTTCGAGGTCACGTGGGACCGCGGGGTTGAGCAGGCGCGGGGCGGCGGGTTCGCTCTGGAGCACCTGCTGAAGCGTGGCGGCGATGGTGTCCGCCATGAAGGGCGGTCGTGCCGTCAGCAGTTCATACAGGATCGCCCCCAGCGAGTACACGTCGCCGGTCACGGTGGGAGACTTGCCCGACACCTGCTCAGGTGGGAGGTAGGCGGGCGATCCCAGAACCTCTCCCGGGCGGGTCAGCCCGGCATCCGAATCGATCTGCTTGGCCAGTCCGAAGTCGGTGACCCTCGGCAGATCGTTGGGATCGAGAAGGATGTTCGACGGCTTGAGATCCCGGTGGAGAACGCCTGCCTGGTGGGCGTGGGCGATGGCTTCGGAAACCAGTCGGACATAACGCGCCGCGCGGGCAGGCGGGAGTGGTTGATGCCGGATCAGTTCAGCCAGGCTGGGGCCCTCGACCAGTTCCATGGCGAGGAAGGGCTGTCCGTCGAGTTCGCCCACCTCGTGGATGGTCACGATGCCCGGATGGCGCAATTGAGCGGCGGCCTCCGCCTCGGCACGGAAGCGGGGCTTGAAATCCGGTCGGGCCCAGGCTCCGGCGAGAAGCATCTTCACCGCCACCCGCCGGTTCAGACGACGCTGTCGGGCTTCGTAGACGACGCCCATCCCGCCGCGGCCGATCTCGCGCAGGATTTCGTAGGCGCCGGCGTGATGGACGATGGATTCCTCGGACGGTTGCCGGAGGCTGAACGCGAGCAACCCGAGACAACGCGGGCATTGGCCTGCGAGCGCGCCCGCGGATACCGGGGATCCGCAGCGGGGGCAGGGGAGTGGGCGTGTCATCCGGAGTTTACCGCAGGAGTCAGGGGTGCGGATTACTGAGGTTTTCTGGCTCAGCGGCGGTCGAGCGACGCCAGCAGATGAAGCATCTCCGCGTCCACCTCCAGCGGGCTCTCCACGGTGTCGGCGACCGCGGAACGGACGAGTTGCCGGTAACGTTCGCGCAGGCGATGCACCTGCACGGTGAGCGTTCCCGGGGCGACGTTCAGGTGCGCGGCCAGGGTCGCGTACTCGCCGGGATCCGCTTCCCGGCTGAGGAACGGGCGGAGGCGGTCGTACGTCGGGCCCTTGCCGGTTCCTTGCTGCTCTGCCGCCAACCGCCGCAGGGCCTCCTCCATCAAGCTCAACGCCCACTGACGTTCGAACAGCCGGTCCGGAGACTCCGAATGCGAAGGCTCGTGCTGATACCGTTCCTCGGCGGTGTCGTCGTCGAGCGACAGCATCGTCCGGCCACCGCCGCGTTTCTGGGCGGTCGCACGCTCATGCTCGTTGACGAGAAAATGATTGAGGGCGGCCAGGAGGAAGGAACGGAAACGGCCGCCTTCCCGATGGATTCGAGCCAGGTCGTTCCGCTCCAGCAATCGCGCGAAGAATCCCTGGGTGAGATCCTGGGCTGAGTGCGCATCGTACCCCCGCCGACGGATGTAAGCGTACAGAGGGAACCAGTAGGCACGGCACAACTGTTCCAGGGCTTCATGTCCCTCGTCGGACGCGCCTTCGCCCGCCGCCAGGACCAGGGTCCAGCGGGTCGTGGCAAAGGCGGGGGATGCTCTGATCTCGTCGGCCGACACGCGCCAAGGCTGGCAAAGCCGCCCGCAGGTGACCAGATGAAGCTCTGCGTGTCATTTCACCCCAGGTTTCCTCCGTTTCGCTTTCCCGGTGGGACCACTGGCCACAGGGAGGGCCTTCCCTGTAAAGATCTCCACTCTCTCCGTCTGCATGTACGACGCGTGGGCGGCCTATGATCCCAAGGCCGTCGGGGACGTTTACCGGGGCAAGCATCCGGCGATCGACGTCCCAGCCGCCCCGCGGGAAGCGATCAGTTGCGCGGCCTTCCAGATGCTCAAGGAGCGCCACGTCTATTCCCGGACGGCCCAGTTGACCCTGTTCGGGAACGAATCGCTGATGACGTCCCTCGGGTACAACACTTTGGGCGAAGCCGAGCTGACGTTCACTACCCGACGCGGGTTCAAGTTCCAGCCGCAGAAAAGCCCGGATCTCAACGCATCCTTCGCCAACGACGGTCCTGTCATCCACCAACCCTTCGACGCCGTGTCCGTGGTGCGGACCCACCGCCTGGACGCGCCCCAGGAATTCTTCCGGGTAATCGCCGTGGAATAGGGTTCCCTGCCTGGCCGGGAGGTCCCGGGACGAACGAGTCCCAGGACCGCGGGCGTCCCCGCCCGCCGCTTGCTCCCTCAGCCCCCAGCGGCCCCGAATTGACGACCACACTTTATAAAGTCTGGTCGCGTCTGCAGCGGGATCGGGCGTGATTTTCGGACAACGGGTCGGATGGGTTACGGGCTCTCCCGATGTCCGAGGAGTCGCGCTGGCAGGAAGTGGGCGCGGAAAGGAAGGTGACGTTGCCTCCACCCTCGGCATGGTCGAAGCCGTGGGAAGTCCAGGCTCCCGATTTGACGACGACGCCGGCGGACGGTGGCGGGACCGACTCGAATACGCCTGGAATGCCGGGTCCTGGCCGTTCGCGGAGTTGCTACAGATGAGTGGTCCTACCTGGGCTCCGAATTCCCCTTGATGAGCCTGATTGACATCATCCTCATGCCGACATGACTATGATGTCATGACAAGGACCCAGATCCAATTACCCGAACCGCTTTTTCAGAGGCTCAAGAAAATCGCCGCTTTACGGGATTGGTCCGTAGCGGAGTTGATCCGCCGTGGCATGGAAACCTACGTTCAGACCTGTCCGGAAGTGACCGAGTCTCCCACGCCCTGGACGATGCCCTTGCTGCGACGGAGCGGGGGCCATCTTATTGATCCTGCCTTGGTCTCCGCCGAGGCCGAGGCCGTTGAACGCCGATATACCAAGGCCTGATATGCTGACGGCAGACACGAATTTGCTGATCCATGCAGCGGACCCGGACTCCCCCTGCCACGAGCCCGCAAAAGCCTTCTTTACCACTGTCACGGACGGGGCAGAGGAATTCGTCCTGTGTGAACTGATTCTCGTCGAGCTTTACATGCAGTTGAGGAATCCGGCCATTTTTACCAAGCCCTACACCGCCAGAGAATCCGCCGCCCATTGCCTGGCCTTGAAGCGAAACCCGGCGTGGCGATGCGTCGACTATGATCCGCTCGTCTCCTTAAAGCTCTGGTCCTGGGCCATGGAAACCAAGGCAGGGTTCAGGCAGATCGTTGATGCCCGCATCGCCTTTACTCTGCTCCACCACGGAGTGACTCGATTTGCCACCGCCAACGTGAGGCATTTCAGAGGTTTCGGCTTTGTTGAGGTGTGGAATCCAGTTGCCGGATGATGGCGTGGTTCCACCAGCTACGAGTGATCTGGCTCGTCCCGCTGGGCTTGCTCTGAGCCACGACGGGAGAGTGAGGCGTTTTCGGCGCCTGTCGGCGAGTCGACCCGAACTGAAGGGCTTCGCGGATCGCCTCAGGGCACAGTGTCAAAGCTACTGGACTGACCCCATTGCCTCATTCTGGACGAATGAGTCCCGGGACCGCGGGCGTCCCCGCCCGTCGCTTCCTCCCCCAGCCCCAGCGGCCCCGAATTGACGGCCACACTTTATAAATTGTGGTCGCGTCTGCAGCGGGATCGGGCGTGATTTTCGGACAACGGGTCGGATGGGTTACGTCCTGTCGCTGCGATGTCCGAGGAGTCGCGCTGGCAGGAACAGCAGGGCTTTGACCAAGGCGAGGAGCGCTTCCAGGACGGTGCCGACAATCCGGAAGGGGATGGAGAGCAGCCAGAGGATCGGCCAGGCGACGAGGATGAGCAGGGCCAACGGCCAGCAGAACACCAGCAGAAGGGTCCAGAGCAGCAGGGTGAGGAGGAATTTCATGTGGCAGATCGCCCTCCGGTACCCGGGTGGGGCGTCAAATCAGGACACGGAAGGTCCCTCAGGGTTTCCCCCTTTTTTCCGGGTGATCAGGAAGACTCCTTCGTCTCCGGTGGGATTCTGCCACTGCTGTTCGATAACAAGCTCCGCCGGCGCAAGTTGCCGGGCGACCCGCTCGGCAGTGTGGCGGTAGGAGAAGAAGAGTTGGAACTTCTCCCCGGGTTCGAAGGCGTGCACGGCGTCCTCATAGGCCAACCGGGTTGGCCGGAGGAAATGCGCACAGGCTTCGATGCGCAGAAGTCCACTGGCGTTGGGGCAGGGGGCGACGGAGAACTCCACCCGGGCATCCCCACGATCGACGCCCAGGTCCTGAAGCACCGAGAGGAGCCACTCGCGGGTCAGGTCATTCTCGTAGAGGGGACGAATCGATTCGACGCCCACCGGGTAGTCCGGTCCCGGGGCGAGATTGGCGCTCACCAGAAGCACGTCCCCCGTTCGGAGCAACGCCGCGAGACGATCCCGCGTGGTTCCCGGGATGAAGTTGGGCAGCATGCCGTAGAACAGGACCAGTCGGGCGGCATGCGATGACAGGACGGGGTTCAAGGCCGCCACCCAGTCGGGGGCTTCCGCGAGATCCATGACGTAGGGGACGATGTCCTGCGAAGCGACTCCGACGCCCAGGGCGGCGTCGCGGGAGATCAAGGCCAGACCCGCCGAGACGTCCACCGGCACGTAGCGTCGGCGGACTCCCGGATGCATCGCCTCCAGGGCGGAGAGGACGTGGGCGTCCTTTTGTCCGCCGCCACTGCCGAGGCTGATGACGTCCACGTCCTCACGATTCCGCAGGAGGGTGGCGGCGGCGATGGCCGCCTTGGAATACAGCGTGGTTCCGGCCGGGTCGGTGCACGCCGGGGAGTAGGCCGTATGCACCCGCAGCCAACGCAGGGTCTGACGCACGGTGTCGTAGTGGAACTTGTGATTCATTCGGCGCGCCTTGAGCGACGCGTGCATCGCCGCCGCAACCCTCCGGGGGAACTGGCTGGGATGGATCCGGACGGCGACATCCGATGAGACCGTGAGCATCTCAAACCTTGGCGGACCTGCCGGGTACACTGCCATCCCATTTTCCCTGCCCGGCGGGGCGCATGTTGGCAGTGCCCCCGAGGATCGAAGTGAATTCTCCGGCGGTCCCGGGAGGAAATCCGCGTTGCGGGAGCGTCCGCTACGCCGGAGGCGCTTCAGCCATTAGCCCCGGGTAACACCCCGGGGACAGGCACCCAAGAAGCGAATCCCAACCCCGGAGGGGGTTGAAGATCTACAACCCCGCCGGGGTTAAAATCCATCGGGGGCGTAAGACCCGGGGTATCGCTTCGCTCACCCCGGGCTAATCGCTGAAACCCTTCCGGGGTAGAGCGGATGGCTTCGGGCACCCGGCCGCTTCTGGACGAGTTCTACGGGTCCTCATGACCGATTTCCGGAGTTTCAGACTCGCGGAGCTCGTCCGAGAGCTCGTCTAGTTCTCAGCTAGGGAGGGCAGGGAGGAAGAAGCGGGGGCATGCGCCTCTTGCCGATGCGGGCGGACCGTCTCCTACGACGGTTCGGTCTGATCCATCCCATTTGAGGAGGACGCGGTGGTGGCGAACGGCCGTCGATCAGGAACGCTGGCGGCCGGGGCGAGGCGGCCATCGCGGTGCCCACGAATCCTCGTTCAACGCTTCCCCTTTCGAGGCAGTGGGTCCTTGCAGCGTTTCCCTCGCGGAAAGAGAGGTGTATCGACGGTGTCATGTCGCCACTCCGCTCCCACCTTCGGCATCGGGTGGTTCCCCTCGCCTGCGTCACCCTGCTGCTGTTGTCCGGACGGGCGTCGGCCATCGATGACAACGCCAATTCCCAGAGCGACGTGTGGGAAGTGGTGTTTGACGCGCGCAATCTCGCCGCGCTGGATGATCCGGATGGCGACGGCGTCAACAACGCGGGTGAAAGCGCGGCGGGAACCAATCCGTTTGACGCGGCCTCCCTTCCGCAACTCGCCGCGGCCGCGGTTCCCGGGGGCGCGATCCGTCTCGAATGGAATGCCGTGTTGGGCAAGTCCTATCGCGTCGAGCGACGAACGATCCTGGATTCCGGCTCGTGGGTGGCGTCCGGTGAATTCATCGGGGACGGTCAACCGACCCATCTGGACCTCATGCCGTCGGCCGCCGTCGCCGAGTTCTTCCGTCTGCGCATCACGGATCCGGATTCGGACGGGGACGGTCTTTCGGATTGGGAGGAACGACTGGTCGGATTCGATCCGCGCACCGCGAACACGGCCTGGCACGAGACCCCCGATCTCGCCCGGGTTCGGGCGCTATTGGTCGCCCCCAACGAGGTGACGGTCGGACTCATCGACGGCCAGGTGTCCGAGAGATGGCCGGAGCCCGGAGTGTTTGCGGTGCGGCGTCGGGGCGGGATCCAACCGCTGACGGTCGATCTTCAACTGGGTGGGACCGCCACGGCCGGGGTGGACTACGACGCAGGTTTCGCTGGGTCGGTCCGCTTCCCTGCCGGGGTGCGCGAGGTGTGGGTGGAGATCCGGCCCCGACCGGATGCCGACGAGGGTGAACCCGATGAAACGGTGTCGCTGACGGTGCTCCCGGGTGCGGGTTACACGGTGGGAAGTGCGGCCAATGCGGGTCTGCTGATGGTCAATCAGCCCGCTTCGGCCGGGCCCTCGGCCAAGGAATCGGCGCGGTTCCTCCTGCAGGCGGGATTTGGTCCGAACGCCGACGATCCAGCCGATGCCGACGAGATCCCGGAGAACGTCGAAGAGGTGATGCGCCTTGGAATGGAGGGCTGGATGAATGACCAGTTTCGTCGGCCACCCGGGTTTCACCGGCCCGTGGCGGAATGGCATCAGGACACCAACAACGTCACGGAATTCTACGCGGACGTGAAGTTGGCGGCCTGGTGGCACCGGGTGCTGGGCGAACCGCACACGGTTCCCGGAACGCCAGTGGACTTCGAACCGGATGTCCTGCGTCAACGGGTGGCCTTCGCCCTGGCGCAGATCTTCGTGGTGAGCGATCGCCCGGAAGTGCTCTCCACCGATTCGGTGGGCATGACGGATTACTACGACGTCCTGGTCCGGCATGCCTTCGGCAACTACAGGGACCTGTTGCAGGAGGTCGCGCGGCACCCGGTCATGGGGTTCTACCTGTCGCATCTGTTGAACCGGAAGTTCGATCCGGTGCGACGCATCTATCCCGACGAGAACTTCGCGCGTGAGATCATGCAGTTGTTCAGCATCGGTCTGTGGGAATTGAACGAGGACGGGACGCGCCGATCCGGCCAGGACGGACTGCCGATCCCCACTTATGACAACCGGACGATCACGGAACTCGCACGGGTGTTCACCGGCTTCGGCGTGGCGGGAAATCCGAACTTTACCGATTACCCGCGGAACTTCCGGGAACCGATGAAGATGTTCGACGAATGGCACGACCTCGGTGCGAAGAATTTCCTGGGGCTGGACCTCCCGGCGCGGACACCGACGGCGGATGGAAGTACCGGCCTGGCGGATGTGACGGCGGCGGTGGGGCATCTCGCGAATCATCCGAACGCGGGGCCCTTCCTCGGTCGCCTTCTGATCCAGCGGTTGGTCACCTCCAATCCCAGTCCCGGCTACATCGCGCGGGTGGCGGCGGCATTCGCCGACAATGGCCAAGGCGTGCGCGGCGACATGAAGTCCATGATCCAGGCGATCTTCCTGGATCCGGAGGCGCGGGATCCGGCGCGGATGGAAGACCCGCGTTTCGGCCGAATGCGCGAACCGCTGTTGCGGGTGGTGAACCTGGCGTACGCATTTGATGCCCGGAGTCCCTCCGGGCTGCATCCGCTCTCCAACTTCTACATGGACCACGTCCAGGAAGCCTATCAATCCCCCAGCGTCTTCAATTTCTATCTCCCCACCTATTCTCCACCCGGCCTGCTCGCCGAGGCCGGACTGGTGGCGCCGGAGATGCAGATCATCAATGCCTCGTCTCTCATTCGTGCCGCCAACTACTTCCCCGGGGTGGCTGATCCGATCCGAAGCGACCTGAACCGCTGGGGAACGGGGGAAGCGGATCGGACCACCCGGCTCCAACTGCGGTACGAAGTGGCGATGATCGTCGGGGCGGCGCTGGTGGATGACCCGGATCCCAATGTCGAAGGCGCCAATCCCGATGCCTTGCTCCGGCGTCTGGACCTTCAATTGACTGGGGGAATGCTCCGGCCGGAGCAGTTTCAGATCCTGCGGGAGGCCCTGGAAGGTCTGCGGTTTCCCACCTGGGAATGGCATCAGGAACGCGTGCGCCGGGCCATCACCCTGATTGTCAATTCCCCCGACTTCACCGTACTCCGCTGACCGTTCCCGTCATGAACTCCCTGCATTCCTCCATCGATCTGGCCCGCCGGGCCGCCCTCAGCCGACGACGCTTCCTGGGCCAGGCCAGTTGCGCTGGCATCAGTGCGCTTCCCGCGTTGGCGACGCTGGTCAACCTCGCCACCACTTCCGCCCTGGCAGCGGATACCGGCGGCGGGTATCGCGCCCTCGTCTGTATCCTGCTCACCGGAGGCAACGACTCCTTCAACATGCTTCCTCCGCGGGGCGTGGCCGAGCACGCCGAGTACGCGCAGGTGCGACAGGATCTGGCGCTGGCCCGTGGCGATCTCCTGCCGTTGAACCCGTCGAATCTCGCTGGCCTGGAACTGGGCCTTCACCCGTCCATGCCGGAGTTGGCATCCCTGTTCGAATCGGGGCGTGCCGCTTTCATCGCCAATGTCGGCACGCTGCTCCAGGCCGACACCCGCAAGGAACAGGTGGAGAACGGGACGGTGCCGGTGCCCTCGGGACTCTACTCGCACAGCGACCAGGTCGAGCAATGGCAGACCAGTCTGCCACAGACCCGGGGCGGAACCGGTTGGGCCGGGCGGATGGCGGATCTTCTGCATTCGGTGAACGCCGACCGGCGGTTGTCGATGAACCTCTCGCTTTCAGGCAGCAACGCCTGGCAGGCCGGACGCAACAACGCCGAGTATGCCATCACCACTGACGGTGCCGAGGGGTTGCGGGACTACGCGCCGCCCGGGACGCCGCTGGCCGATGTCCAGAGCACCCTGACGCGGGTCAACAGCGCCGCGGTCGATTCCCAGTTGGCACTTCAATACCGCAACCTGCTCCAACAGGCGTTCGCTTCCTCGCGTCGCAATGCCATCGAGGCGGCGGAACTGTTTCGGGCGGCCACCGCCCCGGAATTGCCGGCGACGCTCACCTGGCCGGATTCCTATCTGTCCGACCAGATGAAACGGATCGCCCGCACCATTGCCGGTCGCGATCGGCTCGGGGTGTCGCGGCAGACGTTCTTCGTGGAGTACGGCGGCTGGGATCATCACGACGAAGTGCTTACCAACCAGCAGGGCATGTTGCGCGAAGTGAGCGAGGCCATCGGAGCCTTCTATCGGGCGCTGGAGGCCCTGGGGGTGGCGGAAAACGTCGTTTTGTTTTCGGCCTCGGATTTCGGACGGTCCCTCAGCTCGAATGGTCGGGGGTCCGACCACGCCTGGGGCGGCAACGCCTTCGTGGTGGGCGGAGCCGTGAAGGGGCGTCGGATCTATGGGAAATATCCCGCGCTCTTCGCCGACAACCCCCTCGACATCGGGCGCGGCCGGCTGATTCCCACCACCTCCGTGGACCAGTACTTTGCCGAGTTGGCGTGTTGGATGGGGGTTGGCCGGACCGACCTTTCGACCGTGCTGCCCAACATCGGGCGATTCTACGATCCGATGTCTTCCTCGGCACCGCTGGGATTTCTTCTGTAGCGGAAGCCGCTTGCGGCCGCATCGAAGGGACGATTTCCGGAGTTGCGGACTCGCGGAGCTCGTCCCTCCAGATCTCAGCCCGAGGCGGACGAGGACCTCCCCACCTACCGCCCCACGTACTTACGGATGGGGCTTCCGTCCGGCTTCCACAGCCCGACCGTCCCCGACCAATCCCCGGTCGCGATCCATTGTCCTCCCGGGTGGACAGCCATCGCGTAGATCCAGTCCTGCGAGGCCATCCACAACGTCGTGAGGCGGTCGCTGTCGGCGTCGATGGCGCGGACGATTCCTTCTGAGCCTGCGGTGAAAAGAGTCCGTCCATCGGCGGCGTAAACGAGGGTGAGGATGGTGCCCGGGTGCTGGCGGATGATCCGGACCATCCGTCCGGTTCCGGGCTGCCAGATGCGGACCGTCTGATCGTCGCCGCCCGTGGCGCAGGTCGGGACGGCGGCACCCGGTCGGAACGCCACGGTGTTGGGGGCTTCGGTGTGATGTCCGAATGATCGGACCAGGGTGTTGCTGCCCGTCGTCCAGACTTTCACCGCCCGATCAGCGGCGATGCTGACCAACCACGGTGGCTCCGGGGAAAAGGCGAGTCCCAACACGCGTCCTGAATGGCCGGTCAGAGAACTGGCCGCACCCGGGTCGCCCAGATCCATCCGTCGCACGTCATTGCCCGAGGCGTGCGCCAGCATCCGGCCATCGGGGCTCAGGGCCAAAGCCTGGACTCCGTCGCCGGGGACGTCGAAGCGCCTGGACGGAGTCCCGTCCGGCAAGACCAGTTCCATCACCGCACCGGATTCTCCGGGAGTGCCCCCCGCGATCCACAGGTGCTTTCCATCCGCGTGAAAGGCGAGGGCGTTGAGCTTCGCCATCGGGATCGCAATGCGATGGCCGGGTTCGGTGCGATTGGGTTGAATCAATTCGATCGAACCGGAACGGGCGATGGCCAGCGTGTTGCCGTCGGGCGAAACCGCCAGGGCCGTGACCGGCGACCCGGCCCGGGCACCCAGGGCACAGCCGATCAGCCCCCCCAGCACCGCAACGAGCGTCCGCAACGGGCCCTTCCTCACACCACCTCCCGGATGAAGGCTCCGTCGGAGAGGATGCGGACCGGACGTCCGGTGGGCGTGGAG
>JBDNHZ010000240.1:0-6880 GCA_041688515.1 Verrucomicrobiota bacterium
GGAACGAGTATCGGAACGGCGCTGACAGCACGCCGCCTAACCATGCGCTGCAGCGAACGGCGGCGGGCCATCGCGGTTGCAATCGGCGCGCCTCGTGGCTGCCGTAGCTGAGCTTGGGGGCGTTAGGCCGCTTCACACGTTATGCCAGTGAACATTTACAGAGTCACACCGGACGATCAGGAGAACGAGAAGATCGCATGGTTGTGTGACGATGAGTGGCTGCTGTGGCCGCAGATTGAGGCATTGTCGGCGTGGTTAGGGCAGAGCACCGCCACGCTTCAGCCAGCCGAGTATGTCGCGGATGTCGGCTTTTGCTGGCGTCGAGACGCGAGTGCAGGCGGTCCAGTTCTTGAGCCAGCAGCGATGCGGCGCATGGCGGAGCTCGGGATGAGTTTATATCTTTCCGAGTATGGATCGTTCGCAGATGAGCTCACGGATTCGAGCGTGGAGGATCAGAGTGAGTAGCACGCTGTCAGCGCCGGTGCGAAAACCTGCGGAATCCGCCGGTTTGGAATTCCCTATTGACATCGTTTTCAGGACGGCGCGACGTCTCGCCGAGCCCTGGACTACGAAGTGCCCGCCCGCAGCCTTGTTGGCCCATGTGGACGATCCGGAAGAAGACCCAAAAGAAGGAAGAATGGCTTGCGCTTAAGTTGGAAGAAGACGCCCGATCTGGGGTACTCGGGCGATGATTTTCATACCGGCGAAGTGGAACGAGTATCGGAACGGCGCTGACAGCACGCCGCCTAACCATGCGCTGCAGCGAACGGCGGCGGGCCATCGCGGTTGCAATCGGCGCGCCTCGTGGCTGCCGTAGCTGAGCTTGGGGTCGTTAGGCGTTCTACGCGCACGCCATGAACGAAGCCCTTTCAAGCCAAGCAGCCCCTGCGGTCTCTGCGGTGAATCCATCCCCGCCCCCACACTTCCCGGGTGCAGGCTGGGGAGCCTTGGAAGACAGCGAGCGACGGGAACCGAGGTCGGACTCCTCGCCTGAGGATCGGGGGGGATTGAATGGACTCGCGGAGCTCGCCCCTCCAGTAGCCCGTCCGAAGCGGACCCGTCACGCGGCGCCGCGGCCCCAGGCCCCGGATTCTCCAGACTCCAGTGCTGACATGCCGGGTAGGTTCGACCAAGTTTCGCCCATCCACCTGAGTTGCGTCGAAATTATGAACTGCACCCTTCGTCTGGCCGGCCTGGCCGCCGTCGCCCTTTTGTACACTGCCTCCGCGTCGCTGGGTGCGGACACCCTTGGCCGGGAAATCCGCGATTCCGCGCGGCCCGCGGCAGCCGTCACCCGAACCCATCAGATCCACGGATTTGTCGAACGCCACGACGGTGCGCTGGACGAGTTGATCCAGCCCGGAACCGAGATGGAGAAGCTCGCCGAGGGCTTCAACTGGTCGGAAGGGCCAACCTGGCTGGCGCGCGAGCGCAAGGTGGTGTTCTCGGATGTCCCGGAGAACATCATCTACGAATGGTCGGAGAAAGGCGGGCTCAAGACGTTTCTCAAGCCCAGCGGTTATACCGGCACCTCGCTCAACTTCCGCGAACAGGGTTCCAACGGCCTGACGACCGATCGTTCCGGGCGGTTGGTCATCTGCCAGCACGGCGATCGCCGGATTTCGCGCTATGATGGCCCCGGGCGGTTCACGCCGCTGGCCGAGACCTATCAGCTCCGCCGTTTCAATTCACCCAATGACCTGGTGTTCGATCGTCGCGGCAACCTGTACTTCACCGATCCGCCCTACGGTCTCCATGGCCTGAATGAAAGCCCGCTGAAGGAACTTCTGTTCAACGGGGTTTACCTGCGTCGCGCCAACGGCGAGATCGTCCTGCTCAATCGCAGCATGACGTTCCCCAACGGCATCGCCCTGTCCCCCGACGAAAAGACCCTCTACGTCAACCAGTCCGATTCCGCCAAGCCGGTGGTCATGGCCTTCCCGGTGAAAGCCGATGGCACCACGGGCGAAGGCAAGGTGTTCTACGACGCGGCACCGCTCGCTGCCAAGGGTCTCAAGGGAATGCCCGACGGCCTCAAAGTCGATGTTCGCGGCAACCTCTGGTCCACCGGACCCGGCGGCGTGCTGGTCATCGCCCCGGATGGTCATCTCATGGGGATCCTCAAGACCGGTGAAGCCACCGGAAACTGCTGCTGGGGCGACGACGGTTCCACCCTCTATATCACGGCCGACATGTACCTGCTCCGCATCCGGACGTTGACCCGAGGGCACGGGTTCAACCGCTGATCCTGCCCTATTCCCACGCCGCCAGGGATTCGAGGTAGGCGGCGGATCCGTCGCGGAGCCAGCCATCGAGCTGGGCTTGGTCCTTGAGTTGTTGACCGCGAAGGCGCGGGACGACGATGAAGCGGGAGTCGATCTCGGGCAATGCCGTGAGGTCACTCCACAGCTTCTCGAACTGCGCCACGGGAAAGATATCCTCCTGGCCGTGTCCCCAGCGCTTCTTCACTTCCTTCAGAGTGATATAGGTGGGCAAGCGTAGCGCCACCGTCCGGATGGCCGCCGTGATCCGGGCGTCGTCCCCTCCCAACACGTCTCCGCGGGTCAACCCGAACGCCGCCAGCAAGGCGTCGATGTCGATCCAGGTGGTCATGCTGTTATAATAGCTGAGCCGGAACTCGTCCTCTTCGCGGGGCATGGCCAGGCCTTCAACCAGACGGGGGCGGCCGTTGACGCGGGCGAGTCCCCCGCCCCGATCCTCCAGGCGTCGGGTGATCACTTCGAAGGTCAGGCAGGCTCCACTGCGCAGATGCGCTCCGAGCACGACCGGATCCAGGTCCGCGCCCAGCGTGTCGATGTTGTGGAGCAGGAGGGTCTTCAGGTTTGGACGCTCCCGCAGCAGGCGCGCCAGCGTGCCGTTCCGCAGCAGATTGGGGATCTCGTAGAAGTGTCCCACCGGATGCAGGCACTGGAGCGGAAGGTTGTCGGTATAATCGCCGGCTTCGCCCACCGACTGGGCCCAGTTCATCAAGGCCGTCCGGAGCGAGTCGCGGACCTTCTGTTGCTGCACATCCAGCATCTGCTGGGGCATCTCCTCCCATTGGAACCGCAGGTCACGAACCATCGGGATGAGGCGCTGTCCCACGCTGCGGCCCTCGGAAAGTTCGAGGAGCCCCGGATAGAGATAGCGCTTCACCCGTTGCAGGAATTCAGCGGTCGGTCCCTGGGTCAGGTAACTGGTGGTAAACACATGCGGCGGCACCGCGCCAAACTTCCTTCCCACCTTCCGGGACTTCGCCAGATGCGCCTCGATGAACGTCCGGTGTTTGCCCCCCAGTTTCGCGAATGGATGCAGCGCTTTGCAGACCCCGGCGCCCTGGGTCCATCGGGACCCCGCCCCCGCCGCCAGGGTCACCACCGCCACCTCTCCCGCCGCGAGCGCGGCCTCACCCAGTCGGCGGAGGTTCGGGTCTTGCGCCAGCTCGGACGCCAGCGCGACATCCCCCGACTGGACATCCTCAATCCGGGTGTCCGCCCGCAATCGATTCTGGGCGAGCCCGATCCGGCCATCCTTCAGGTCCGAGCGGATCTGCTCATGTTGGGAGCGGTCGAAGCCGTTCTTCGCCAGGAGATCGACGAGCGAAAGCGCGTCGGCGCGATCCGTGCGTCCCTTGGGCAAGAGGACGTCGAACAGGGTTTGGACCATGCCGCGCAGATCCGGATTGGTGCGTGCCGCCGCACCGAACTTGTCGAGTTCCACCCGGCGTTGGGCAGGCAGTCCGTGTCGGTCGAGCCGGAGGAGGCCGGGAACCGTCAGTGCGTAGTAGTTCGACGGCATGAGCGCGTCGTTGCCGGTCAGCAGGTCGGCGACGGTCCCGTGCTCATTGATGGCGTAGTCGAAGACCACCGGATCCATGGCGAAGGGCAAGGCCGTCTGCAGCTCCCGTTTGGTCTGGAGCATGATGTCGCGCATGCGGGCCTGGGCTTCCTGCTTCCGTTCCGGGGCGAAGATGAATCCCATGCCACCGCCCGACATGCCGCCCAACATCCAGAAGCCCCAGAAATCAGCGCCGAACGCCTCGGAAGCCCGGGAGATCAATTGCTCGGTGAAATGGGTGGATGCCCACGGAATGATCGCCTGGATCGGACCTCGGAAGTTGCGGGTGGTGGCGGCGCCCAACGCGCGGATGTCTCCCGTGCGGAGTGCGGAAACGACCTCGTCCAGGACGCTCAGGGCGTCCTGGCGTCCGCTCCATTCGGCCGCCGAGCGCAGCAGGTATTTCTCCGTCACCATTTCCAGGATGGGACCCACGTTCTGCGCCATCCCGCCGTGCACGACCACCAAGGAATCCTGCAAGGCCCGACGCGCCGACTCCGGAATCTCCTCGCGACTGTACACATGATGGCTCGGCATGAGGCGTCCACGCGAGATACCCCACTCCGGATCTTCGTCGCCCGCGACGTGGCCGGTGATGAGCTTGATGCCGGGCCAGACGCCACCGGAATCCTGCCATCCCCCGCCCGACCCACCCAACCACTCGCCCAGAAGGGCCCGGGCCAGCACCAGCCGCCGTTCCGACTCCGCCAACGCGCCCGTGAGCGAGGCCGCCTGTCCGGTCGCACGCATGCACACACTGATCAAGGATCCGAGTAGATTGGTGCTGACCGCCAGACGCGAGCCCTTGGGGATGTCGTTCACGCAGGAGACGATTTCGAGTCCGCGCCCGGTCCCCACCAACTGCGCCAGCAGATCCTGCAAAGAATGTCCCGAACCCTCGATCCCGGGCGGGACGACGCCCGAAGCGATCACCGCTGCCTTCAGCAGTCCCAGATAATCCTTGGCGAAATCGAAGACATCCGAGAGCGACACCAGATCGGCGGTGGCCCCGAGATCCACCGAGGTCAACCTCAGCACCGGTTCGTCCAGTACCCGCAACCAGGCACTCACCGGCGGACGCGGCGCGGCATCACGGCCATGCACTCCGAGATCGACCGAGATGTTCAGCACCTTCGCGCCCTCCGGATAATCCATCCCCAGGAAGAAGATGTCGGACCACGCCGAGTGCGTCAGATCCATCCGGACCGGTGTCTGCTCCCGCAGGATGGGATACGAACCATCCGTGGCCCGGACCTTCAGTTCCGGGCGGATGCGCAGCGGTTGGTCCATCGGATGTCCCATGCGGAACATCCACTGATTGCCGCGGACGGAGCGGACACTGCGACGGACCTGATCCGCCAGGGTCTGGAACGCCAGGCGATGATAGGCGGAAGCGAGCGCTGAAGAGATGCCATCGCTGGCACCCTCCGCGGACTGTTGGGCGAGGAAGGTATCGACGGCTTCCTCAAAGCGACGGTGCAACAGATGTTCGAACCCGCGGAACGGGACCAAACCCTTGGCCCCACTTCCTTCGGCCGCCAGGCGGGCGGGCAGATGAAAGCGGTGCAGCGCATGCAGAAAGAACAGCGCCCGGACCCGTTGATAGAGGTTGTCGGACTGGCGGCGAAAGGCATCCAGTTCGGCGGTCAACTCCAGCAGTCGGGCGCTTGTGGCGCCCGCGGCCACCGATTCCAGGGGGAGGTTTCGCACCTCGGGGTGCGGAGAGGTGATCAGATCGATCAACGAACAGTTTTCCACGTCCCCGGCAAACTCCCCGAAGCGACGTCCCCCCGTCAACCGTCAGCGCGCCCGCTGGGCAAGGAGTTCGACCAACCCGCCCAGAACTTCTTCCCGGTCGCGGCCGGACAAGGCCAGCGCCAACTGGGCGGTCAGCAACCCGTACTTCGAGCCGATGTCGTAGCGCGCGCCCTGCGCCTCAAACGCGAGGTACCGTTCCCGACGGGCCAACTCCGCCAGTGCCGCCGACAGATGGATCCCCGTTCCGGCCGGAGTTGAACTCAGTCGAGATTCGAGGAGGTCCATCACGGTCGGGGTCAGGACATGCATCCCGAAGTAGCAGAGGTAACGGCCGGAACGCAGCCCGGGAACGATCAGGCGCTGTTCTGCCTCGGTCGGAGTGGGCTTCTCGAGGACTTCCGATACCTCATAAAGGTCGCTCTGGCCGGCCACGCGCCTGCCACCCACCGCGCCGAAATAGGGAAGTTTGCTTTCATGCGTGGCCTGGACTGCCGAGACGGCGCAGGCCTCCCGCGAAGCCACCTCCACCAATTGCCGGGCGCAACCGGCGGCCACCGTGCTCACGTAGACATGGTCGCCCACCAGCAGCAGGAAGGCCTCGCCCGCAGTGAAATCGCGACCGCACCACACCGCATGCCCAAACCCGCGCGCCTCTCTCTGCTCCACAAAATCGAGTCGCGACACGTGTCCCCCCGCCGCCGCCGCATACGCAGCCTGATCGCCGGGCGAAACCACCACTCCGATCCGGTCCACCCCCGCTGCCAGCGCCTCCTCAATGATGATGGCCAGCGCCGTCCGAGGGACTCCATCCCGGTCAACCAACGTCTGCAGCGGCAGAGTCCTCTGACTCTTGGCCGCCGCGGTGATCAGGGCTTTGGTGATCTTCATTCGTCCAGTCAAAGTGCCAAGGGCCAAGCCTGCCCGGAAGTCGGAACTTCCCAAAGCCCGGGACCACTCGCGCATCTTGACGTTCCCCGCCCGATTGAAGTGAGCCTCGTGACCTCGTCGCCTACGTAGGAGACGACGCCAGGAGACTCTGACTTCCATTGGGACGTACCCCGGCCCACGGACGTTCCCTGCCCGATTGAAGTGAGCCTCGTGACCTCGTCGCCTACCCGTAGGAGACGACGTCAGGAGACTCTGACTTCCATTGGGACGTACCCCGGCCCACGCACGTTCCCCGCCCGATCGAAGTGAGCCTCGTGACCTCGTCGCCTACCCGTAGGAGACGACGTCAGGAGACTCTGACTTCCTTTCGGGCGTACCCCGGCCCACGGACGTTCCC
>JBDNHZ010000031.1:0-5662 GCA_041688515.1 Verrucomicrobiota bacterium
TCCCGGGCTTGAGCTACGGGGCGGCGGCACAGGGGATTCGTCAGTTCTGGAAGCACCTGGCAAAACACCCCGAGCAGGAGGCCTTCAGGAAGGCGTTGTTGATGCAAATGTTGAACTTACAGATCTGACCCCATTGCCCCTCATGACCGTCGGAGAGCACCCGGGAGGCGTGCCCGAACGTTGGCGAATCGGGCCTGAAGTGTTCGCGTCCGAATATGACATCGGTCGTTTCAATGAAGTGGCGCTGCCCGCCGGCCTTGGAGTGCGCCAACTTTCAGGTGGCAGCGCAGTGGACGATTTCGACGGGGACGGCCTACTGGATGTCATGGGGACGTCCATCGGTCCTTCAGACCCGATGCACCTGTTTCGAAGCCGTGGTGACGGGACCTTTGTGGACGTGACGGCCGCGGCAGGGCTGACGGGGTTGACCGGCGGACTGAATCTGGTCACGGCGGACTACGACAATGACGGCGACGTGGATGTGCTGGTGCTGCGAGGGGCGTGGGCGAAGGAGGGTGGGAAGTTCCCGGACTCGCTCCTGCAGAACCGGGGTGACGGCGCCTTCGAGGATGTCACGGTGGCGGCGGGAATGTTGTCTTTCCATCCATCCCAGGCCGCGGCCTGGCTGGACTACGACGGCGACGGATGGCTGGACCTGTTCATTGGCAACGAGTCGGTCGATCGCCAGCACCCGCATCCGTGCGAGTTGTACCACAACAACCGGAACGGAACCTTCACCGACATCGCGCCGTCGATCGGAATGGCCGTGCAGGCCTACGTCAAGGCGGTGGCGGTCGGAGACTACAACAACGACGGGCGCCCTGACATCTACCTGTCCATTCAGGGACGTTCGAACAAGCTCTTCCGCAACGATGGTCCTGCTGGGACTGGGTGGAAGTTCACCGAAGTGGGGGCGGCCGCGGGCGTGCAGTTGCCGCTATACAGTTTCCCGTCCTGGTTCTTCGATTTCGACAATGACGGATGGGAGGACCTGTTCGTGGGCGGCTACCGGATCACCGGGGTGGGTGACATTGCCGCCGACTACCTCGTCCTGCCCGGCAAGGGGGAGAAGCTGAAACTCTACCGCAACCGGCGCGACGGAACCTTCGAGGATGTCAGCGCCGCGATGGGCATGGATCGGGTGGTTCACGCGATGGGCGCCAACTTCGGCGACCTCGACAATGATGGCTGGCTGGACTTCTACCTGGGGACGGGTGACCCGGACCTGCTCACGCTGATTCCAAATCGCATGTTCCGAAACGATCGAGGCCGGAAGTTTCAGGACGTCACGACCAGCGGTGGGTTCGGTCAACTGCAGAAGGGACACGCTGTTTCGTTGGCTGATTTCGACAACGACGGAGACCAGGACATCCACGAGGATCTCGGGGGCGCCGTCAGCGGTGACGCCTATCCAAACGCGCTGTTTGCCAACCCGGGTCATGGCAATCACTGGCTGAAAATCTCCCTGATCGGGACTCGGGCCAACCGCGCTGGAATTGGCGCCCGCCTCCGGCTCCAACTCTCAACGCCCGGTGGTCCGCGGACGCTTCATCGCACGCTGAACTCCGGCGGCAGCTTCGGATGTAATCCGCTCCGACTGGAACTCGGGCTCGGGGATGCGACAAGGGTCGAATCGATCGAAATTCGCTGGCCCGGCTCGGGCACGGTCCAGACGATGCGCGGGTTGGAAGTCGATTCGTACTATCGCATCGGCGAAGAACGAGCTGTGCCGGAGCGGGTGAAGCTCCCGGTTTTCTCCCTCCCGCCGCCAGTCCGGCACTAAGATTTTGAATCTGGAAAAGGCGGTTTTATCCGCAGATGGCGCAGATGACGCAGATTCAGAGGGAGAAGGGAACTCTGGCCCCCTCCCCACCCACTCCCTTCCGATCTGCAATATGTGGATGCCTCAACCAGCGTTTTGGGCTCAGGTGCCGCTCAGCCCTATTTCTGCAGTGGGGACGCCGCAGATTGTCTCACGCGAAGCCGCGAAGGAAGGCCTCGGAATGATTCTGGCAAGACGGCGATTGGGACCCACCGAACGGTGACTCCTTCAACTCACGGATTGGGAGTTCTTCTTCGCGGCTTCGCGTGAGGATTCTTTCCTGGCGAGTGCACTGGGATGGCTCAGGGTGCTGGTGCCTGAGCCGCATGCTTGCAAGCACAGGGATCGCACCGTGCGACCCCTCCGGGGTCGGGAGGAATGCAGGAGGTTTGATCGCCCGGTGGTCTCGCTGATTCGACCGACCAATCGAGGCCGAAGTAGCCGGCGACCCGGGCGCCAAGCCAGCCCTCCAGCAGGGCGTCACTCCCGAATACCGCCACGTCAGGGAAGGCAACGCCCGCCATGAAGTAAGGGACAGGGTCGGTGGAGGGCCATCAAGGCGATGCGCATCGGCGAAGACTGCAAGCCGGCGACACTTCGTGCAACGGTCCGGCAACAAGGGTTCACCAAGTTTCTGCAACGAACCGGGCGCACGACCGACTACCGCATGGCTAGAGTGACCGCCTGATGTCCAAGTTGAATGCGTCCGTCCCGGCAAGTCGAAGTGTGAAGCACCCCGGCTTCCCTGCGGTTGTCACGGAAAGTGGGCGAATTTCCCGAGGCCTGACCTCTGCCGGCAGACTCACCCGCTTGCAGGCAGTGATGCTGGCCCTGGCATCGGCGATGCCTTGCGGATATGCCGGGGAGGAGGTCGCGCCCGGCCAAGCGCCTGTGAACCTGCCTCGCCAGCACATCATCGGTGAGGCAGATGCCGACGGAACCGTGGCGAACCCGTTTCTTCCCGATGTCGAAGGCACCCGGATATTCGCTGGGAAGAAGGCCACGGTGATCGATCTTGATTCGATGCCCCAGATCCAGACCGACAACTACCGTCAGGCGTTCGCCAAGATCCCGGGTTTGTTGGTGAGCGAACTGAGCAATGCCAGCCTGCTCAGCCTCAGTTCCCGCGGCATTGGAGATCCGCACGAATCACAGAATCTGCTCGTGCTCAAGGATGGCATTCCATTCGTGGTCGATCTCTACGGCTATCCATCGGTGTATTACGCGCCGCCGTTCGAATCGGTGGACCGGTTCGAGTTTGTGCGTGGAGGCGCTTCGCTCCTGTATGGTCCCCAGCCGGGGGGGGCGCTGAACTATGTGACCCACCAACCGCGTACGGATCGTGAGTTTGGATTGAGAACCCAGCATGTCCTCGGCAGCTACGATCTCTACACGACCCACACGGTGGCCGACGGTACGACCGGGCGGTTGGGCTATGTCCTGAGCTTTGATCACCGGCAGGGCGACAGCTTCCGTCGTCAGAACAGCGACTTCGATCTCAACGGCGGCAGCCTTCGCCTGGTGCTGGATGGCAGTTCGGAGTCGCGTTGGACCCTGGATTTCGACGCTACCCGGGCTGATTCCGGCGAACCCGGTGGCCTGAGTCTGGCGCGGGGCCCGGGCATCCTGAACTACGACGACGATCGTCGGCAGACACAGAAGTTGCACGACCGTGTCCGGGTGCAGCGATATGTTCCCACGCTGAGTTACGAGCGGGACTTCGACGAATCCACCCGGCTGACGGCTCGTGCTTGGGGCGGTTACTACGAACGCTTCAGCCGCCGGCAGATTGGGGATGGCTTCGGGACGACCGCAGGCCTGCGGAATGCCGCCAACCTCGACATCCACTCGTACTACACCATGGGTACCGACGTCCGACTCCGGAAGGACTACGCGCTGGGCGGTGAGTTCCACACGTTCACGGGAGGATTCTCGACCTACTGGTCGGACGCGCCCATCCGGCGGGAGTTGGCAGCCACCCCGACGTCCGATTCGGGAAGCCTGATCCGGGCGGCACGACGCGAGACGCTGGCTGGGTCGGTGTTCGCCGAGAACGTGTTCAACATCGGCAGGGTAAGTGTGGTTCCGGGATTCCGGTTGGAGAACATCCATCAGTCCATCGACGAGACTTCGAACATCGCACGTCCATCGGCGCTCTTGAAGGATGACGGTCTGGATGTCGTGCCGTTGGTGGCCTTGGGTGCCATGTACCGGGTGCCGGATGCGGGCGAGGCGTACGCCAATGTCAGTCAGGGTTACAAGGCGCGTGCCTACGGCGACACCATTCCCGTCGATTCAAACAATGCCTCGGTCAGTTCCACACTCGATCCTGGCAATACGTGGACCTACGAGATCGGTTACCGCGGCCAGCCGAAGCCGTGGCTGATGTATGACGCCAGTGTGTTTCTCATCGACTACGAGAATCGCTTTGGCCGGGTGAACCAACCCGATGGATCGGTGCGTCTGGAGAATGTGGGGCGAAGCATCAATCGCGGCATGGATCTGTCTACTGAAGTCGACTTCATCGGGTTTCTGGATCAAGTCCGCGGGACCAGTTGGGCCAAGGATTGGGGGAGCCTGTCGTTCTATGGCAACGCTTCCCTTCTGGATGCCGAGTTCGTTTCGGGTCCACTCGATGGCAAGACTCCGCAGTACGCGCCAGAATCCATGATCCGGACCGGACTTGTCTATCGATTGGGGACGCGCGCCCGGGTGGCGTTCATGGGGACCTTCGTCGATCAGCATTTCGCCACCGATTCCAATGACGCGGCCTGGACCATTCCCTCGTACACCGTTTGGGATCTGACCACGGAAGTGAAGGTCTGGCGCGAGGTGCGGGTGTTGGCGGGGTTGAACAACGTCTTCGACGCCCAATACTACTCACGCATCCGATCCAACGGCATCGACCCGGCCATCGGACGGAATTTCTACGCGGGTCTTTCGGTCGCCTTTTGACGGGGCTTCGGGCTGCGACCGTGGCGACCCGCCCGCGATTGGAAGGCGTGAACAGGCGAAGAATCGATCAGCCTTCTGCCTCGGACGCTTGAAGTTCGCGGATGTACTCCCAGATCAGGCGGAGATCAGGGTCGGCCAAGGCATGTTCCAGGACGCCTTTGCGGTGACCGATCTCCATGGAGCATTCCAGCCAGCGAATGGCTTCACCAGCCCGGCCCAGTTTCATCCAGTAACAGGCCAGGTTGTAGGGCAGGGCGGCGACCTTGGGGTGCTGGTCAAGGATGCTTGAGACGGCCTCGATGGCCTGCTGGGCGCGATCGAGCCAGAACAGAGCGTTGCCGCGATTCATGTGGCCGCGGAAGTCGGCCGGGTACTCTGCGACCTGCTGGTCCGCGAGTTCGAGGGCTGGCGCATACTTGCGATGCCGGGCGAGGACCTGGAACCGGACCTCCAAGACTTCTGCGCAGCCGAGGTACTGCGGACGGCTGTTGCGCAGTTAACCTTCGGCTTCCAGGACATCGCCCAACTCCAGCCAGCCTCTCGCGAATGGAGATGCAAGCTGTCCGGATGCGGTGGAACACTCTCGATCACAAGTGCGGGCAGACTGGGCTTTTCGGGCGCCGTGGGCAATCGGCACTTCATGGTTGGCTCAAGGAAACCGCTTCCGCCGGAACCCGGTTCCAATCAGAAAGCGGCAATAGGGTCAGATCTGTAATGTTGACAATCTGATCGTGCCTCGGAGAGTGACTGGATGGCGAGACCGTTGCGGATGAACCTTGCGAACTCCTGGAATCATGTGATGAGCCGGGGAAATTGCGGAGAGATCCTGTTTCGCGACGACACGGATCGGCGACGGTTCCTGGGATTGTTATCCGAGCTTCCGGA
>JBDNHZ010000241.1:0-8154 GCA_041688515.1 Verrucomicrobiota bacterium
CCTCGAACCGCTGGCGTCCTCGCCCGCTTCGAGCTGAGATCTGGAGGAATGAGCTCCGCGAGTCCGAGGCTCCGGAAGTCGGTCCTGGCGACTTGTAGAAATTGTCCTTCCGAAGGCTCGCCCCAGTCGGGTTAGACCCCATGGAGGGTCATGGGTGGCACCCGTAGCTTGACGAAGTTACGGCGGCGATCGCGTTGCCAGACGCTGACAAGTCATATGAAAACCTCCCGTTCGATTACCCTTTCGCTGGTCACCAGTTCGCTGTTGTTGACGAGCCTCTCCCTGCATGCCTCGGAGACCGACAACCGGATCGAGGCCGCCGCCAAGAAGTCCCACGTTTTCAAGACCTATCTGAGGGACGACTCCATCCGGACCGAGTCCAAGAATGGGATCGTGGTGTTGTCCGGCACGGTCCTGGAAGAGTCGCACCGAATGTTGGCAGAGAACACGGTCGAGAACCTGCCGGGGGTCAAGGGCGTGGTCAATCAATTGACCGTCCAAGGCGAGAAGCCGGCTGAACATTCGGACGGTTGGATTTCCACCAAGGTGAAGACCACCCTGCTCTTCCATCGCAACGTGAAGGCGGGTGCCACCGACGTGTTTGTGAAGGACGGCATCGTCAGCCTGCGGGGCGAGGCGATCAGCCTGGCCCAGAAGGAGCTCACCGCCGAGTACGCTGCCGACGTCGAGGGCGTCAAGGGAGTGAAGAACGAGATGACCATCGCCGCGACCCCTGCGGTGCCCAAGGCAACCGCGGCGGAGAAGTTGGATGACGCGTCCATCACCGCGCAGGTCAGGGTGGCGTTGATGTCGCATCGATCGACCAGCGCCGTGAAGACCAAGATCGTCACTCGCGATGGCGTGGTCACCCTGACGGGCATTGCCAGGAATCCCGCCGAAAAGAGCTTGGTGACCAAGCTCGTCGGCGACATCAACGGAGTGACCCGTGTCGAGAACAACATGACGATTGCCGTGCCAGTGGTCTCTAACTGAAATCTCCTATGCTATACACGATTGCCGTTGTTCTAGTCATCCTCTGGCTTCTAGGCCTGGTCACCAAATATACCCTCGGTGGCTTCGTCCACATCCTGCTGGTGCTCGCCATCATCATGATCGTCTTCAACCTTATTTCCGGTCGCCGCCGCTGATTGCTGCGGTCCCCCAACTCCAAAGACATCATGAAAACAAAGATTCTCGTTCTGCTCACCCTCGGCTCCGCCCTGTTCGTCGGGTGTGACAAACCCGATACCAGCGTTCCCCCCGCGACGGTGGGTGCGGCCCGATCCGTCTCATCCACATCGGAGATGAAAGACTACACCTTTGCCCAGCGGGCCGAGTTCGCGACGACCATGCAGGCGGAACGGGCCGAGATCCTGCGGGAATTGGATTCTCTGGAAGCCAGGATTGCGAACTCCAGTGATGCGGTGAAAGCGGAGGCCAAGCCCCGGCTTCAGGCATTGCGGGAACAGGAGACGAAGCTGGGAACGCATCTGGACGCCGTCAAGGATGCGACGGAAGCCACTTGGGACAACGTCAAGATCGGTTCCAGGGAAGCTTATGCGCAGATGAAGGAAAGCTTCACCCAGGCCCGCCAGTGGGTGAGCGACAAAGTGGCGCCGTGAGCCGTCCATCTCACGGTCGCAGTTAGCCAATCTAAGAATATGAACAAAGCCATTGCCATTGCCCTGCTCGTCGGAGGACTCGTCCTCATCGTGCTTGGGATCACCGCCGTTGATTCCTTCAGTTCGGACGTTTCCCGGTTTTTCACCGGATCGCCGACGGACAAGGCGATCTGGATGCTCATCGGTGGTGCCATCGCAGCCACTGTGGGTCTTGTCATGACTTTTCGTGGCAACCGGCCCGGTTGATCTCCCCCCTTTCCCTTGAATTCTTCCACTCCCACTCCCATTCCAAGACCGCCCATGAATCCGCAAACACAAGCCATCCACAACGACATGACCCAACTCGCCGAGGACGCCCAGGCGTTGCTCTCCGCCACCGCCGGCGTTGCCGGCGACAAGGTGGAGGCCGCCCGCACCCGGTTGCTGGCCGCTCTCCAACGGGGCAAGGAAGTCTGCGACCGCGTCGCCCAGCAGGCCGCAGACGGTGCCCGCGCCGCCGATGAAGCCGTCCATCGGAATCCCTACCCGGCCATCGCCATGGGCGTCGGCCTGGGTGCGCTCGCCGGGTTCCTAATGAGCCGCCGGTGCGCGTGCAACCGGAACTGACATCCCAATGGAATCTTCCACCGTCAGCCTCGGGCCATTGGCCGGCACCTCGAAGGAGGTGGCGCGCCAACTCCTTTCCATCGGGGAAAACCGGCTCGAACTGTTGGCGGTGGAACTCCTGGAGGAACGCAACCACCTGCTTCGTTCCCTCTTCCTGATGGCTGGGATCGCGGTATCGGCGTTGCTGGCCCTGCTCACCCTGAGTGCGGGGCTGGTCTTCCTCTTCTGGCCGCATTCACCCGCCACCGTGCTCTTCGTCCTGGCCGCCTTCTACATCTTCGCCGGAATGTGGATGGCCCAGCGCCTTCATGACCGGCTGACCGGCTGGCGCTCCCTCGCCGCCTCGCTGGATCAACTGCGCAAGGACCACACGGTATTGAAGGAGACCCTCGCATGACCCCTCTGGCGCTTCGCAAACAACTGCTGGTCGCCGAAAGCGAATTGCAGCGGGCTCAGTTGACCGCGCAATTGAAGCACTGCGGAACCTTGCTGCACGGCCTGTTCGACCGGACACAAACCTACGGCTCGATGCTTTCCTCGGGGGCCACGCTGTTGACCGGCCTGGCCTCTTTCCGGACCGGACCGGTCCCGGGTGCCGCGCCCCGCCTCTCGTGGCTGCCCGGAGTGCTGAAGGTTGCCGGAGTCGTCTCGACGGTCTGGCTCGCGATTCGTTCCCGCAAGAAGGCCTCCGCCCAGGCGCTCACCCCCCCTCCTTCATCCGTCCCTCCACCGTCGACCTTCCCCCGCCCATGAGTGTTTCCACCAGTCCGATGTCCGTCCCAACCGCCGAGCCGTCTGCCGTCGCTCCCTTCAAGACCGCCAATGACCTTCCGGTTGATCGTCGTCGGGACCTCAACCAACTCCTCAATCGGAGCCTTGCGGATGCGGTGGATCTTCAAATGCAGATGAAGCAGGCCCACTGGAATGTGAAGGGACCCAGTTTCATCGGGCTCCATGAGCTGTTCGACAAGGTCGGGAGCGACGTCGGGGGCTACTCCGACATGATCGCCGAACGGGTGGTCCAACTCGGTGGCATCGCCGAAGGAACGGTCCGCGTCGCCGCCAGCCGCAGCCGCCTTCCCGAGTATCCCCTCGATATTTCTGAAGGGATTGCCCACGTCCATGCAGCCGCACGGGCGCTCTCGATCTTTGGCCAGGCCGTCCGTCACGCCACCGATGCAGCGACTGAACTGAACGATGCCGACACCGCGGACCTGTTCGTCGAGGTGTCGCGTGGAATTGACAAGTGGCTATGGTTTGTTGAAGTCCATTCACAGGCCAACCGCTGATCGATCTCATAGAACCGCCCGAGGCTTTACGAATGCTTCCCCCCCTGCTGCGCCGGTCCAACCGGTCCGTCCCGCCTCTGCACCCCCGGACGTCGCCGCCTGCCTTCCGTACGGAGCTGCTGACGGTCGATCAGTTGGCGGATCACGCCCGGGCGATCGCTGCGCGGCACGAGGTGACTTGCGAGCCTGGATCCAGCCCGCTGCTGGCCCGGCTCGACGAGAACGAACGGAGTCTGCGTGCCTTCAACCGATCCACGCTGATGGTCAGTCCGAACCGGGCCATCACCCCGGCGGCCGAGTGGTTGCTCGACAATTTCTACCTGATCGAAGAGCAGATCCAACTGGCGCGCCGGCATCTGCCCCGGGAGTACAGCCGGGAGCTGCCCCGCTTGCGCACCGGGGTCTCTGCGGGGCTGCCGAGGGTGTACGATCTGGTGCTCGAATTGATCGCGCACGTCGATGCCCAGTTGGACGCCGGTCCCCTCAGTGCGTTCGTCGCCGCTTACCAGACCCAGGGGCCGCTCAAGCTCGGCGAATTGTGGGCGATCCCCATCATGCTCCGCCTGGGACTGATCGAAAACCTGGAGCGGGTCACCTCCCGGCTGATCGTCGCCCGGGAGGATCGGGACCTGGCGGATCACTGGGTGGACCGACTCCAGGACATGGCGGAGAAGCATCCTGCCCAACTGATCCTCGTGGTCGCGGAAATGGCCCAGGCCGAGCTCCCATTCTCCAGCGCCTTTGTCGCGCAGTTCCGGCAGCGTCTCTCCCTTCCCCATCCCGTGCTGCGCCTTGCCCGCGACTGGCTGGAGCAGCGTCTTCTGGAACAGGGCCTCTCCATCGATCAACTGGTCGAGGCTGAAAGCCAGAGCCAAGCGGCGGATCAGGTCTCGGTGAGCCACAGCATCGCCAGTCTCCGTTCGCTGAGCATCCTCGACTGGAAAGAGTTCGTGGAGGAACTAAGCGCCGTCGAGCAGACCCTGCGTTCCGATCCGGCCGAGGTATACCGGACGATGACCTTCATCACCCGGGATCGCTACCGGCACGCGGTCGAGTTCCTTGCCCGTCGCAGTGAGCGGACCGAGGTGGAGGTGGCGCGCGAGGCCATCGAGCTCGCCTCCGACTGCAGCCGGACGCGCGGGGTGAATCATCGAACTGCGCACGTCGGGTACCATCTGATCGGCAAAGGGCTGATGGAGCTGGAACGACGCGTCCGGGCCCGCCTGCCCTGGCGCTCACTCGTCGAGCGTGGAATCCATCGGTTTCCCCTGACCTTTTACGCGGGGGGAATCGGAGGGATCAGCCTCGTGGGCACCTATCTGTTGCTTCATCTGGGACGGGTGTTCGAGGCGGGGCCCGGAACCCTGGCGCTCTTCCTCCCCGCCTTCTTCCTCTGTGCCAGCCAGATCGCCGTGGCGGTCATGAACTGGCTGTCCATCCTGCTCGCCAAACCCCGCCTGCTTCCCCGGCTCGACTATTCGGCGGGTATCCCGCCCGAGGTCCGCACCGTCGTCGCCGTGCCCACGATGCTGGCTCATACCGAAGGGGTAGATCGGCTGCTGGCCGCGCTGGAGATCCATTACCTTGGCAATCGGGATTCCAACCTGCACTTCGCCCTGCTCACCGATCTGCCCGACGCCACCAGCGAGCATCTGCCAGGCGATGCCGCGTTGATCCGGCAGGCGGAAGACGGGATCCGAAGGCTCAACCGCAAATATCCGTCCAAGGAGGCTTCGCGGTTCTTCCTGTTTCACCGGCCCCGCCGATGGAACGTGGGTGAAGCCCTGTGGATGGGCTACGAGCGCAAGCGCGGAAAGCTCATGGAGTTCAACGCCCTCCTCCGCGGCGGTTCCGCCGGTAACTTCTCCGTGGTGGTGGGCGACGCACGCATCCTGACGACGATCAAGTACGTCATCACCCTCGACACCGACACCCAACTGCCACGCGACGCCGCCCGTCACCTCGTGGGAACCATGGCGCACCCATTGAACCGACCCGGGTTCGATGAAGCGCGCGGGATCGTGGCCGAGGGATACGGCATCCTCCAACCGCGCGTCGGCGTCAGCCTGCCCGGCTCGCGCCGTTCGTGGTTTGTGCGGCTCTTCGCCGGTGACACCGGGATCGATCCTTATACGCGGGAGGTCTCCGACGTGTACCAGGATGTCTTTCAGGAAGGCTCCTTCATCGGCAAGGGGATCTATGATGTGGACGCCTTTCAACGGGCGGTGGGCGGACGTTTCCCGGAGAATTCCGTCCTCAGCCACGATCTGCTCGAAGCCTGCCACGCCCGCTCGGCCCTGGTCAGTGACGTCGAGTTCTACGAGGAGCATCCGTCCCGCTACAACGTCGATGTCGACCGCCGCCACCGCTGGATCCGTGGCGATTGGCAGACGACCCAATGGCTCCTGCCGCGGGTACCCGGATCCGACGCGGGGCGGATCGCCAATCCGTTGTCGGGGCTGTCCCGCTGGAAGCTCCTGGACAATCTCCGACGCAGTCTGGTTCCGATGGCGTTGGTCGTATTGTTGCTCGGCACCTGGCTCTACCTGCCGGCCAGCGGAGCCCGGGGTGCGCTGCTGGTGCTGGCGATCCTCACCCTTCCATCGGCGCTGGCCGCCCTGCTCAATGCCTGCTCCAAGTCCGCCGACCTGCCTTGGGCCGTGCACGTCCGCTGCGTGCTGGGAACCCTGGGCCGCCAGACCGCGCAGATCGCGCTCGCCCTCGCCTTCCTGCCCTACGACGCCTACGTCAGCGCCGACGCCGTCGGACGCACCCTGCTGCGACTGCTGGTGACGCATCGTCGGCTTCTGGAATGGCAAACTTCGGGGGATGCCGAAGGAAGGGCGCGTGCCGGGCTGCCGGAGTTCTACGCCACCATGTGGATCGTGCCCGCCTTGGCGCTGACGGTGGGCTTCCTCCTGCTGTGGTTGCGCCCGACGGAACTCCTTCAGGCGCTGCCGTTGCTCGTGCTGTGGCTGGTGGCCCCGGGGATTGCCTGGTGGATCAGCCAGCCCATCGAGCCGCCACCCACCCGCCTGTCAGAAAAGCAACTGGCGTTCCTCGGCAACACGGCCCGGCGCACGTGGCACTACTTCGAGACCTTCGTCACCGCCGCGGAAAACTGGCTGCCTCCCGACAACTTCCAGGAGATTCCCTCGCCCACCATCGCCTCGCGCACCTCCCCGACGAACCTCGGGCTCGCCCTGTTGTCCAATCTTGCCGCGCACGACTTCGGATATCTCTCGGCCGGCGGCCTGATCCAGCGCACCGAGAACATGCTGACCTCGATGGCACGACTCGAACGGTATCGGGGCCACTTCTACAATTGGTACGACACCCGAACGCTGGCTCCGCTTCTCCCGCTTTATGTTTCCAGTGTGGACAGCGGCAACCTCGCCGGCCATCTGCTCACCCTCGCCGCCGGTTTCCGCGAACAGACGACCGCACCCCTGTTGCCACCGCGGCTGTGCCAAGGGCTGCGCGACACGATTCACGTCCTGCAGGAGTTGACGGGGGGTCACCCCCTGCTCACGGAGCTTGCGAAGGAATTGACCCAGGAACCCTCCTCCCTGCGGGAGGCCGTCCGTCTGCTCAACCGGGTGCTGGAACAGGCCGGCCGCCTGACGGCGCTCCTGCCGGCCGAGGCCGAACCGTTGCAGAGCTGGCGCGAGGCGCTGGCGCGCACGGCGGAGGATCATCGATCGGACCTGCTGCGGCTCGCGCCGTGGCTGGGCTTTCCCGCCCAGGAAGCGTACCGGCCGGGCTCGAACGAGGGAGTCGTGGGCACCGGGATGCCTTCTCCCGCGATGCAGGCGCTCGCCCTCACCGTGGAGCAACTGGATCAGGCCCCCGATCTCGGTGCCTTGGTCCGGCTCGGGAGCAGCCTTGTTCTGGAAGTGGAGGCGGCGCTGGATGCCGTTCCCGCCGAATCGATCCGGACCGGACCGGGCGAACGGGCGCAACTGACCGGACTCAGGGATGCGGTGCTGCAATCGGTCGCGCTGGCGGGCCAAAGACTGCTGCAGTGGGAGTCTCTCGCGGAACAATGCGATGCACTGGCGGTGATGGATTTCCCCCTGCTCTTCGACGCCAACCGGGATCTGTTCGCCATCGGATTCAATGTCGCCGAGCACCGGTGCGACAAGAGCTACTACGACCTGCTGGCATCGGAGGCACGCCTGTGCAGCTACGTGGCGATCGCTCTCGGCCAAGTGCCTCAGGACCATTGGTTCTCGCTCGGCCGGTTGCTGGTGGCGACCCGAAGGGAGCCGGTGCTCGTTTCCTGGAGTGGTTCGATGTTCGAGTACCTCATGCCGCTGCTGGTCATGCCCAGCTACGACCACACCCTGCTTGATGCCACCTGTCGCGCGGCGGTGGAACAGCAGATGGAGCACGCCCGGGTGCATGGGGTTCCCTGGGGCATCTCCGAATCCGGCTACCACCGGACCGACGTGCAACTGACCTACCAATACCGGGGCTTTGGCGTGCCGGGACTGGGATTGAAGCGGGGACTGGCGGAGGATCTGGTGATCGCCCCGTACGCCACCGCCCTCGCACTGGGGATCGCCCCGAGAGAAGCCTGCCTCAACCTGGAGCGACTGGCCGCCCTCGGTTGCGCCGGACGCTACGGCTTCTAC
>JBDNHZ010000242.1:0-7385 GCA_041688515.1 Verrucomicrobiota bacterium
CGGCCGGATACACCTGAGGCTTGGAACGGTAGCCATCGTCGAAGGCCCCGAAGTAGGCAACCGCGGGAGAAGCCCAGGCATAGCCGTCCTCGAAAAGGCTGTCCCTGACTTCGGTGGGCACGTCGAACTTCCATCCAAGCCAATAAACGATCCCCCCGAGAGCGGGCATGAATCCGACGAGGCCGAGCGCGAACATCAACGCAATCGCGGCGGCACGCTTGGAGTCTGGGCTGAGCGTCGAGGCCAGCATTCCCAGCGAGAGCGAGCAGAGCAGGACATTGAACAAGAGCGCCATCATCCGGAGGTATTCCCCGGCGGTCACGCCGCCCATGAGGATGGCGATGGCCATGATCGGGAAGCTGGCCACCAGATGGAAAAGGCAGCCGATCGAACTCGCCGCCATCTTGCCGAACAGGACGTCGTAGCCCTTCAGATCGGTGAGGAACAGCAGACCCAGGGTTCCGTCCCGCCGTTCCGCCGCCAACGAGTCCGCGGTGTACACGACCCCGGCGAGGACGGCGAACAACCCGGCCAAGAAGGTCGTGACCCCGAACAACTGGTGACCGAACTGGTTCAGCGAAAGACTCCGTTCGAGCACCACGAACCACGCCACCACCAACAGGACGACCGCCGCCGCCGCCGAGCGTCCCCAATAGCTCCACTGCCGCCGCGAAGCGACGCGCAGTTCTCGTTCGACCACGGGGTGGAAGGTCATCACCCGGGGATTTCAGGCTGGTTCCTGCCCGGAAGGAAAGCGTGCTTTCAAGTTTCAATGCCCACCGGGACCACCAGCAACGGACATTTCGCTTCACGCACAACCCGTTCAGTGGTGCTGCCGCGCAGCGCGTCCAGAATGTTCTTCTGTCCCCCCATCGCCATCACGATGAGGTCCGCGTCATTGACCTCGGCACAAGCCAGAATGTGGTCCACGGGATCTCCCTCCCACGTTTCGATCTCGCTGGTCCAACCGGCATCGGTGGGCAGGACAACGACCGGCACATTCTCCTCGGGCCCGACGTGCAACAGGATGAAATGCACATCCTGAACCCCCAGCGTCCGGACCAGGGCAGCGGCCGCATCCATGGCGCTCTGGGGATTCGGTTGGCGGTCGATGGGAATGAGGATGGTGGCCAGGCGCACCTTGCCAGAGTCGGGATGGATGAAGCCCTGAATGCGCCGCGGCACAAACAGGGTCGGGGCATTCGCAGTGCGTGCGATCGGTTCGGCCAGTGCAGAATGCAGCCATCGGCCGACGCCCGATCGCTGATGGGTCGCCAGGACAACCAGATCCGGTTCGTGATCGGCGACGTACTCCTGAATGGCGGCGGCGACTCCCGGGGCGCGCCGGTGGACCTTGGTAATCGTCAGGCCAGCACCCGCGACGTCTGCGTGACGCGACCCCGGGGGAATCACGCCCCACCGTTCCAACGGCAATCGGACGCTGGGAAAAAGCGACCAATCGAAGTCCACATCCTTCGAGTCCACATGCAGGAGCGCCAGTTCGCCATGGGCGGCAAGGGCGATCTTGAGGGCATGCTCGAAAGCGGTTTCGTCGCCGCCAAGGAAGTCAGTCGGGTAGAAGACCTTTTTCAGAAATTTCGGGCTCATGGAAAGTGCGGACATCGTCGCCGATCCAGCGCCCACTGCCAGTCCTCAATTGTCGGGAACTCTCCCCCGCCCCGGGGCCCCAGGGCCGTTCCTGGTGCGCGGCAGCATTCGGACTCGCGGGGGTCATCCCTCCGCGCCTAGGCTCGTTTCAATGTCCGTTCGTCTCCTGTTCCTCCTGTTGGCGTTCCGTGCGTTCGCTGCCGATCTTCCGGGCTTCGACTTCACCCGCCCCGAAGTGGCGGCCGGATGGAGGGCTCTGCACGACGTCGAACTCACTCCCGGAACCGACGGTCTGACCGTGCGCATCACCGGAGCGGACCCCTATCTGGGCGGGCCGGCCCAGGATTATCCCGTCGGACTCCCGCTGTGGATGGTCCTGGAAGCGAAGTCCGATTCGGCGGGCTCGGCGCAGATCTTCTGGGCGGGTCCCCAACCGGAGTCTGAATCACGATCGGCCCGCTTCTTCCTGCCGGGCGGTTCCAACGTGGTGGTCCGAGTCCCGATCCCCCCATTTGAACCGGGAACGCGCCTGCGCTTCGATCCCCCGGGAACCGCCGGCACCTGCGTCGTTCGAAGCCTTCGGTTTGAACCACGGCCCGCGTTGACCGCGCCAAACTGGACGCCCGCGATGGCGGCGTCGATGACCGGGGTGGTCGCGATCGTCACGGTGGGCGACCTGACGCTTCGCCATGCGGCCACCGGGCCCGGCGCATTTCGCATCGAAGTCGCCGGCAAGCCCTACGCCCTCGGCCACACGCACGCGCCGGTGGGATATCAGTTTGAGGGTGAGACCCGATGGTTCGATACGGGAAGTCCCCTGGCCCCCGGCCCGCGGTTTCACCGATCCCCCGGCACGGTGCGGATCGAAAGCCGGCATCGCGATCCCGACGGAGCGATCTGGACGTTTGATCAGGAGTTTCATGCCGAGCGGAATCATGTCCGTTATCGCTCTCAGATCACGGTGGATCAGGAACGTCAGGTGGTGTTCGCGCCGGCGTTGCTGGTATTGCCCGGAGCGGGAACGTTTGGAACCAACAAGCATCAATCGCTGCTGGCCGGGCTTGAGTACCTCGAGAACGAAGAGAGCAGTTCTGAACGGGATCTGATCGGAGCCCAGGCGCGGCGTCAGGTTCCCGACCCGCTCAAGTTCACCTTCCCCTTCATGGCCATCGCCGCCGGGGACCACTGGCTGTCGCTCTCGTGGAAAGCCTCGCCTCCGCTGGCGGCACTGCACGATACCCCCGACCGCATTTCCCGCTCGGGAGGACATTTATTCGGACTCATTCATCCGGGGGCGGATCCGAGCGTGCGCGAGGATGGCTCGCTCCTGCCCTACGGCGGCCACCGACTGCAGCGGGGAGAAACGCTGACGGCCGAGGGGTTCCTGGCGGCGGGCGCAGGAACCACAGTGATTCCCGCCTTGCAGGCCCATGTCCGGCGCACCGGGCTGCCGCCGCTCCCCAAGGCCATTCCCTCGTCGCAGGAATACTACCGTCTGGCAGCCCGCGGCTGGCTCGATTCCGGAATTCGGGAAGGGCATCAATACCGACATGCGGTGGGCAATGGATTCGGACTCTCGCCGGCTCCTGATGCGGGCTATTTCGAAGCCTGGCTGGCGCCTAGGGTCCAGGACCCCGTGCTGGCCGAACGTCTGTTGATCGCCGCCCGGGAGAATGCCGCCGCCATTCCCGACACGGGCTGGCTGGACGGCCCGGTCAGTCACCTGCGTCTGCCCTCGCCGGCGTTGCTCGCGCTCAAGGCCACGGCGGTGGCCGAATCGGCGCGTGCGGTGGCCCGACATCACCTGGAGGCGCTGGGGCCGGAGACGCGGGTGCGGTACCGGGCCCCGGCGAAAGGCGATGACCTGGGGCGAACCCACTGGACCAACCACGCCAACGGTCTCACCGCCACCCACCTTTCCATCGCCTTCGACCACGCCCTGCTGGCCGGCGACCCCGGCCTCGTCAACGAGTGTGTCGGACACCTGCGTCGGATGGTCCGCTACGACGGGGAGGTCCCACGCGGCGCGCAGACCTGGGAAGTGCCGTTGCACACCGCCGACCTTCTCGCCAGCGCCTATCTGGTGAAGGTAAACCTGCGCGGCTATGAACTCACCGGCGAAAAGGCATTCCTCGAACGTGCCCGCGCGTGGGCCTGGACGGGCATTCCCTTCCTCTATCTCGAATCCCCCGTCACCGGTCCGGTCGGCACTTACAGCACCATCCCGGTGTTTGGTGCCACCCAGTTCATCGCCCCGAACTGGATCGGTCTCCCTGTGCAATGGTGCGGACTGGTGTATGCGGACGCCCTGTTGTCGCTGTCCGTCCATGACCGGTCATTGGATTGGAATCGGGTCGCCCAGGGAATCGCCCTGTGCGGAGTGCAACAGGTCCACCCCGAATCCGACGGGCCGGCGATGGGCTGTCTGCCGGACAGCTTCGAACTCCGGTCGCAATCGAGGAATCCGGTTCCCATCAACCCGGGCACGCTGCTGCCGCTGGCCGCGGTGGCCTACGGCGAAAAGCCACTGCACGGATTTGCCGCGGCCAGAAAACTTCCGGTGTGGGTGATCGCTCCGGGGCCGGTCCGACTGCTCCTGGACGATCCGAAGCGGGCGAGATTCCGCATCCAGGCCCCGACCGAATTCCCGGTGCAGGTGGTCGTGGGCGGAGTCGTCACCAACACCGTATTTCGCTGGCAGGGACAATCGTTAGCGCCGGATCCCGACCCGAAGCCGGGGACGCCCCGGGCGTTTCTCCGGGTCACGGGCGACGGCGAACTCGAAGTGCAGTTCGAATGAGCGCTTCCCAAACTTCCCCCTTGCACCCTGCGCGCTCCCCGGCACCCTGCGCGCCGTTTCGCTATATGCAGTACAAGATCGCACGCCGAGCCGCGTCCCTGTCGCCGTCCCTCACCCTTGCCATCGATTCGAAGGCAAAACAGATGAAGGCCGAAGGCCACGACGTGGTGGGTTTCGGCGCGGGGGAACCGGATTTCGACACCCCGCAACACATCAAGGACGCGGCGGCGGCGGCGCTTGCCGCGGGCTTCACCAAGTACACCCCGTCGAGCGGCATCCCGGAGTTGCGACAGGCCATCGCCGACAAGTTCCAGCGCGAGAACGGCCTCACGTACAAGCCCTCGCAGGTCATTGTTTCCTGCGGCGGAAAGCACTCCTGCTTCAATGTCATCCTGGCCACCTGCGAGGAAGGAGACGAGGTCATCATTCCGGCGCCCTACTGGTTGTCCTACCCGGAGATGGTCAAGCTCGCCGGGGCCACGCCGGTGATCCTGGAAACCTCGGACAAGACCGAGTTCAAGGTCACGCCGGAGCAACTCCGCGCCGCCATCACCCCGAGCACCCGCCTGTTCATCCTGAACTCACCGTCGAATCCCACCGGATCGGTGTACACCCCGGAGGAGATCAAGGCCCTGGGGGATGTCTGCGTCGAAAAGAACGTCCTCATCATGAGCGACGAGATCTACGAGCACCTGCTGTACGATGGTGCCAAGCATCAGTCGGTCGCCTCCTTTTCCCAGGCCCACTACGACCACACCATCATCGTCCATGGGTTCGCCAAGGCCTGGTCGATGACCGGATGGCGCCTCGGTTTCCTGGCCGCACCCGAGCCGATCGCGAAGGCGATCGACGCCCTCCAGTCCCACAGCACCTCCAACCCGACGAGCTTCGCCCAGAAGGGCGCGGTCGCCGCCCTGACCGGCCCACAGGATCACCTGCCGAAGTGGCTGGAGGAATACGCCCGTCGCCGCACCGAAGCCTGGACCCGGCTCAACGCCATGCCGGGCGTCACCTGCGTCAATTCCAAGGGTGCCTTCTACCTGTTTCCCAACATCAGCGGCACCGGCCTGAAATCTGCCGAGTTCTGCAAGCGCCTGTTGGAAACCGAGAAGGTTGCCGCCGTTCCCGGCATCGCCTTCGGGGCCGACGACTACATCCGCATCTCCTACGCCACCAGCCTGGCGAATATCATCAAGGGACTGGAGCGGATGGATCGATTCGTCCGTTCCCTCAAGGCCTGATCCCACCCACCGTGCTCCGTCTGGACCAGGTGCTTGTCGAGCGGGGACTCTGCGCGACGCGCAGCAAGGCCCAAGCGGCCATTCTGGCGGCTCAGGTTCTGGTCAACGGCCAACCGGCCGGCAAGCCCGGCGACCGCATCAAACCGGACGCGCGGATTGAATTGGTCGCCCCGGAACGGTTTGTTTCCCGGGGCGGCCACAAACTCGAACACGCCCTCGTCCACTTCCAGATCCCGATCGCCGGAGCGCGGGCCATCGACCTCGGCGCGTCCACCGGAGGGTTCACCGATTGTCTGCTGCAACACGGAGCGGCCTCGGTCCATGCCGTCGATGTCGGTCATGGGCAACTGGCCTGGAAGCTTCGTCAGGATCCGCGCGTCACGGTCCGGGAACGGACCAATGCCCGGGAACTGACTCCGGCGCATTTCCAGCCCGGCGAACTCCCGTTTGACCTCGTTGTGGTCGATTGCTCCTTCATCAGCCTGCGCCGGATCCTTCCGCCGGTCCCCGCCCTGCTGCGGCCCGGCGGCCACGTGATCGCCCTGGTGAAACCGCAGTTCGAAGCCGGCAAGGCCGAGGCCGATCGCGGAGCCGGGGTCATCTCCGATCCTGTCGTTCACACCCGGGTGCTGGAGGAACTCCGGGCGTTCGTCGCGAAGGATCTCCCTTCTTTGCGCTGGAATGGGCACGTGGAATCCCCCTTGCTTGGGCCTGCCGGGAACAAGGAGTTCCTGGCACACATTTCCTACCCGCTTGAAATCCCAGGCTGACTCCCTTCGGCGCATCGGACTGATCGCCAACCCGGAGAAGAGCCGCACGGCGCTTCTGGTCCCCCGCGCCGCCAGCATTCTGGCGGGACTCAAGCGCACGGTCGTCGTCGATCCGGACACCGCCCGCCTCTGCAAACACAAACTCCCGGCCGCCGAATCCCTGGAAGCGGTCATCCGCTCCGTCGACCTGATCCTCGTGTTCGGCGGCGACGGCACCATGCTCCGCATCGCCCGGTTGGTCGCCGGACTGCCGGTGCCCATCCTCGGCGTCAATGTGGGCAACCTCGGGTTCCTGACCTCCCTCAGCCCGGAGAAGCTTGCGGTCGCCCTCCGTCGCATCCTGGCCGGGCACTACTCGTACGACGATCGAGCGCTGCTCGAAGCCTCGATCCAGCGCGGGCCGGAGAACCTCATCCAGATTGCCCTCAATGATTTCGTCCTCAGCCGCGGAGCCTCTTCCCGCCTCATCGAAGTGGAGGTCTCCGTCAACGGCGAACCCCTCACCCGCTACCGGTGCGACGGATTGATCGCCTCGTCCCCCACTGGTTCCACCGCCTATTCGCTGGCCGCCGGGGGATCCATCGTCAGTCCCGATGCCGAAGTGCTCACCCTCACGCCCATCTGCCCGCACACGCTGTCCATTCGCCCCGTGATCGTCAGCCTCGCCTCCACCGTCCGGGTTCAACTGCTGAGCCCCCGGGTGATGGCCACCTTGGCGGCAGATGGACAACAGCAGACCGAACTCAGCATGGGGGACACGGTCACCATCCGGCGCTCGCCCAAGTCGGTGCGATTGCTCCGGCCCCAGGGCTCCAGCTTTTTCTCCACCCTCCGGCAAAAATTTGGTTGGAGCGGCGGCAAGGTGTGAGCTTGTCAGAAACCCGAAAACGGTGAAGAGGAAGAGCGCCCTCCGGGACGTCTCCCCCAGCCCGAGTCCCAAGGTCCATCCCATGGTGCGTCTGAAAG
>JBDNHZ010000243.1:0-6046 GCA_041688515.1 Verrucomicrobiota bacterium
GGTGCCATCGACCACATGAACGACTTCGGACGCATCGTCTGCTGCGGGATGATCTCCGGTTACAACGATGAGAAGTCGAAGCCCGGTCCCGCGAACCTTTTCAAGATTATCGGCAAACGGGTCCGGATGCAGGGCTTCATCGTGCGCGACCATCAGGATCTTCAGGCAGTATTCCAAAAGGAGATGGGAGCATGGATCCGCGACGGTAGCATCGTGTGGGAGGAAACCATCACCGAAGGAATCGAAAACGCACCGAAAGCCTTCCTCGCTCTTTTCGAAGGAGACAAAATCGGCAAGGCGCTCGTGAAGGTGTAAGGGATACGACACCGTCACCGGGATCGTCGGGAAGAATTAGTTCAACCGGGTCGGGCCGTTTTGCGGCTTGGCCGGACCTGGCTCGGATCAGGTTTTCCATCGTCCACCGGATGGACTGCCTGCTGACGTGGAATTGCACCCATCTGGCGAATGCGACGCTCCAGAAGGCTCTGTTTGAGTTTTGATCCTACCATCATCAGCATATGCCCGTCATCTGAACGCGGGAGTTCCGCTTCCATCCCAAGATATGAAAGACACGATTGTAAAAAGGGTCTGAGATGCGAGGGCTGCAGTTGCAGCCGATTTTGAGTACGACCGGCACCGATTGTTTGCGTGGGCGAAGGTCCATGCGGCTGCAGAGCACAAGGCCAAGCACTGGCTGGCTACGGGCCCGAACAAAGCACTCCAGAGAACGCCGGGACCACGTTCTGTTTCCTCTCCAACAACTGGGGCTCGGCGTCCCTGATTTGAGCGTCAGGCGACCGGACGCATTCGCAACATGAAGACACTCGCCACGGCCATGATTGGAGCAGCAGCCTTCCTTGAGTTGTCGAGCGACGACAGCGCTGCCTCCCGCGGCGGCGGGATTGGGTTGTCAAGCCGCTACACGCGCTATGCTTAGTTTCATTCTCGTCTTCTGCTTGGCGCTCCGACCGAGCGGCTTCAAGCCGGTGCTCCGCTGTGTCGTGGTGCACCCGGACTGCCCTGCCGCCAGGGACGGCCACGGTCTTAGGCCCCTTCCAGCGAGCGCTTGGCCGAAAAGAACGCAAAAGCGAAAGAAGGAGGGATGCCGTTCACGCGCTGGAGCGTGCGGTCCACTCCGCTCCCTCCCTCTTTTTTCGTCCTATTTCGTTCCTTTCGGCTACCTCCTGCGCCGTTGCCGCCAGGGACAGCCACGGTCGCAGGCCCCTTCCAGCGAGCGCTTGGCCGAAAAGAACGCAAAAGCGAAAGAAGGAGGAATGCCGTTCACGCGCTGGAGCGTGCGGTCCACTCCGCTCCCTCCCCCTTTTTTCGTCCTATTTCGTTCCTTTCGGCTACCTCCTGCGCCGTTGCCGCCAGGGACGGCCACGGTCCCAGGCCCCTTCCAGCGAGCGCTTGGCCGAAAAGAACGCAAAAGCGAAAGAAGGAGGGATGCCGTTCACGCGCTGGAGCGTGCGGTCCACTCCGCTCCCTCCCCTCTTTTTTCGTCCCATTTCGTTCCTTTCGGCTACCTCCTGCGCCGTTGCCGCCAGGGACGGTCGCGGTCCCGGGCCCTTCCCGAGCGACCTCGACCAGGAACCACCCGCGGAGGACATCTGGGCCTTCCTCCGGGACGAGGGGAGTGCCCAGAAAGCACACATGGCAGTCCCGGCCGGGTCGGCCAGAACTGCCACGCGCTTGAAATCCGCGGGGAGGATTCCCCGAAGTGCCTTACTTGAGGACGGCCTGATGGAACTCGAACCAGTCGTCGAGGTTGTTCAGGTTGATCGCATCGCCCAGGAGGGATCCGTCGTCCGGCAGGTTGTTGGCGGTGAGGATGCCCTTGCGGACTTCGTCCGTGTGCTGGTAGCCAGCGATCGAAAGGTTGAGCGCGTGGATCTTGGCGCGGCTCAGGTTCACCCCCGGCTGACGCTTGATCCAGGCCTCGAACTGCGGATAGGTGGGCTTGGTCTCGGCGAGGAACTTCTTCACTTCGTCGGCATTCAGGCCGAGGCCGTTGATGACCATCGTGTCATAGCCCTGGCCGATTCCGGGGTAACCGGCAGCCAGCTTTCCGGCGGCTTCCAGCGAGGCTTTCTGCCACAGGCGGGGAAGATGAAGGACACCCAGCGGGCCGGCCACGCCGGAACTGATCAAAGGAACGTACGTCGTGCTCATGAATTAAAACTGTGGAGCGCAGCCTAGGTAAGCCCCGGCCGTCGGGTCAAAGTGTTTTCCGGGCAACCCTCCACCCCTCACCCCACGTACAGGGCCTGGCGGATCTCGTGGACGAGAACGCTGGTGACCGGGTGGCGCCGTTCCATGTCCTTTTCCAGACAGCGGAGGATGATCCGCTCCAGATCGACGGGGATCTCGGAGTTGATCGAGCGGGGAGTGGCGAACTCGGACCGGTCCAACTGACGACGGAGCACCAGGTCGGCCGTGTCGCCCGGGAACGGTTTGCGGAAGGTCAACAACTCGTAGGCGGTCACCCCGAAGGCCCAGAGGTCCGCCCGATGATCCACCGGCTGCCGGAGCAACTGTTCCGGGGACATGTACTGGGGTGTGCCCGGGTTGCGATCGAGTTTCCGCGGCGGATTCGGGATGGGTTGGGCGAGGTCGAAGTCCACCAGACGAACGCTGCCGTTGCGGCTCATGACCACGTTCTCCGGCTTGAAGTCGAGATGCATGAACCCGTGGTCGTGCAAGTGCTCCAGCGCCTCGGCCAGGTCGATGAGGATCTGGGCGATGTTCTCCGACAGGACCGGATCATTCGCCGCCATCCGCATCTTGAGGTTCTCGCCCTCGACATACTCCATGACCAGGACCAACTCCCCGTCAATCTTGCCGTGCTCAATGTACCCGATGATCGACGGGTGCGGCGGCAGATGCTGGAGGACTTCCGCCCCAGTGATGAAGCGCTTGCGCCCGGTAAAGGCCAGCAGGCTGTTGTTGAGCATGAGACGCACGGCCACGGACTGGCCGACCTCATTGGTCGCCAGCCAGATCTCCGACATGCCCCCTGCATTGATCCGCTCATGCAGGGTGTATCGTCCCAGTTTTGTACCTACTTCAGCCATCGCAGCAAAAACGCCTCGCTGGGTAGCAAAGCACGGGCCACCAGCGCAAATGACTTCCTCAGGAAATAGGCGTTGACCCTCGGGCCTCGCGCCCGCTTCATTACCCAACATGAGTTCCTGTCCGGCATTCCGACTTACTAGCCTGTTGCTGCTTTTGTGCAGTAGGGCGGTCGGAGCTTGATCAGGACCTTGTCGGATTTCGCTCCCCATCGCCGCGTCGGCGGTGGGTTTTTTGTTTTCCGCACTGCCGCGAGCGCGACCGGGATCGGGTCCCAACCGCACGAGCCATGCAGAAGCCAGCCTCCAACAAATACCGTCCGTTCCCGCCGATCCATCTCCCGGATCGGCAGTGGCCCAATCGCGTCCTGACTGCCGCGCCCTCGTGGTGCAGTGTCGACCTCCGTGATGGCAACCAGGCCCTCGCGGTGCCGATGAATGTCTCCCAGAAACTGGAGATGTTCGAGGCGCTGGTGCGTTGTGGATTCAAGGAGATCGAAGTCGGCTTCCCCGCCGCTTCGAACACCGAGTTCGCCTTCATGCGCCGCCTCATTGAGGACGGCCGCATCCCGGACGACGTCACCATCCAAGTCCTGGTCCAGGCCCGCGAAGACCTGATCGAACGGACCGTGGAATCCCTCGCCGGCGCGAAGAATGCGATCATCCACCTGTACAACTCGACTTCGCCGGCACAGCGCAGGGTGGTATTCGGACTCGAAAAGCCCGAGATCGTCGCCATCGCCCGTAGAGGCACGCGTTGGATCCGGGATCGGGTGCATCGTCTGGCCGGCACCCGCGTCCGGTTCCAGTATTCGCCAGAGAGTTTCTCCGCCACCGAAGTCGAGTTTGCCCTCGAGATCTGCGAGGCCGTCATCGACGAATGGCAGCCGACCCCGAAAAATCCGATTATCCTGAATCTCCCGGACACGGTGGAGGTGGCGATGCCCAACGTGTACGCCGACCAGATCGAATGGTTCATCCGGCATCTGCGCACTCCGGCGGCGGCCATCATCTCGCTCCACACCCACAACGATCGCGGGACCGGCATCGCCGCCACGGAACTCGGCCTGCTCGCCGGTGCCCATCGCGTCGAAGGCACGCTGTTCGGCAATGGTGAACGCACCGGGAACCTCGACATCGTCACGGTGGCGCTGAATCTGTACATGCACGGGATCGACCCGGGCCTGGACTTCTCCGATCTCAATTCCCTCCGTCAGGTGTACGAACGCTGCACCGGGATGACCGTCCCGCCCCGCCAGCCTTACGCCGGGGAACTCGTCTTTACCGCCTTCTCCGGCTCCCACCAGGACGCCATCCGCAAGGGTCTCCGCGAACGCGAACTCGTCCAGGAAAAGGGTCTCAACCCGTTCTGGGACGTCCCTTACCTGACGATTGATCCCGGCGACCTCGGCCGCGAGTACTACGAGGTCATTCGCGTCAACAGCCAGTCCGGCAAGGGTGGCGTCGCCTACCTGCTCGAAACCGAGTTTGGCATTGAACTGCCCAAGGACATGCAACGCGAGTTCGGCCCCATCGCCAACGATGAGGTCGATCGTCGCGGTCGCGAGGTCCGCGGCCCGGAACTCAAGGCGATGTTCTGGACCGAGTACATCGATCGATCGGAACCCTTTCGCCTCGAAGGCTTCGAGACCGAGGGCCGCGATGGCACCGTGCGTTGTCGCGCCCAGGTCCGGCAGGAGAACCAGGTACGATCCTTCGAAGGCATGGGCAATGGACCGATTGCCGCCTTCGTCCACGCCCTCATCGCCGGAGGGGTTCCCAAATTCGAGGTGGCCCATTACTCCGAGCACGCCCTCGCCGCCGGCGAAACCGCCAGCGCCATCGCCTATATCCAGATCCGCCACGCCGATGGCCGGACGCGCTGGGGTGCCGGGGTGGATACCAGCATCGAAATCGCCTCCATCAAAGCCATCCTCAGCGCCCTGAACCGAAGTTGATTCCCATGTTCCCTGCCCGTCGCCCCCGCCGGCTTCGCCAAAACGAAGCCATTCGTGAGATGGTGCGCGAGGTCCGGCTTCATCCGTCGAACCTGATCGCGCCCCTCTTCATCCAGGAGGGCGACGGGCCGCCCACGCCCGTCGGTTCGATGCCGGGAGTCCTCCGCCTCGGCCTGGCCGACCTCGCCCGCGAGGCTGCCGAACTGGCCGGGCTCGGCATCCGCGGGATCGCCCTGTTCCCCGTCACGCCGTCCCACCTCAAGGACCCGCAGGGCTCCGAGGCGCTCAATCCGGAGTGTCTCGTGCTTCGCGCCATCGCCGCCATCCGCCAAACGGCCCCCGGGTTGGTCCAGTTCACCGACATCGCCCTCGATCCATACACCTCGCACGGTCACGACGGCGTCCTGACCGCGGACGGAAGGGACGTCGACAACGACGCCACCGTGTCACTCCTCGCCCGCATGGCGGTGCTGCACGCCCGAGCTGGAGTCGATTTCGTCGCGCCCAGCGACATGATGGACGGCCGCGTCGGTGCCATCCGCGCCGCGCTCGACCGTCAGGGATTCGGTTCCACCGGCATCCTGGCCTACAGCGCCAAGTTTGCCTCGGCATTCTATGGACCGTTCCGCGAGGCGGTGGGAAGCGCCCAGGCCGCGGGCACGACGGGACTGGACAAGCGGAGCTACCAACTCAATCCGGCCAACCCGCGCGAGGCGCTCGCCGACGCCCTGCTCGACGAACAGGAAGGGGCCGATGCCCTGATGATCAAACCTGCCGGTCCCTATCTCGACATCCGCCATCAACTCCGGCGACTGACCCGGCTTCCCCTCGCCGCCTACCAGGTCAGCGGGGAATACGCCCAGATCCACGCCGCCGCCCGACTCGGATGGCTCGATTACGAACGGGCCCGCGACGAATCTCTGCTCGCCATCCGGCGCGCCGGTGCCAACTGGATCATGACCTAGTTCGCCAAGGAAGTGGCGAGAACGGGAGGGCTGTGAACGGCGACGTCCTCCA
>JBDNHZ010000244.1:0-16678 GCA_041688515.1 Verrucomicrobiota bacterium
GCCGTTCGTAGCTGCCGACGTGAGGAGGCGGATGCCAGTCGGGCGGGGGCAGTGTCAACATGCGCCTGAAGCTTGATCCTGGCCTGTCGCCCGCGTTGACGCCCCGGGTGGGCACCCATAACTTGAACGCCATGATTGCCGGAAAAATCGGAGCGGGAGCCGCGGCACCGCCGTCGGTCCGGGTGGGCGATGAGCGTTTGATCAAGCTGACGGGTGCGGCCGGGACCAAGGTGAGCACGCTGCTCACCAAGCAGGGACGGCCCCGGGGAGTCCTGCGCGTTTCCGTGGTGGGCGGCGGTTGTTCCGGTCTCCAGTACAAGATGGACCTCCAGGATGCCCCGCAGAACCGCGATATCCTGGTCGAGAGCGCCGGCGTCCGCGTCGTGGTGGATCCCAAGAGCGCCCTGTACGTCACTGGATCCGAGCTGGATTTCGTCGATGCCCTACAAGAAGGCGGGTTCAAGGTGAAGAATCCGAACGCCGCCACGAGCTGTTCCTGCGGCGAGAGCTTCAGCGCATGACCGACGCCTTCGCGTTGCTGGGCGAGGCGCGGCACCCCTGGATCGACGCCGACGCCCTCAAAGACCGTTTTCACACCCTGTCGGGGCCGTTGCACCCGGACCGATTCCACGAAGCCCCGGAGGCGGAGCGGACGGCGGTCGGACACCGCTACGCCGACCTGAACTCCGCGTATCAGACCCTGAAGGAACCCCGGGATCGTCTGTTGCACTTGCTCGAACTCGAGCTCGGGGAGAAGCCGAAGGACATCCAGCGCATCCCGCCGGGCACCATGGATCTCTTCGTGGAGGTGGGTCAGACCTGTCGTGATTGCGACGAATTCCTCAAGAAGAAGGCCGCCGCCACCTCGCCCATGCTTCGGTTGCAGGTCATGCAGGCGGGCATGGAATGGATGGACCGCCTGCTCGACCTCCAGGGACGCATCCGCTCCGTCGGCGACACGCTCGGATCCGAACTGTCCGGATTGAACGTCGTCTGGGACGCGGCTCCGCCGGTGGGCGATGCCGGCCGACCGACAGCCCTGCCGCTCGAACGTCTGGAACAGATCTATCGCGCCCTCAGCTACGTCGCCCGCTGGACCAGCCAACTCCAGGAGCGCGTGGTGCAATTGGCGGTTTGAGGGGGTGGGACCTTTAGTTCCTCCCTCCGCGGTTGAAAGCCCGCGCCGAGAGGGCACTGTCTTGTCCAATGTCTGCGCATGCATGGAATCGGTGGCTCGGTTGGGGTCTGGCGATGGCCGCATCGGCCGCGGGCCTCTCGGCGGACGACCTGCTCTTCAATCGCGATATCCGGCCGATCCTCTCCGACCAGTGCTTCGCCTGCCACGGGCTCGACGCCAAGAAACGCAAGGCCGGGCTCCGTCTGGACCTGGCCGAAGGTGCCTTCGCCGCCAATCGCGAGGGACGGGACGCCATCAAGCCCGGTGATCCCGAAGCCAGCGAGTTGTGGCAGCGCCTGAACACCGCGGATCCCGACGAGGTCATGCCGCCGCCCGAATCGCACAAGACCCTGTCCGACGCCCAGAAATCCCTGATCAAACGCTGGATTCAACAAGGGGCACGCTACCAGAAACACTGGTCTTTTGAATCGCCAGTGGCGTCCGCCATCCCCGCCCCGGTGAACGCCGCCTGGACCGTTCAGAATCCCATCGATCGCTTTCTCCAGGCACGCCTGGCGGCGGAGAAACTGGCACCGACCGCCGAAGCCGTTCGTCCGCGGTTGGCGCGCCGCCTGAGTTTCGATCTCCGGGGACTTCCCCCCACGCCGGCCGAAGTCGAGGCCTTCGAAAACGACCGTCTGCCGGGTGCCTACGAACGGTTGGTGGATCGCTGGCTCGATTCGCCCCGCTACGGGGAACAGATGGGGCGCCATTGGCTGGATGTGGCGCGTTACGCCGACACCCACGGGCTGCACCTCGACAACGAACGCGAGATCTGGGCCTACCGCGACTGGGTGGTGCGCGCCTTCAATCGCAACCTTTCCTTCGATCGGTTTACGGTGGAGCAACTGGCTGGCGACCTTCTGCCGGGGGCATCCGAAGATCAGCTCGTCGCCACCGGCTTCAACCGCAACAACGTCACCACCGGCGAAGGCGGGGCCATCGACGCCGAGTACATCTTCCGCTACGCCGTGGACCGGACGGCCACGACGGCACAGGCCTGGATGGGACTGACCGCCGGATGCGCGGTCTGCCACGATCACAAGTTCGATCCGGTGTCGCAGAAGGAGTTCTATTCGCTCTACGCCTTCTTCCACAGCGCGGCCGATCCGGCCATGGACGGCAACGCCCGCCGGACGCCGCCGGTCCTCGAGTTGAAATCGGACGAAGATCAACGGCGCCTGGACCAGTTCGAGGCCACCCTGCGCGAACGCGAAACCCGCGTGAGCGACGCCGTCGAGAAGCTCCTTTATCAGGACCCCGCCCTCCTCACGCCGCCCCCCGCCGCCCGCGACATCGAAACCGTGTGGTTCGATGACGACCTGCCGCCCGGCGCGAAACCCCAGATGAAACCGTCGCTCGTAGCCGCTTCCGAAGGACCGGTGTTCGCCGGTCGCCAGGCACTCAAGCAAAAGGGCGCCGCCCTCTGGCAGGACGTGTTTGAATCCGTCGCGCTCGACACACCGCGTCAGGGCAAGTTTTTCGCCCACGTCCACCTCGATCCCATGGATCCGCCCAAGACGATCATGATGCAGTTCTTCCAAGGGAGCTGGGAGCATCGGGCGGTGTGGGGCGACACCGACGCCATCAGCTGGGGCGAGAAGGGCAAGGCCAGCCGTTGGATCGTCGGCCCATTGCCCAAGACGGGCGAGTGGGTGCGCATCGAGGTGGATGTCGAGAAGCTCGGCCTGAAACCAGGCGAGAAGCTCACCGGCATCGCCTACACCGAATTCGGAGGGACCCTGTACTGGGACAAGACGGGATCGATGGCGCGGGTGGATCCGGCCAACGACCCGCTGACCTCCATGGCGGCCTGGATGCGCCCGTACGAAGGCAAGGACGCCAAGGAACTGCCCGAACCGGTGCGCAAGGTCTTCCGGGAAACCACCTCGACGAATCGCAGCCCGGAACAGGTGCAGCTCTTGCGCAGCCATTATCTCTCCCAGGTGTGCGCCGAGACTCGACCGGTCATCGAACCGCTCACCACCGCCGTGGCCGACGTACGCCGCCAACGCGACCAGTTCCGGGACGCCATTCCCCGGACGATGGTCTGGCATGATCTGGAGAAACCGCGGGACAGCTTCGTCATGGTGCGCGGTCAGTACGACAAGCCCGGCGACAAGGTCGTCCGCGGCACCCCCGCCGCACTGCCGCCACTGCGACCGGCCGGTGAGGTCCCCAATCGGCTCGACCTGGCCCGCTGGCTGGTCAGTGGGGACCATCCGCTGACCGCGCGGGTGACGGTGAACCGATTCTGGCAGCAATTCTTCGGGGTGGGACTGGTGAAGACCGCGGATGACTTCGGTTCCCAGGGCGAGCCTCCCAGCCATCCGGAACTGCTCGACTGGCTTTCTGTCCATTTCCGCGATTCCGGCTGGGATGTGAAGGTTCTCGTCCGCCTGATCGTGACCTCGGCTGCCTATCGTCAGGACTCACGGGCTCCGGCCGACGCCTGGCAACGGGACCCGGAGAATCGGCTGTTGTCCCGCGGCCCCCGGTTCCGGCTGGACGCCGAACAACTTCGCGACAACGCCCTGTTCGTGAGTGGTCTGCTGGATCCAACCGTGGGTGGCAAAGGCGTTCGTCCCTATCAACCCCCCAACCTTTGGGAACCGATCGGATACAGCGGTTCGAACACCCGCTTCTACAAGGCAGACACCGGCGCGGGACTGTACCGGCGGAGTCTTTACACCTTCTTCAAGCGGACGGCACCGCCGCCCTTCATGACGACCTTCGATGCGCCCAACCGGGAGCAGTTCTGTTCCCGGCGCGAGCGCAGCAACACTCCGTTGCAGGCGCTGCAACTCCTCAATGACGTCCAACATTTCGAGGCGGCCCGCGCCCTGGCGGCCCGCATGATGACCGAAGGCGGCACCGCTCCAGCCGACCGGGTGCGCTTCGGCTATCGCGCCGTCCTGTCGCGTCCGCCGACCTCCGAAGAACTCGGGTGGATGCTCGATCTGCTGACCCCGTTGCAGGCCCGTTATCGTGCGGATGCCGAAGCCGCAAAGCAGGTCGTCAACCAGGGCGAATCCCGCCCGCCTGCGTCCCTGCCGGTCGCCGAGCTCGCCGCCTACACGCTCGCCGCCAATCTCATCCTCAACCTCGACGAAACCATCACCCGGAACTGACGCCATGGATCCCCTGTTCGAACACCAACTGTTGCAGACCCGACGTCAGTTCTTCGGTCAGACCGGCATCCGCCTGGGCGCACTGGCGCTCGCGGGGCTGGGAGCGGGGCCGATGGCGCGGGCGCTTGCCAAAGCCACCGGTGCGGAGGCTGCCGGAGCCGGGCGGGTCCATCCCGCCCTGGCCGGTCTTCCGCATTTCGCACCCAAGGCCAAAAGCCTGATTTACCTCCACATGAACGGCGGGCCATCGCAGATCGACCTGTGGGATTACAAGCCGGGCCTGAAGGAGTACTTCGACAAGGACCTTCCGGAATCCGTCCGCAACGGCCAACGCATCACCACCATGACCTCGGGCCAGACGCGATTCCCGGTGGCCCCGTCGATGTTCTCCTTTTCCCAGGCGGGCCAGAGCGGACGCTGGATCAGCGAACTGCTGCCGCACACCGCCCGGATCGTCGATGATCTCGCGCTGGTGAAATCGGTTCAGACCAACGCCATCAACCACGATCCCGCCTGCACCTTTGTGATGACCGGCAGCGAAGTCCCGGGAAAGGCCAGCCTCGGTTCGTGGCTCGCGTATGGCCTGGGCAGCGAGAACAACGACTTGCCCGCCTTCGTGGTCCTCACGCCCAACTGGTCGTCCAAAGCCGATGCCCAGGCGCTCTTCACCCGGATGTGGAGCAGCGGTTATCTCCCCACCCAATACACCGGCGTCGCCCTTCGCGCCGTGGGCGATCCCGTCCTCTACATCCAGAATCCTCCCGGCGTTTCCACTGCCGATCGGCGGACGGTCCTCGACACACTCAACCGCATCAACGCCCGGACCCACGCCGAATTCGGTGATCCCGAAACGCTCACCCGGATCGCCCAATATGAGATGGCGTTCCGCATGCAACGCAGCGTCCCGGAGCTCGTCGATTTCGGCGGCGAATCCAAGACCATCACCGACCTGTACGGTCCCGATGTCTCCAAGCCGGGCAGCTACGCCGCCAGCGTGTTGCTGGCGCGACGGATGGTCGAACGTGGCGTGCGTTGCGTGCAGATTCTTCACCGCGGTTGGGATCAACACGGCAGCCTGCCGTCGGAAATCCGGGCGCAATGCCGCGACATCGATCAACCCACCGCCGGCCTGATCCTTGATCTCAAGGCCCGCGGACTCCTCGATGAAACGCTGGTGGTCTGGGGCGGGGAATTCGGGCGGACGGTCTATTCCCAGGGAACACTGACCAAGGACAACTACGGTCGCGATCATCACCCGCGGAACTTCTGCATGTGGATGGCCGGGGGCGGCATCCGGGGCGGGCAGGTCTATGGAGAGACCGACGACTTCAGCTACAACGTGGTCGAGAACCCGGTCCACATCAACGACCTCAACGCCACGCTGCTGCATTGCATGGGCGTGGATCATCATCGGTTCACCTTCAAGTCCCAGGGCCTCGATCAACGCCTGACCGGCGTCGAGGAAGCCGGCGTGGTAAAGGCCTTGCTGGCGTAGGCCAACGGGACGTTCCCCGGAGGGACGAGTTCCACGAGTCCGTGCACGTTCCCCCGTCGGAACAGAGTGAGCCTGGTCGCCGACCGGAGGATCCATCCATCGCTTGACACATCGGCTCCCGCACGCAGCTTGGGCGACCTTGTTCGGGGACCGCGTCCCACCGGCACCGGCTCCGTTCAGGGTGAACCGCAATCCTCCGGATGGATTCCGCCACACCAGAAACATCGCACCCCGAGGGCAATCACTTGCCCACTGCCAAGGTCCTTGCCCGGACCTTGGAGCAATTGGCAAGGCAGACGGGCGTCGCGCTCGAACCTCATCTCGCGCGGGATGCGGCGATCCGCGCCCTGCGCAACAACCCGGGTGCTGAAAGCTCCCATCGTTTCGAGCAACTGATCGCTGCCGCCAGCGAGTGTTCACTCCGGGTTGTTCCCGTCCGCCTGCCCCTGTCCGAAGTCGTCTGGCGGGCCCGGCGCGATTTACCCATCGTTGCGGTCACGCCCTCGGGCGAATGGCGCGTGCTGGCGCAACGGGGAGTCTTCCATCTCCGCATCGCCCGCCGCGACGGAAAGCCCGGCTACGAAACCCTCCGACGCGAAGTCCTGGCGCGCGAACTGGGGCTGACCAGCGTGTCGGAGCCAGCCGAATTTGCCGTGGTCCACCCGGAACGCCCGGCCGCCGATCTCGGCGCACACCGCGATGGGCATGGGCACAGCCACGGTCACGATCATCCGGCACCGCACCGGCGGCTTCTGGGACTGATGCGGGCCGAGATGCCCGATGTCTGGTCCATTGTCATTTTCTCGGCAATCACCGGCATCCTCTATCTCGCGGTGCCACTGACGGTGGATGCGGTGGTCAACAACATCGCCTTCGGCGGACAGGATCAGGTCTACCTTCAGGCGTTGGTCATCCTGTCCGTCGCCCTGCTGGCGTTTCTCGGACTTCTGGCGTTCGTCCGGGCAGTGCAGCATTACCTGACCGAGGTGATCCAGCGCCGGATCTTTGTGCGCCTGGCGGCGGATCTCGCCTACCGCCTGCCCCGGGTCACCGCCGCCTCGACCGACCAGATGCATGTGCCGGAACTGGTGAACCGGTTCTTCGACGTGCTGACGGTCCAAAAGAGCACCGCCCTCCTCCTGCTCGAAGGCGTGAACCTGGTGCTGTCTGCCGTCATCGGCATGATCGTCCTCGGCTTCTATCACCCGTCCCTTCTGGCCTTCGACCTGGCGTTGCTCGGCCTTGTCTGCTTCATCGTCTTTGGGCTCGGCCGGGGCGCGGTCAAAACCAGCATTCAGGAATCGGTCAGCAAATACGCCATCGCTGGCTGGCTCGAACAGCTCGCGCACTTTCCCAACCTCTTCAAGAGCCCCGGCGGCGAAAAGTTCGCCCTCGACCGGACCGATCTGCTGGCGCGCCGGTATCTCGATGCCCGTCGTTCCCATTTCCGGGTGTTGATCCGGCAGATCAGCGGGCTTCTCGCGCTCCAGGCCATTGCCTCGTCGTCGCTCCTCGTGGTTGGTGGCGTCCTGGTCCTGTCCGGTGAACTGACCCTCGGTCAACTGGTCGCCTCCGAGATCATCGTCAATGCCGTCGTTGCCTCCGTCGCCAAGTTGGGGAAACACCTCGAAGGCTGGTACGACGCGATGGCTGCCGTCGACAAGCTGGGTTACCTGATCGATCTCGAAACCGAGCGGGAACACGGCGAAACCCCTTCCGTCCGGAGCCAACCCGCCCAGGTCGAGGTCTCCGAACTCGAGTTCGCCTACGATCTCAAGCCGGTCTTCTCCCGCCTCACCTTCAAGCTGCAACCCGGTGCTCGCGCCGGGCTCCTCGCTCCGCTCGGCGGCGGAGCCAGTACCCTGATCGATCTGCTCTACGGTCTGCGGACTCCCTCGACGGGCCACATCCTCATCGACCGCCTCGACGTGCGGCAGTGGTCCCTCCCCGCTCTCCGCCACGATGTCGCCCTCGTCCGGGGCCACGACATCCTCGATGCCACCGTGACCGAAAACGTCCGACTCGGCCGGGCCGAGATCGGCCTCGACGAAGTCCGCGATGCGCTCGCCGCTGTGCGCCTGCTCGACGACGTCCTGATGCTTCCCCTAGGGCTGGATTCACCCCTGCTCCTCGGCGGGCGTCCCTTCACCAGCCTCCAACGCACCCGCCTCGTCCTCGCCCGCGCGATCGTCGGACGCCCCCGCCTGCTGCTGGTGGACAAGACCCTGGACAGTGTGGAACCCGACGCCCTCGAAGCCCTGTGCACCCTCCTGTTCGACCAGAACCAGCCATGGACCCTGGTCGTGGCCACCCACGATCTCGCGGTCATCCGCCGCTGCAACCAGCTCATTCAACCCGGAGCATTCGCTCCGGATTCCGATTCTTCGAACCCCCCGCACTGACCCATGGGAATCCATCGCACTGACGCCAGTCCCGGGCAGGACCGCGACGTCGCCATGCCGTTGCTCGATCACCGCAGTCAACTCCCCGCCCTGGGCCTCGCTGGCTCGGTCCGCGGTGCCCGCATCCTGAGCCGCATCCTCACCGGTGCGTTCGTCCTGCTGCTGATCGGCGTCATCTTTCTGCCCTGGCAACAGTTCGTCAGCGGTACCGGCCGTGTCGTCGCTTACAATCCCCTCGAACGTTCCATCACCATCGAAGCCCCGCTACCCGGTCGGGTCGCCCGATCCCATGTCGTGGAAGGCCACGCCGTCAAACAGGGCGACGTCCTGTTCGACATCGTCGACAACGATCCCAATCTCCTCGGCCACCTCCGCCTGCAACGGACCGAAGCCCTCTCCCGTCGTGCCGCCGCCGAGGAACGGATCGAAGCCATCGGACGCCAGATCCAGGAACAGGAACGGTCGCTGCGCCTTTCTGTCGAGGCCGCCGGGACCCGGCTCAACGCCGCCCGCTATGCCGCCGAAACGTCGCGCCTGCAATTCGACCGGATCGAGTCGCTTTACCGGGATCGACGCGGCCTCGCCTCCCAACGTGAGTTTGAACTCGCCACCCTGGAACGCGATCGCACCGCCGCGGAACTCATCCGTGCCGAAGCCGACCTCAAGCGTGCCGAGACCGACGGCATGGCCTCCATCAACTCCAGCATGGCCTCCCGGGAATCCGCCCGCTCCGACCTCGCATCCGCCTCGCAAGCCGTGATCAGCCTCGAGATCCAGATCGAGCAGACCACCACGCAACGCGTCGTTTCGCCCCGCGATGGCATCGTCTTCCGGGTCCAGGCCACCGAGGGAACCTTCCTCCGCGCCGGCAGCCCCCTCTGCACCATCATTCCCGAAACCGAGAGCCGCATGATCGAACTCTGGCTCGACGGCAATGACATGCCGCTCATCCACAGTCGCGATGTCGATTTCCAGGGTCGCCTCCGCCGCGAAGGCAGCCCCGTCCGCATCCAGTTCGAAGGTTGGCCCGCCGTGCAGTTCGTTGGCTGGCCATCCGTCGCCGTCGGCACGTTCGGCGGCGAAGTCGTGCTGGTCGATCCCACCGACAACGGCAAAGGAAAGTTCCGGGTCCTCGTCGCGCCGCGCCCCGACCTCGTCGAGCGCAACGGTCGTATGGTGCAACAGGAATGGCCCTCCAACCGCTGGCTTCGCCAGGGCGTCCGGGCCAACGGCTGGGTCCTGCTCCAACGCGTTCCCCTCTGGTTCGAAATCTGGCGGCAACTCAACGGATTCCCTCCCGTCGTCGCCGATGGCGAACCCGACAAGTTCCAGGGAAGGCTCGGGCAATGATGCACCTCGCGCCCACCCTTCGGAGGGACGAGTTCCACGAGTCCCCGTTGCTCACCTTCGGAGGGACGAGTTCCACGAGTCCCCGTTGCTCACCCTTCGGAGAGACAAGTTCCACGAGTCCCCGTTGCTCACCCTTCCGGAGGGACGAGTTCCACGAGTCCCCGTTGCCGCTCCGCGGAGTTTCGGACTCGCGGAACCCGTCCCTCCAGCGCTCGTTCCTCCAACGACAGGCCACAGTCCGATGGCTGCTCGGCTCTCTCCTCGCCTTCCTCCTCGTCCCGCTCCTCCGCGCCGAGGTCAGCCCGGAACCCATCCTGGTCCTTCCCGACATCCTGCGCTCGGTCACGAACCAATATCCGCCGCTGCTCGCCGCCCGGATCGAACGCGATATCGCCAACGGCCGCCTCCGCAGTGCCCAGGGTGCCTTCGATTTCAATGTCTTCGCCAAGTCCTTCGGCAACCCCACCGGCTACTACGACTACGGCACCTTCGACGCCGGCTTCGAACAGTTCCTCGGCATCTGGGGCAGCACCCTGTTTGGCGGCTACCGCATCACCCGCGGCACCCTTCCCGACTACGACAAGAACCGGACCCAGGAGGGCGGCGAACCCCGACTCGGCGTCCGCATCCCGCTGCTGCGAGATGGATCCATCGACCGTCGGCGCGCAGCGGTCCTTCAGGCCCGGCTCGACCAGAAACTCGCCGATCCCTTCATCCTCCGTCAGCAACTCGACTTCGTCCGCGCCTCCTCGGTCGCCTACTGGTCGTGGCTCGGTGCCGGCCGACGCCTCCAGGTCGCCGAGGAACTCCTACGGGTCGCCTCCGACCGGGGCCAGGCCCTCACCAACCAGGTCCGCAGCGGCCTGATCCGCCCCATCGTCCTGACCGACAATCAGCGGCTCATCGTCTCGCGTCGACTCTCCGTCGTGCAGACCCGACGCCGCTTCGAGGCTTCGGCCATCGCGCTTTCCCTCTTCTTCCGCGATGCCCTCGGAAACCCGGTCGTCGCGGACCGGCAGCGTCTCCCGAAGGATTTTCCGGAGGCGAACCCACCCAATCCCACCGTGGTCCCCGGGGACATCGAACTCGCCTACGCCGCGCGACCCGAGGTCCGGCGCATCCAACTCCAGCGGGAGCGAACCGCGGTGGACCTCCGGTTGGCGAAGAACAACCTCCTTCCGAACCTCGATCTCGGTGCCTCGGTCAGCCAGGACCTCGGCAATGATCGCTACAAGGACAAGTCCCGCTTCGAGGTTGAGGCGGGGGTTGAGCTGAAGATTCCCCTCCAACGACGCGAAGCCCAAGGGCGCGTCATCGCCGCTGAAGCCCAGATCGACCGTCTTGAAACCGAAGAAGCGTTCGCCCGCGACCGCATCGCCGCCGAGATCCGCGATGCCTTCTCGGCCTGGCTCGCCGCCTTCGACCAGATCATCCAGGCCCGCACCAACGTCGAACTCGCCGGCACCCTCGAGGAAGCCGAACAGGTGATGTTCGAGCGCGGTGCCAGCGACCTCCTTGCCGTGCAGATCCGGGAACTGGCTTCCTTCGAAGCCCGTGTCCTCGAAGCCGACGCCCTCACCGATTTCTTCCGCGCCCAGGCCGACTACCAGGCCGCCACCGCGCAACGCTGATCCGTATCCGCGCACTCGGGAAGAGTGGGACGGGAATGGATTCACCGCAGAGAACGCAGGGGCCGCAGAGTTTCGCAGAGAGGGACCGGATGCCCTCGAATGGCTCTGCGTTCTCCGCGTCTCTGCGGTCAAATGTCGGGAAATGCAGGAAGGAGAATGGACCGCGGATCACGCAGATGCGCGCGGATGAGGAACTCCGGCACTAAATCCGACCGGGCTCGATCGCACTGGTCTGGTCGGCGGTTCACCGGATTGTCACGAAGCGGCCTCTTGCACATCAATATCTGAATGATATCATCCAGTCATCAACGAAAAGAAACTTCCCGTGAATCAGCCCTCCAAGACCGTCGCCATCGTCAGCCAGGAGCGTCCCGCCTCCACTTTCCCCGGAGCTCCCCTCCTCGTCGGAGTCCTGCTGCTCGCGGCAGCGATGATTGCCCAGTTTATCTACGGCGTCCGCGGAAACGGCACCCCCTTGGGATGGAGCCTTCTGGCCGCGGAAAGCCTCGGCTTCATCGTCCTGCTCTGCGGCTTCTTCACCCTGCAACCCAATGAGGCGCGGGTGTTGGTGTTGTTCGGATCCTACCAGGGAACGGTCCGGACCAGCGGCTTCCACTGGACGAACCCCTTCAACTCGAAGTTGGCGGTGTCGCTGCGCTCCCGGAACCTGAATGGCCAGAGCCTCAAGGTGAACGACAAGCGGGGGAACCCGATCGAGATCGCCGCGGTGGTTGTCTGGCGGGTGCACGACACCGCCCAGGCGCTGTTCGACGTCGAAAACTGCGAGAACTACGTGGCCATCCAGAGCGAATCCGCGGTGCGTCACCTCGCCAGCGAGTACGCCTATGACCATGGCGAGGAACACGAGATCACCCTCCGCAGCGGCGGGGAAGAGGTGTCGGCCGCCTTGCGCCGGGAACTGGAGGAACGCCTGCTCCGGGCTGGCGTCGTGGTGGAAGAAGCGCGCATCTCGCATCTCGCCTACGCCCCGGAGATCGCGGGAGCGATGCTCCGACGCCAGCAGGCCGAGGCGGTGATTGCCGCCCGGCAGATGATCGTCCAAGGCGCGGTCTCCATGGTCGAAATGGCGTTGAACCAACTGGCGGCCCGACGCGTGGTGGATCTGGATGACGAACGCAAGGCGGCCTTGGTGAGCAATCTGCTGGTGGTTCTCTGCGGCGAAGCGGAGGTCCAACCGATCGTCAACACCGGGACCCTCCATCACTGAATTGCCCGCCCGAGAATGGAAACCCGGAAATCATTCCTGCTGCGGATCGACCCAGCGCTCTGGCGCGAACTGGAGCGTTGGTCGACGGACGACCTGCGCAGCCTGAACGGCCAGATCGAATGGATCCTGCGCGAGGCCGTGCGCCGTCGCCGCGGCATCGACATCCACGGCGAACCCGACGCCACCCCCGAAGACCCCGGACCGACGTGATCCTCCCGCTTCCTCATCCCCAATCTTGAGATGGGAAGCCGATGCGCCTACAACCGCCGAGTGCCTCGATCATGGATCGCCCTTTGGATGTTCCTCCTGCTGATCCGGGCGGACCGTGGGTGGGCGGTGCAGTTGGAGGAACTCGCTGACGATCACGTCGCCCGGACGTTCACCGTTGAGGACGGCCTGCCACAGAACTCGGTCACCAAAATCGTCCAGACCCCGGACGGATATCTCTGGTTCTCCACCTATCGCGGTCTGGTCCGTTTCGACGGTGCCCGTTTCACCGTCTTCGACAGTGGAAATACCCCGGCCATGAACGGGGACAGCACGGTCACGGCCCTGCACCGCAACCAGCGGGGACGACTTGCGGTCGGCATGAAGGATGGCGGGATCCTCTGGGTCGAGAAGGGCCGTGTCACCCGGGCCAATGGCACCCATGGACTCCCCAACCTCCCGTTCCGGCTGAAGGGCGAGTCCCCGGACGGCCAACAGCAGGTGGACGCACTGGATCCCAGAATCGTCTTTGCCGAGACGGCCGCCGGGCAGTTCGTACCGGTCGAGAGAAAGACCGGGATTCGGATCCGGAGCTTCGACGAGGTGTCCGTGGACACCGACGGCTCTCCCTGGTACCGCGACGAGGGAGTGTGGCGGCAGATCGACCAGGCCAAGATTCTTCCGCTACTTCCGACTTCCGAGCCCGCCAATACGCGGGTTCAGTTGGTGGCGCGCACGGCAACGGGTGCCCTGTGGGTGGTGGCCGACCACGCGGCCTACCTGTGGCAGGATCATCGTTGGCAACGAACCGTGCCGACCCCGGAAGGCGTGGAGGATTGCACCGTCGCCGCGTTGGATGCTTCGGGGAATTTCTGGTTCGGCACCTGGACCCAGGGTCTCTGGCGACTCGACCCCGACAACCGCTTTCATCGTTACCGGATCGGCCGCGGTGCCCGGCCCGAAGCGGTCCGTGCCCTGTTCTGCGACAGCGAAGGCAGCCTCTGGATCGGCCACGAAGCCAGCGGGCTGAGCCGGTTGACGCCGCGGGTCTTCCAGACCGTCGATGCCGCCGCGGGTCTTGCCGGGGAAATCGTGCGCTCGGTCGCCCAGGATCCGGCGGGCACCCTCTGGGTTGCCACCCAGGCCGGCATCGAATCCTTCGTTCCCGGCTCGAAGGCCGCTCCCCAGGTCCGGTATCAACTCGGGGCCTCGTGGTGCCTCCAGTGCGACTCGCAGGGGCGACTCTGGGTGGGAACGTATGGCGGCGGAATCTTCATCTGCCAAGGAGACCAGGTGACGACCATCGAAACCAACAGCCCGGTCGATCGCCGGACAGTCCGCCTCTTTTTTGAAGAGCCCCAACGGAAGATGTGGATCGGTCGCGACAACGGTCTCTGGCAGGTCATCGGAGATCACCTGGTCCAGGCCGCGCTCCCGCCGGAAGTCGCTGACTCCCCCGTCCGGGCCATGGCGCTCGACCGGAATTCCCGGCTCTGGCTCGGCCTCGACGGGGGCGGGTTGGTGTGTCGCGAAGGCGGCGTGTGGCGGCGGGTTCACATCCCTGGCTCCCCGGATTCCCTCACCGTTTCCACCCTCCTCCTGGACAGCGAGCACTCGCTCTGGATCGGAACCGCTGGGAGCGGATACTACCGGCTGCGGCACGGTCAATTCACCCATCTCGACCCGGAAAAGCTTGGGCTGTCACGGTGGCCCTCCAGCCTGACCGAAGACGCGGGAGGCTACCTCTGGATTGGCTCCGGCGACGGCATCTACCGGGTGGACCGGGCCGGCCTGAATGGCTGGATGGACGGACGCAGTACGGATCTGCTCCCCCGGCGATTCGCCCGCGAGGATGGTCTCGGGACGGCGGAGTGTTCGGCGAACATCCAGCCCGTCACCTGCCGCGATGATCGGCAGCGCCTCTGGTTCGCCACCCTGAAAGGCGTGAGCATGGTCGATCCGAGCCGCCTGCGACCCTATCCCGTCCCTCCCACCACCATCATCGAAGAAGTGTCGGTGGACGGCGTGCCGACCGTCTCCAACGGCCCGGCGGGAGTCGGCCCCTCCGCCGATGTGCTGGACCAGGTGGAGATCGTCATTCCAGCCGGCCGGCAACGCCTCGAAATCCGCTATTCGGGCCTGAGCCTTACCGCTCCGGAACGGGTGCGATTCCGGCACCGCCTCGAAGGCGTGGACTCCAATTGGGAGATGGCGGCGACCCGCCGTGTGGCGGCCTACCATCGCCTGTCGCCGGGGCGATACACCTTTGAAGTGATGGCCGCCAACCACGACGGAGTGTGGGATCAGCGCGGGGCGCGCCTGCGTTTCCGGATCCTGCCCGCCTGGTGGCAGTCCTGGCCGTTTCGGGGCGCGATAAGCCTGCTCCTGGTGGGAGCCTGCATCGGAACCTACCGGACACGGATCCGGACGATCACCCGGGCGCAGTTGGCCCAGGAGGAATTCTCCCGACGGCTGATCGAATCGCAGGAACAGGAACGGAAACGGCTCGCCGCCGAACTGCACGACAGCCTTGGCCAGAATCTCCTGGTCATCAAGAACCGGGCCGAGATGGCCCTCAGCAGACCCGGGGATTCCACCCACGTGTCCGAACAAATCGGGCACGTCACCGAGATGGCCACCCTCGCGCTCCGCGAAGTCCGCTCGATCGCCCAGGCCCTGCGCCCCTTTCAACTCGATGCCATGGGCCTCACCCGGGCCATCACCGCCATGACCCACGGTCTCGCCGGGTCCTCGCCCGTCCGGTTCACCGCTGACATCGGGGATCTGGATGGTCTCCTCGCCCCGGAATCGGAGATCCACTTCTATCGACTCCTCCAGGAATCCCTTTCCAACATCGTCCGCCACTCCCAGGCCCAGCAGGCGGTGCTCACCATCCGTCGGCATGGCCGGAACCTTCGGGCCCTCCTCCAGGATGACGGCTGTGGGTTTGTCACCGATCCTCCTTCAGGCGGCACACCGGCCCCCGTCGGCTTCGGCCTGCGCAGCATGCAGGAAAGGGCCAATGCCATCGGCGGAAGCATCACGTTCACCTCCGCGCCCGGCGAGGGAACCACCGTCGTGATCGAAGTCCCCACCCTCCTTTCCCCGCATGAATCCGATCCGAAAAATCCTGATCGCCGATGATCATCCCATCTTCCGCAAGGGCCTGTGTGAGGTCATTGCCGCTGATCCCTCCCTGGTCGTCGTCCATGAGGCCAGCGATGGGGAACAGGCCCTCCGTTCCATCGAGGAACAGCATCCCGAGGTCGCCATTCTCGACATCACCATGCCGAAGCTCAACGGGCTTCAGGTTGCCCGCGCCCTCTGGCAGGCCAAGTCCCCGGTGAAGACCATCCTCCTCACCATGCACGAGGACGAAAACCTCTTCGATGAAGCCATGGAAGCCGGCGTCAGCGCCTATGTCCTCAAGGAAAACGCCGTCGAAGATCTCCTGACCGCTGTCCACGCCGTTCTTGCCGGGCGCCGGTTTGTCAGCGCTTCCATCGCCGGCCTCCTGGCCCGACGCCGCGAACAGTCCGCCCTTCTCCGGCGGGAAAAGCCCGGCCTCGACCTCATCACCCCGACCGAGCGTCGCGTCCTCCGACTCATCGCAGAGGATCGCACCACCAAGGAAATCGCCGATCTCCTCGGCATCAGCCCGCGCACGGTCGAATCCCACCGGCAAAACATGAGCCACAAGCTCCACCTCAGCGGCAGTCACAGCCTGCTCAAGTTCGCCTTCGACAACAAAGCGCAGTTGTAGAGGCGCGACTGGGAGCCAGCACCTCCGCCTTCGCTTGGCAAAACCGCCACTTTCAGCTTGATCTGGAACCGGCTGATGGGGGATACCGCCACTATCACCCCCACCTCCTCTTCGTTCCTCTCCCGGTTCATCCTCGTCCTCCTGTGCCTCCTATTGATCCCGTCCTCAGGACCGGCGGAAGCCGGCGTGCGCTATTTCGCTCCGGACGGTACCGGAAGTGGCATTACCGTCGATTCGCCGGCAGATTTCACTCAAGAAGCCGTGCGGGGCGCGATCAACAGCGTCTATTATTCC
>JBDNHZ010000245.1:0-5682 GCA_041688515.1 Verrucomicrobiota bacterium
CCTCGCCTTGCTGCCGGCCGCTTCCATCCCGGCGATCTCGGCCGAAATCGAGCACGTCCTCCGCGAAGGCATCGCTGTGGTGACCGGCGGACGAATGGTCCGCACCCCGTTCCACACGGATCCGGTTGAGGCCCGGATCGTCGCTGGCACCTGGACCCTTCCCGTCGCGGGCGAGACCCTCGTGTTTCCCGGCGGCACCAACCGCACCTGGGAAAAGGTAGCGGCGAAGGAGGATGGATCCTTCGAACATCCGGCGCTTCGAGGAGGCTACTTCGAGGTGCCGTACGTGGCGGACCAGGACAGCATCCTCCTGCTCCGGGCCAGTGGCCACACGATGGCCTATGTGAACGGCGAACCCCGCGCCGGCGACGTGTACCGGAACGACACGGTTTCCCTCCCCATCGCCCTGCATCGCGGCACCAACGACCTGCTCTTTGCCACCGCCCGGGGCGGTCTCCGCGTGCGCCTCGCCGTCCCGGAGAAACCCCTCACCATCGATCCCCGCGACCCCACCCTGCCCGATCTGGTTCTAGGCGAACGCAACGACACGGTTGGCGCGGTCATCCTCGTCAACGCCTCGACCAACACGCTGCACAACCTCGTCCTGTCGTCTTCGCTCCCCGGCGGCCCGACCACTGAGACTCCGGTGAAGTCGATCCCAGCGTTGGGAACCCACAAGGCCGGGTTTCGGATCGTTCATCGGGGCAAGTCTTCCACCAACCGGGTGGAATTGACGCTGTCACTCCGGAAGCGCGGCGTGGTGGCCGATACCGCGCGCTTCGGTCTTTCCATCCGGCCCGCCGAGCAGACCCGTCGGGAGACCTTCATCAGCGAGATCGACGGGAGCGTGCAATACTACGGGTTCGTGCCGGCGAGACCCCTGCCCGGGGCGACCGATCGTCCCGGGGTGGTCCTCCGCGCGCATGGCGCCAGTGTCGAGGCCGCGGGCCAGGCCGCCTGTTACGCGCCCAAGACCTGGGTTCACGTGGCCGCCCCCACCAATCGCCGTCCCTATGGGTTCGACTGGGAAGACTGGGGCCGACGCGACGCCATCGAGGTCCTGGATCGGGTGCAACGCAAGTATGACACCGATCCCGCACGGACCTATCTGACCGGCCATTCGATGGGCGGCCACGGCACCTGGCAACTCGGGGTGACGTACCCCGACCGTTTTGCCGCTCTGGCACCGAGTGCGGGTTGGATCAGCTTTGCCAGCTACGGCGGCGGCCGGCGGCCGGTGCCCACCAACGATCTGCAACGGTTGATCCATCGTGCCTGGACCCCGGGCGACACGCTCGCCCTCGCCACCAATTACCTCCACCACGGCATCTACATTCTCCACGGCGATGCCGACGACAATGTCCCCGTCTCCGAGGCGCGCACCATGCGCAGCGTGCTCTCCGGGTTCCACCGGGATTACGATTGGCACGAGCAACCAGGTGCCGGCCATTGGTGGGGCAACGCCTGCGTCGATTGGCCGCCCCTTTTCGACCTGTTCGCGCGCCATCGGATTCCCAGCGACTCCGCCGTGGGGCGCATCCGCTTCGCCACCGCCAATCCGGGCGTTTCGGCATCGTCCCACTGGGTCACGGTCGAAGCCCAGGAACACGCCCTCGCCCGCAGCAGCGTTGACCTCGAATGGAATGCCCCCGCCCGACGGTTCAGCGGCGTGACCGAGAACGTTGCCCGCCTCTCCCTGCGGTTGGAACATCTACCTCCGGGACCGACGCCCACCGTGGAACTGGATGGTCAATCGCTGACGAACCTCACCGTCACCCCAGGCAACCAACGCCTCTGGCTGACGAAGGACGACGGGCGTTGGCAATCCGCTGCGCCTGCCCCCCGCTCCGCCAAGGGCCCGCATCGCCATGGACCATTCAAGGAAGCGTTCGCCCACCGGATGCAGTTCGTTTACGGCACCCGCGGAACGCCGGAGGAGAATGCCTGGTCCTTCGCCAAGGCCCGTTTCGATTCGGAGTCCTTTTGGTACCGCGGCAACGCCAGCATCGAACTGGTGGCGGACACCGCCTTTGACGCCTCGCGGGATCGTGATCGCGGCGTGATCCTGTACGGGAATGCCGACAACAACGCCGCCTGGAATTCCCTCCTCGCGGACAGCCCGGTGCAGGTCCGCCGTCAGTCGGTGCGGGTCGGCCATCGCGAGATCACCGGCACCGATCTGGCCTGCCTCTTCCTTCGTCCGCGCCCGGGCAGCGACATCGCCTGTGTCGGGGTGGTGACCGGCACCGGACTTCCGGGACTCCGCCTTACCGACCGGGTTCCCTACTTCATGGCCGGCGTGGCCTTCCCCGACCTGACCGTCTTCGGGAGTGAGGCGCTAGAGAACGGTTGGCTGGGCGCACGCATGGCCGGCTACTTCGGCCAGGATTGGTCCGTGGACCGCGGCGAGTTCGCCTGGGCGGAAGGCAGCCCGCGGTAGGAGAAAATGCGAAGCGATCCTGAAGGACAGACCTCAGGATCGCAGGGGTTCGCCTCGTTTCAGTTCACCTCAAGCGTGCGGGTGAGAACCCGGTTGATGGGGCGACCGCGGACCCAGCGGCCTCTCACAACCGCGTCTCACGCCACAGATCGACGCGGATCCGATCGGCCCGCATCCAGTCCGAGTGTCCGTCCATGAACAGCAGGTCTGCTCCGGCGGCATGCCGTCGGGCCGCCACGCGGCGTTCCCCGTTCAGACGGGTTCCAGTGGCGTTGTAGGGCAAATGACTCAGGCTCCACACGTCATTCAGGTTGGTCACCGCATCCTGCAACCCCGTGATCACCGGACGCCACGCCCCGTCGTCGTTGTCCGCCAGATGCACCGAATCCGAGGGTCGCACAAACCCGGTCAGCTTCGAGGGCACCGTCTGCTCCGAACCCACCGGATCGGTCGGGCTCGAGAACTTCCAGGCATTGATCACGTAGGTGATGATCTGCTTCCGCTTGGGATTCTTGTTGGGGTAGGCCGGACAGAAGAAGCTCCGCACCGACCGGAAGTTGGTCTTGGCACCTCCGTCAGGGATGTAGGGCATGTAGGCCAGAAACCAGGGGGTGTAGTTGCCCCTCGGGATGAAGCCCTGGGAATCGTCGGAATAGAGCATCATGCCGATCCCGACGTTGTGGAGGTTGCTGAGGCAATTGGCCCGATGAGCGGACGCCTTGGCCTTGGCCAGCGCCGGCAGGAGCATGCCGGCGAGGATGGCGATGATCGCGATGACGACCAGCAACTCGATCAGGGTGAAGCCGGTGATCCTCCGGAGGGAAGGGTTGGGTCTCATGGTGATTGCCGAGGCTGCCACAGGGGATGGCGTCCGCGCAATGAGGGTCAATCCGGGTGCCAAACGGGTTCCGTTTCACCCCTTGAGTCCCCCTCTTTTCGTCACCATGCTGCCCGCCATGTCGTTGCGACCGGCCACAGGGCCATCGATCGAAAGTACCAGTGTTCCTGCTGCCGGACGTCCGGGTGTTGCGGGTCTGGATGCGGCCATCACGCGTTCCCAGAGCTACCTCCTGTCTGAACAACACCCCGAGGGCTACTGGGTGGGGGAACTGATGGTCGATGTCACCCTCGTCTCCGACATGGTCGTCTTCTACCACTGGTGGGGGAAGGTGGACGCTGCTTGGCAGAAGAAGGCCGTTCACCACATCTTTTCCAAGCAACTGCCTGAAGGCGGCTGGAACATCTACCCGCACGGACCGTCCGAGGTGAACGCCACCATCAAGGCCTACCTCGCCCTCAAGCTCGCCGGCGTGCCCATCACCGACCCGCGCATGCTCCGGGCGCGCGAGGTGGCAACCACCCTGGGTGGAGTTCCTCGGATGAACACTTTTTCCAAGCTCTACCTCGCCCTGATCGGGCTGGTCGGCTGGAACCACGTTCCCACCGTCCCGAGCGAAGTGCTGCTGATCGGTAAATGGTTCCACGTGAATTTCTGGGACATGAGCAACTGGTCACGGGCCATGCTGGTCCCCCTCGCCATCATCAATCATTTCCGTCCCACCCGCGTCCTGCCGGTCTCGCTCGACGAGCTGTATCCCAACGGAAAATGGGAGCTCGATGAGGCGCTGCGGCCGCGCTATTTCGATTTCAGCCTGCGCAACATGTTCCTCTGGCTCGACCGCCTCCATAAACTGGCGGAATGGGTCAGTCGAAAGGGATTCCACCCCTTCCGCAGCAGCGCGCTCAAGCGGGCCGAGGCCTGGATGCTTGAACGGTTTGAAGGCAGCGACGGGCTGGCGGCCATTTTTCCTGCCATGCTGAATGCCCTGATCGCCCTCAAGGCGCTCGGCTACGAGGACGCCCACCCCCAGGTCGTCCGGGCTCACAAGGAACTCCAGCGACTCATGCATGAGACTCCGGAGTCCGTGCGCATCGAACCGTGTTTCTCGCCAGTCTGGGACTCCGCCATCGTGGCCATCTGCCTGCGCGAATCCAGTGTTCCCGCCGAGCATCCCAAGATGGTCAAGGCCACCCACTGGATCATGGACCGTGAGATTCGATTCCGCGGCGACTGGATCCACAAAAATCCGGTGGATGTCGAACCGTCCGGATGGGTCTTCGAGTACAACAACCAGTGGAACCCCGACGTCGACGACACCGCCATGGTGCTACTCGCGTTGCGTCAGGTTCCCACCGACCGACCGGAGCGCACCCGCGAGGCCTTCCAGCGCGGCATGAACTGGATGCTGGCCTTCCAGTGCCGGGACGGCGGATGGGCGGCCTTCGACAAGGACTGCACCAACAGCATCCTCGAGAAGGTCCCCTTTGCCGACCACAACGCCATGCTGGATCCCGAGTGCGCCGACATCACCGCGCGCATCCTGGAACTGCTGGGCTACGAGGGTTACCCGGTCAGCCATCCCCAGATCAAACGCGCACTGGATTACCTGCGCACCCAGCAGGAAGCCGACGGGTCCTGGTATGGACGCTGGGGGGTGAACTACATCTACGGCACTTGGCAGGTGCTCCGCGGCCTTCAGGCCCTGGGGATCGACATGTCCGAGCCCTGGATCGCCAAGGGGGCCGAGTGGCTGCGCAGTGTCCAACTGCCCGATGGCGGCTGGGGGGAACGCTGCAACACCTACGACGACCCCATCTACAAGGGCTGCGGCCCCAGCACCGCCTCGCAAACCGCCTGGGCCGTCATGGGCCTCTGCGCGATGGGCAATCCACTGGACCCCGCCATCGAACGTGGCATCGAGTATCTGGTCCGTACCCAGAACCAGGACGGTTCCTGGACGGAGGACGAGATCACCGGTACGGGCTTTCCGCAGGTCTTCTATCTCAAGTACGACATGTACCGGAATTCGTGGCCGTTGCTCGCGTTGGCCACCTATCGTCGCATGCTCCGCGGCCAGAAGGCCGGGCAGATCCTTTGAATCGTCCCCTGAGATAAACCATGAAACCGACTCCCACCGGCCGTCCGCCGTCATTCGTCCTGCATCGCCTGCTGCTGGCGGCACTCCTCGCCCTTACCGCGTCCGCGGGGGGTAGCGGTTGCCAGTCGGTGTACTACGCCACCATGGAGAAGTTCGGGGTGGAGAAACGGGATCTCCTCAAGCGCGCCGTGATTGCCGCCCGCGATGATCAGAAGGAGGCCCAGGTCGAGTTCAAGGATGCCCTCACCCGGATGAAGGAGATGTACGGGAGCCAGGGTACCGCTCTGGAGTCCACCTACTCCA
>JBDNHZ010000246.1:0-20404 GCA_041688515.1 Verrucomicrobiota bacterium
AGCTACCCCTCCGCCGGTTCGTAGCTGCCGACGTAAGGAGGCGGACGTCTGCGTGTCCAGATCCAGCCCATCCAACGCCTCTGGCTTCTGGGAACTGGCAACGGAGTTCGGGCATCGTCAGTCTCCCCGGGCCATCGATGTCAAAACTGCTGAAATCTTCCGGGGCGGTGGCGGCGGCCACGATGCTCAGCCGCATTCTCGGATTCCTCCGGGAATCCGCCTACTCGGGCTTCTTTGGCGACACGCCCGTGGCGAGCGCCTTCTATCTGGCCTTCACGGTGCCCAACCTGCTTCGCCGGTTGCTGGGGGAAGGCGCGCTGACCGCCGTCTTCGTCCCCATCTTCACCCAGAGGGAGCGAGAGGAGGGACCGGAGGCGACCTGGCGCGGGGCTGCCGCGGTGATCTCGGCCCTGGCGGTGGTCTGCACCGTGCTCATCGTCCTTGGGTTCCTCACCGCCACGTTCTTCATCCACCTCACCCCGTTCCGGCACAGCCACGGGCTCATGCTCGGACTTCTACGCTGGATGCTGCCGTTCGCCCTCTTCATCTGCACGGCCGCGGTCTTCGTGGGAATGCTGAATGCCCGGGGCCGCTACTTCATGCCCGCCTTGGGCGCGGCCGTCATGAACATCGTCATGATTGCCTCGGTGTACTTCGTCACGCCGTGGTTCGGATCCGCCCTGGAAGATCAGGTCTACGGTCTCGCGCTGGGCGTCGTCGTGGGCGGCGCAGCCCAGGCCGCATTCCAGATTCCCTCGCTGTTCGCCGAAGGATTCCGCTTCTGCTGGGTGAGCCCGTGGAACGATCCCACCGTCCGCGAGACCGCCAGACGCATGCTGCCGGCAACGCTTGGTGTCGCGGCCTACCAGTTCAACGTCGTTGCCACCCAGTTCATCGCCCACAGCCACGCGTCGTTCGCGGTCGCCTCCTTCAACTACGCCGTCCGCCTCCTCGAACTTCCCCAGGGCGTGATCGGCGTTTCGCTTTCGACCTACCTGCTCACCGAGTTGAGCCGCCTCAGCGCAGACAAGAAGTTCCCGGAATTCCGCTCCACCCTGCGCGACGGACTGCTCCAACTCATCTTCCTGAACACCCTCGCCACCGTCCTGCTCATGGCCCTCGCCGAACCCATCATCCGCCTGCTGTTCGAACACGGGAAGTTCACGGAAGTCTCCACCCATCGCGCCTCGATGGCCCTCCTCGTCCTCGCCCCCGGCCTGGTGGCCACCTCCCTCAACAGCATCCTCTCGCGAGCTTTCTACGCGCTGGCCGATACGAAGACCCCGATGCAGATCGGACTGTTCTGCCTCGTGTTCAACCTGGTGCTGGTGATCGTTCTCGTCGGCCCGTTCCTCCAGGTGGGCCTCGCCGCGGCCAATGCAATCAGCGCCCTGATGAACTGTGCCCTTCTGACCTATGCCTTCCGTCGCAAGATGCCGAAGTTCGACCTCCGCGAACTCGCCGGACCCGTCGGGCGGATCGCCGTCCTCGGGATCCTCGCCGGGGCGCTTGGATGGTCCGGCGGACGAGCCTGGGAAAGCTGGGTCGGCCACACCGGGAAGATCCGGCAACTCGGTGCCGTCTTCGCCCCGTCCCTCCTTGCCCTGGCCGCCTACCTCAGCCTGGGCATCGCCCTCCGGATGGCTCCGGCACTGGAATTGCAGTCCGCCCTCCTCCGGCGTCTGGGCCGGAAGGAGTGATCTGGAAACCGCGGCCGGTTTGAACAAAGACGAAGCAACGATCGCCACGACCGGACCCGTTCCCTCCCTTGCGTCGCGTTGGTTGCGCCGGGGTTGTGAACCTCACTGCCTCACCGCCGCGCGCACGCGCAACAGCCGTTTCAACACCCCCGGCATCTCCGCCAACGAAATCATGTTCGGGCCATCGCTCATCGCCTGGTCCGGCTCAGGATGCGTCTCGATGAACACCCCATCGGCACCCGACGCCACCGCCGCCTGCGCCAATACCGGGGCGAATTCCCGTTGTCCCCCCGAACGATCTCCCTGGCCTCCCGGCAACTGCACCGAGTGGGTGGCGTCGAACACCACCGGATATCCCAGCCGGGAAAGGATCGGGATCGAGCGCATGTCGGCCACGAGATTGTGGTAGCCGAAGGTCGTGCCACGTTCGGTGAGGATCAGTTTCCGCGGACCGGTTTCCTCCGCCTTCTTCACCACCTGCGCCATGTCCCCCGGGGCGAGGAACTGGCCCTTCTTGATATTTACAATCCTTCCCGTCGCCACGGCGGCGGCGATGAGATCGGTCTGACGACAGAGAAACGCCGGGATCTGGAGAACGTCGCAGACCTTGCCCGCCGCCGCGCACTGTTCCTCGGTGTGGACATCCGTCACCACGGGGACTCCCAGCTTCTCCCGGACGCGCCCCAGGATGGCAAGGCCGTCGGTGAGGCCCGGTCCACGGAAGGATTTGCCCGAGGAACGGTTGGCCTTGTCGAAACTCGCCTTGAACACGTAGTCGATCTCCAACCGGGTGCAGAGATCACGCAGACGTCGGCCGATCTGAAGGCACAACTCCTCCGACTCGATCACGCACGGACCGGAGAGGAGGAGCATCCGACGACGCGCCGAGATTCGGCGCCAGAGAGGATCCGAGCGAGTTGCCATGGCGAGAAGGTCCGGGTTTGAAGCCACGGCTTCCAAGGGCAAAATCAGGAGTCCCCTGGAGCGACTTCTCGGAGTTTCGGAGCTCGTCCCGAGCTCGGACGAAACGGGCGCAACTGGACGCTGCCCCCGCCTGAGTAGAATGAGCCTTGTCACCTCGTCTCCTCCGGGTAGGCGTCGACATGAGGAGACTCTGACTTCCATTCGTCCGTGCTTCGGCCCACAGCTTTCTTGCCACCCGGCCGATGCTTCCTCAGAACAGGGGGATGCCCCGGTCGCATCCAGTCTGGCTTCCAGCCCTCGCCCTAGCGGCGACGCTGAGCGGCGCTGCGGTGGACGCGCCTTCGATCCATTGGGCCTACCAACCCGTGTCGCCCGGACCTGTTCCCGTCGCGACCCGCCCGGGAGATTCAGATCTGGGCTGGATTGACCGGTACCTCCACCACGCAGCCCGTGCGCACGGCCTTGAACCCGCCCCCGAGGCCGATCGCGCCACCCTCTGTCGACGGTTGCATCTGGTCCTCACCGGGCTGCCACCCGCCCCGGAGGAACTGGAAAGCTTCCTGGCGGATCGCTCCGTTGATCCGGTCGCCCGGCGCGCCGACGAGTTGCTGGCGTCACCTCGCTTTGGTGAGCGCTGGGCCCGTCACTGGCTGGATGTGGTTCGGTACGCGGATTCCGTGACCCTTCGTGGTTTTGTCTTCAAGGAGTCCTGGCGTTTCCGGGATTTCGTCATCGACTCATTCAACGCGGACCGCCCGTTTGACCAGTTCATCCGCGAACAGGTCGCCGGCGATCTTCTGGGCGGAAGTGGACTGGAGGAACGTCGGCGGGGTCTGATCGCCACCACATTCTGGATGCTGGGCGACACGAACCTGGAGGAACAGGACAAGCGCCAACTCGAACTCGACGTGGTCGACGAGCAACTCGATGTCCTGGGAAAAGCCTTCCTCGGCCAGACCATCAGCTGTGCCCGGTGCCACGACCACAAGTTCGACCCCATCCCCACCCGCGACTACCACGCCCTGGCCGGAATCCTGTCGGGGATGCAGATGCTGAAACATTCCAACGTCTCGGAGTGGACGGAGCGCTCCCTCCCCGGGGAACCGGACGAGGAGAAGGCGTGGAGCGCAGCGGAAGACCGGGTCCGACAACTCGAAACCGAACTGAAAGCCGCCCGGGCTGCCTCCGTCGCCAAACCCGCGCCAACTGGCCAGACGGATCCGCCCTCGTCCACCCTACCGGCGGTGCGCGACCTCGAGAAGACCCTGGCCAACGCACGCGCGGGCGCACTTCGACCCCGCGCGATGGCCCCGATCGAGGTGGGCGCAACCAACCTTCCGATTCTCCGAAGGGGCAACTGGCGCAACGCCGGCGAGACGGTTCCGCGCGGTGTCTTGACGGTCGCCTTCTCCTCGCCGGCACCCCGTCCCGGGCCAGGTGAAAGCGGACGCCGGGAACTGGCCGAATGGCTGGTCCACCCGGAAAACCCGCTGACGTCGCGCGTCTGCGTGAACCGCGTGTGGCATTGGGTCTTCGGGGCGGGTCTGGTCCGGTCCACCGACAATTTCGGGACCACCGGCGACGTGCCGACCCACCCGGAACTTCTGGAGGGTTTGGCTGCGGAATTCATGCAAACCGGATGGTCGGTGAAGCGTCTGGTACGCCAGTTGGTGACCTCGCAGGCCTTCCGTCGAAGTGGCGATCCGATCCACTCCACGGTGACGGCGTCGATGGCGGCTGATCCCTCCAATCGGTGGCTCGCCCGGTTCACCCCTCGCCGGGCCGAGGCGGAGGTCCTGCACGATTCGATGCGCTGGGTGTCCGGCACCCTCGATCTGGCGGGTCACGGCGACCCCGGTTTCCCCTCCAGCCTCGCTGCCGACTACGGCCATGTCGCGACCGGAAACCGCAGGAGCATTTATCAACCGGTGTTCCGCAACGCCCGCCCCGAGGGCCTGACGGTATTCGATGCAGCCGATCCATGCCGTGTCACCGGGGCGCGCGAAGCCTCGGCCACGGCTCCGCAGGCGCTCTATTTCCTCAACCATCCCCTCGTCCGGGAACAGGCCGCTGCCACGGCGCAACGCCTGCTCCTCAACCTCAATCCAGTCGAAGAACTCTGGCTCCGCACCCTCGGGCGCCCCCCGACCGCAGGAGAACGTCGTCAGGCCGAACAACACCTCGAAGCCTCCACCGATCGGAGCGTCGCCCTGACCGAGTTGGCACAGGCCCTGTTTGGTTCGATCGATTTTCGTCTCATCCCATGAGCAACCTCAACCTGAGTCGGACACCCCTCAGCCGCCGCGACGCCCTGCGCCGGCTTGGCTGTGGATTTGGTGGGCTGGCAATGACCGCGATGGCCGGCCTTGAAGGACTTGCCAGCACCACGGATCCCATCGCCGCACGCACGCCGCGCAGCCGTGCCCGCGCCCGGCGGGTGATCTTCCTCTTCATGCAGGGCGGGCCGAGCCAGATCGACACCTACGACTACAAACCCGCCCTCGCCCGGCACGACGGCCAACAACTGGCCTTCGACGACGCCCGGACTTTTGCCAACACCAGCAAGCTTGGAACCGAACAACGGGTGATGGCCTCGCCGTGGAAGTTCGCGCGTCATGGCCAGTGCGGACAATGGGTCAGCGAATTGTTCCCTCACACCGCCCGTCACGTTGACCAACTGTGCTTCCTCCACGGCATGCACACCGAAGGCGTCGCCCACGGGCCGGCCACCCTCTTTCTCCACTGCGGATCCACGACCTTCGTCCGTCCGAGCCTGGGCGCCTGGGTCAGCTACGGACTGGGCACCGAGAACAACAACCTCCCTGCGTTCGTCACCCTCTCCCCCAGCCTCGGCAATGGCGGGGCCCGAAACTGGGGCTCTGCGTTTCTTCCCCCGGTGCATCAGGGCACCCCTTTCGGTTCGGCCGGTCGATCCGCCCGCGAGATGACCCTGCGCTCGTTGCCGGAACCGGGATCCAACCCGACGGCGCGCCGCCGGCAATTCGACCTGCTTCAGGCCATCAATGCGGAGCAGGCCCGGCGCGCCCCCGATGCCCTGGCGATCGAGGCCATGATCCACTCCTACGAACTGGCCTGGAGGATGCAGTCACAGGCGCCCGCCGTCCTGGATCTGGCCCAGGAATCGCCGGAGACCCTCGCCCTTTACGGGATCGGTGAAGACGCCACCGACGAATTCGGACGGCAATGCCTGGCCGCGCGTCGGTTGTGCGAATCCGGCGTGCGGTTCGTTCAGGTCACTTACGGCGACAACACCGCCAACCCCCGCTGGGATCAGCACTCGGACCTGCCACGTCACGCCCTCCACGCACGGGCCACCGACAAACCCGTTGCCGGACTCCTGGCCGACCTGCACCAACGCGGATTGCTGGAGGACACCGTGGTCTGGTGGGGTGCGGAGTTCGGACGCACCCCTTACGCCGAGAAGAATGGGACCGGCCGCGACCACAATCCCGGCGGGTTCACCACCTGGCTTGCCGGTGGCGGCGTCCGCCCGGGCTTCTCCCATGGATCCACCGATGAATTGGGACATCTCGCCGTCGACGGCCGCGTCCACATGCACGACCTCCACGCCACCTTGCTGCACCTCCTCGGACTCGACCACGAACGCCTGACGTTCCGTCACGACGGCCGGGAGCACCGCCTGACGGACGTTCGTGGCGAGGTGGTTCGATCCATCCTCGCTTAGGCTACTCGGTGCTGACCACCCGATGGAACCGCACGGGCGGTTCGACCGGCGGAACCCGGGGATCTTCCTCGATCCACTCGGCAATTCCGATTTCAGGATAGGTCAGGCGACCGAAGCCAGGCCCCCAGGTGACGAGATCCGCGCTCTCCTCGATCTGATACCGTCGTCCGGCGGACACCGGAAACCGAAAGACCGCCGAGCCATCCCGCCGTTGATAGGCGGTGATCACGAGAGCACTGGCAAGGTTGTTCGGTGCCGAGCCCGTCCGCCATTCGCGGGCGTTGCTTTCGCCGTCCCCGTCTGAATCCGCCTCCGCCGACTTCTCGAGTGTGTCGAAGTAGAACCGTTCCCAATCATCGGGAAGCCCATCGCCATCCGAGTCGGTAGCCTCGACCACCGTCCCCTCCAGTTCCAATCGGGCCGGCATCCCCAACAGGGCTTCGCGCAGGTACCAGAGCGGATAGGCTCCCCCGCCGCCGAAGCCGGACTGGGCGGCGGGATGCAGCGAGGTGATCACGAAGCGGAGGCGTCCTTCTGCCAGGCCGGCTTGCACGTAACCCGCCACCAACGGATCGGCGAGATCGACGGCAAAGGTCAGGTCGGTCTCTGCCGGCACCAGATCACCGGAAGTCAGATCCGGGTTCCGCCCGATTGCCCAGGGACGGAACTCGAAGATTTCTCCGGTGAACGCCGCGTTGGTCTGGCCGACATTATTGCTGAGGTCGATCAGGGTGCCGCTGAGATCGTGGACCGCGGCGTGGGCGTTGCGGGTGCCGATGGAGATATTGGTGCCGGTGATCGGTCCCAGGGGGCCGTATGGACTGTTTTCGAGAAAGGTCGCCGCGGTGAAGCCGCCCCGGAATCCCGCCCCAACCAACTCCACGGGCCGGCCCAGATCCGCATCCGGGACAAAGGCCGGGCTGTTGGTCGCATACGACCAGACCACGTCATGGGTGGGGTCGTAATTGAAAGTGCGATCTGAAGCCACCCGGAGCGTCACCGAGAGCTTTTTCAGCAGGTACCGGGAAGGCGGGAGGTGGGTGGGGACGAGGGCGGCCGTGTCCCAACCCAGGAGCATCTGACCGTCGCGAGTGTCGAAGCGCGGATCGAACGAACCGAAGGTGTACCCGAGTGGCCGTTGACCGCCATCGAAGGCGTAAGGGTACATCAACCGGTCCAAAGTCGGCTGCGCCGGAGCCAGCGTGAACCCGGCGGCCTGCCCCAGGCCGATGCCGGCCGCCAACGCAGCCCATGCCCGCAGGCCACGGCTCAAAACGCTCTTCCCAGGCCGGAGCCCGGCATCTCCCGTCGACGTTAGCAACCCAGTCATGCCGGACATCGTGCCTGAGTTCAGCGACGACGCCAACCCATCGCCAGCAACCCGAGCGTTCCCGCGCCCAGCAGCGCCCAGGTCGAGGGCTCGGGAACCAGGGCCGTCTGGGACTTGCTCAGGGTGTCGAGCGTGATGGAGTCCATGGAGACGGATCCTTCCGCCGCCTTGAACTGCAGGGTGAACGAGCTCAGGCCGAGCGCGGAGACGTCCCATTGCCAGGACGACGAAACGAACACGCCCCCGGGCCCGGCAGATTGCCGATCGAGTTCGGTGCGGGCCGCCGACACAAACTGGGGCGTGCCGGCCAGGTCGTACACCAGAGCGACGTTGGCGTAGTCGAGTTCGAAGCCGCCGGTGCGGATCTGGAGGGTGACCAGACCGATTTCTTCGGCACCGCTGTAGCGGAGCTCGAACTCACTCTTGTGGGCGATGTTGTAGATGTTGCCGGAGGAAAGCAGGAAGGCGTTCGGCTCAAACTGGACGACGCGGGCGTTGGCGGTGGAACCCACCAGGTCGGGCGCGTTGCCGACCCCGTTGTTGGTGGCGACGGTAAATACCTCCCAACCGGCGGTCTGGCTGCCGACACCCCCGCGGAAGAACGGCACGAAGAATCCGTTCGTGCCGGCCGCGACCGGGTTGATCACGGCGACGGCGAGAACGGCGGCAAGGACCCAACGATGACTGCGATTCATGAGAGTTGAGAGTGCCATGGAAGCCGCTGACGTCTGCCGGGCCGTTGCCAATTCCTGCCGCTTCATTGCACTCCACGTCAGACCACTTCCACCGGACACGCTGGAATCGCGTCGAGAAAGGCCTGCCCGTAACGCTTGGTCAGCACCCGATTGTCGAGCAGCACCACGATGCCCTTGTCCGACTGCGCCCGGATCAGGCGTCCGACGCCCTGGCGAAACTTCAGGATCGCCTCCGGCAGGCTGAATTCGGAGAACGGATTTCCACCCTTGGCCTCGATCCGTTCCAACCGCGCTTCCACCAACGGATGATCAGGCACCGCGAACGGCAGTCGGGTCAGGATCACATTCGACAGCGCTTCTCCCGGGACATCCACGCCCTGCCAAAAGCTGGCGGTGCCGAACAGGACCGAATCCACATCTTCCTTGAACCGCTCCAACATGGTCGCCCGCGGCATGCCGGTGCCCTGCACGAAGCATTCGATGCCCAACTCGGCGAAGAACCGTTCCATGCGCCCCGCCATGACCTGCATCAGACGGTTGCTGGTGAAGAGGACGAAGGCCTTGCCGTGCGTCTGCCGGATGAAATGGGCGATCCAATGTTCCAGGGCGTCCTCGTACCCGGGATCCCGTGGGTCCGGCATCTTCGACACCACGTGCACGCGCATCTGCGAGGCGTAATCGAACGGGGATCCGACCTGCACCTGCCGCGCGGATTCGCCCCCGACCCGACGGGAGACGTAATCGAGGGCTCCGCGCGCGGTGGCTGCCCCCCGTCCTCCGCCCGAACCGCCCGCACTGGCGGCAGGTCGCGAAGGCTCCTTCACTGCCAGGGTCGCACTGGTCAGGATCACCGTGGTCCCGGCTCCGAAAAGGCGATCGCGAAGGTAATCCGCCACATCCACTGGCGCGGCGTTCAACACCAGGTTGCGTTGGGTGCGCCCGGTCCGTTCCACCCAGTAAACATGTTCCTCGGCGTCCTGTTTCAGGAAGGCTTGCAAGGCCAGTTTCAGATCCACGATGCGGCGGTTGCACTCGAGCAGTTCCTCGCCGGTTTCACGATCCTCCGTCTTCTGGACCAACTCCGCCACCGACCCGCGCAGGGTCTCCAGCGCCAGGGTCAGACTGTCCTCGACCAGATCGGGCCGACGGATCCTCAACTCGGTCCAGGCGCGACGTCCGCCCTTGCCCTCCGCATCCCCGTCGCGTCGCACCTCCTGCGGCGCCCCGCCGGCCGCGGTCGATGCGGCCGTGACGGCGAGCGAATCACAGGCTTCCTCGACCGCCCCGAAGAACCGCTCGGCCTGAGCCAGGGCGGTGGCAACGGCCTGGACATTGTCCCCGGCGCGGATCGTGGTGAGCAGGCCCTTTTCGGTGCGCGGATTCCACAGGCGCTGGAGGTTGTAACGCATCTGCCCGCTGGAAACCGAAACGCCGATGTGCCGCGCCGCCACCTGCTCCACCATGTGGGCCTCGTCAAAGATGACGAAGTCGTTCTTGAACAGCACCCCGCCCTCCTGATCCGGATCCACTCCGTTCAGCAGCGTGAAAAACAAGGTGTGATTCAGCACCAGCACATCGCTCCCGAGGATCCGTTGTCGCGCCCGCTGGAAGAAGCAGGTGCGCCCGGCCTTGGCGTAGTCCGAGGCATTCCCACATCGCTTGGGCGTGCACAGACCGCGCTCGGAGCAGACCTGCTCCCACACCCGGGGATCGGGCTCATGATCAAAGTCCGAGAGCGATCCATCCTGGGTCTCCTGGCTCCAGTCCCAGATCCGCCGCAGTTCGGCGACTTCCGGTGTGGTGAACAACGACTGGGCCTGTTGCATGGCCTTCTCCAGCCGTCGGGTGCAGAGATAATTTCCCCGTCCCTTGAGCATCGAATAGCTGAACTCCAGCGGCAGGACCTGCTTCAGGACGGGCAGATCCTTTTCCACCAACTGCTCCTGCAGATTGATGGTGTTGGTGCAGATCACCGCCTTCTTCTTGCGGCGCACCGCGAACAGGATGGCCGGAACCAGATAGGCGAAGCTCTTTCCCACGCCCGTGCCGGCTTCCACCATCAGGTTCCCGCCGTCCACCAGCGCCCGCGCCACTTCCATGGCCATCTGCTGCTGCTGAGGCCGGTACTCGAAATTCTGCGATCCCGAGAACAATCCCTGGGGGCCGAAGATATGCTCCACTTCCGCCACCAGGTCGGCGACATCAGATCCGGCGGAGGGGTCGTTGGGTGCGATCACGGCGTCAGGCTAGCGGAGGAATCTTCCCTCACCATACCCGCGCCCACAGAAGCTTGAGGTACCAACTCTCCGGGCAATTGGACATCACCGGATGATCCGCGCCCGCGCTGGTCCGATCAATGAACTGGAGCTTGCGTCCCACGCGATGGGCCGCCCGGATCACCAGACGCTCGAACTCTTCTGCCGAAACCTGTCCCGAACAGGAACAGGTGACCAGGATCCCGCCCGGCTCGGTGATGACGATCCCCAGGCTGTTCAGGTCTTCGTAGCGGATGAATCCCTCTTCCCGTTCCAACTCGTCCCGGCCATCGACCAGCTTGGGCGGATCCAGGATCACGACGTCGAACTTCTTTCCATCTTTCCGCATCTGACGGGCATAGGCGTAGGCGTCGCAATGGATCCACTCGATCCGTTCCTGGTTCAGGTTCGCATTGCGACGCGCGAGCGCGACCACGTTCTCGTCCAGGTCCACGCCGGTGACTTCCGCCGCCTTGCCATACACCTTGGCCGCCAACGCAAATCCACCCGTGTAACAGCACAGATCCAACACCCGCTTCCCCGGCGTCCACCGCGCCAACTGCCGTCGGTTCTCCCGTTGATCACAAAAGAACCCGGTCTTGTGACCGGTGGCAAAGTCCACTTCGTACCGGATGCCATGCTCGCGGATGCGCACCGTCCGCACCGGATCCGAAGCCTGTTGTTCCGGCCGGATCCCCTCGTTGCGGGCGGCGGTCGGGTCCACGTTGATGACGGTCCGACTCGTCCCCAGGCGGGCGTGCAACCGGGCCAGAAGCGCCGGCAACCGACGCCAGATTCCCAGGCTGTGGACCTGCACCGACAGGACATCGGCGAACTTGTCGACGATCAGGCCGCCCAGCGAATCGCCGTCGGAATTGATCGCCCGAAAGGTATCCGTCTGCGCCGGGAGATCCAGCGGACCGAGCCGAAGGTCCAGCGCGTGATCCAGCAGGGTGAAGAGATGGGACTCCGGAACCGGATTCTCGCCGTGGTACAACACCCGCAAGGGCACGCGGGAGTTCGGATTGAACAGGCCATTGCCAAAGAACCGGCCGTTCTTGTCGTACACATTGACCCAGTCCCCCGCCGCCGCCCCGGGCGAAGCCGTATCCAGCATGGCCGGGTACAACGACGGATGATAACTCCAGGTCCGGAGTTGAACCCAGGGTTTCACCCAGTCCTTCGAGCCCACTGGCGGCCCGGAAGCCCTCCCCGGGCCAGCCTGAGGGGGACCCGGATTCGGGCGTCGTTGCGGATACGGTCGTTCTTGCACCCCGCTGGCGTAGCGATCCGCGACCCAACGCGCAATCCACCATTCGCTCCCACGATCGGGGCGGCGCCTCTGGGTACGGTCCCCGGGGGCGAAGCGGGACGATCACACTTTGCAAAGTGTGATCGCGATCGGGGCGTCATTGAACGCGGCAACGGACGGTCTGCCCGCCCCCCACGCTTCGCCTGCGATTCGAGGAGGTGCCCCCCAGGTCGCTCGACGCCGGAGGCGTATCACAGCGATGAGCCCGGGGAGGGCGAGAAGGAAAGGGGCGGGCGAGGACGCCCGCGGCCCCGGGAAGGGCGATCACACTTTGCAAAGTGTGATCGCGATCAGGGCGGCGTTGAACGCGGCAACGGACGGTCCGCCCGCCCCCCACGCTTCCCCTCCGATTCGAGGAGGTGCCCCCCAGGTCGCTCGACGCCGGAGGCGTATCAGCGATGAGCCCGGGGAGGGCGAGAAGGAAAGGGGCGGGCGAGGACGCCCGCGGCCCCGGGAAAGGCGATCACACTTTGCAAAGTGTGATCGCGATCAGGGCGGCGTTGAATGCTTCGTCCCATGATGGAAACGCGCTTGCTCCCGGAGCGTTCCTGTCGGGAAATCGAGACATGCAACGGCTCCTCCTCCCCCTCCTTGCCGCCGTGAGTTTCGAACTCGCCGCAGCCGACCTCCGACTGGGCCTCATCGGGCTGGATACGTCGCATGTCACCGCCTTCACCGAGATCCTCAACAACCCCGCCGCCAAGGGCCACGTGCCGGGCGCGAAGGTGGTCGCGGCGTTCAAGGGAGGCAGCCGCGACATCGAGTCCAGTTGGTCCCGCGTCGAGGAGTACACGAAGGAACTGGTCACCAAACACGGGGTGAAGATCTACGATTCCATTCCGGAACTCTGCCGGGAGGTGGATGCCGTGCTGGTGGAATCCGTCGATGGACGTCCCCATCTGGAGCAGGCCCGTGCGGTGATCGCGGCGGGCAAACCCCTCTACATCGACAAACCCCTGGCGGGTTCGCTGCGCGACGGCATCGAGATCTTCCGATTGGCTGCCGAGGCCAACGTTCCGATCTTCACCGCTTCCTCCCTCCGCTTCGGCTCCACCACCCTGGCCGTCCGCGGCGGAGCGGTCGGCACCGTCACCAACGCCGTCACTTCCAGCCCGGCCGCACTCGAACCGCATCATCCCGACCTTTTCTGGTACGGCATCCACGGCGTGGAATCCCTCTTCACAGTCATGGGCCCCGGTTGTCTCTCGGTGAAGCGCGGCACCAACGCCAACGGCGGAATCGAGGTCACCGGATTCTGGCCCGATGGCCGGATCGGCACCTTCACCGAGGGCAAGGGTTACAGCGGCCTGGCCCAGGGGACCGAGGGCGAAAAGGCCGTCGGAGCGTACGAGGGATACGCCCCGCTGGTGGTCGAGATCGTCCGCTTCTTCAACACCCGTCGTCCGCCGGTTGCCGCCCGCGAGTCCATCGAAATCCTCGCCTTCATGGAAGCGGCCGACGAAAGCAAGCGGCGCGGCGGGGCCACCGTGACGCTGGCCGAGGTTCTCCGAAAGGCGGGTGGCCGCCCGTGATCGGACTCGCTCCCGCCTCCTTGCGCGCCGCGGCGAGTTCACCGAGGTCCCCGTCGATCCGCGGATGAAACTGCTCGTCTTTGCGCACGTTCCGCCGCCGCACCATGGCCAGAGCCAGATGGTGCAGTACCTCGTCGAAGGTTTCCAACAGCACCCCGGGCTCGGCATCGAGGTGATCCACGTGGACGCACGGTTGTCGGAAGATCTGACCGACGTCGGCAGTGCGCGGGGAGGTAAACTCCCGCGCCTGCTCGGCTACTGCTGGCAGGGCCTTCGCGCCCGTTTCGCGGAGGGCGTCACCACCTGGTATTACGTCCCGTCGCCCCCCAAGCGCAATAGCCTCTACCGCGATTGGGTGGTCCTGCTGCTGGTCCGCCCTTGGTTCCGCCAAACGATCTTTCATTGGCACGCCGTCGGGCTGGGCGAATGGCTGGAATCCAGCGCACGCCCATGGGAACGATGGATCACCCGACGTCTCCTTGGCCGGGTCGATCTCGCCATCACGCTTTCGGCCTTTAATTCCCCGGACGCTCTCCGATTGCATCCGTCCCGGTCCGAGGTCGTCGCCAATGGCGTTCCGGATCCCTGCCCTGATTTCAATGCGGTCCTGGCAGTCAACCGACGCCAGCGCGCGCTGGAACGTCGTTCGGGCGGGATCGTCCGCGTGCTGTTCCTGGCCCATTGTACCCGGGACAAGGGGGTGTTCGATGCGCTGGAGGCCATTGCCCAGGCCAACGCCGCCGAGGCCGCCCAAGCCGATCCGAACCGCCTTCGATTCACGCTCGATGTCGCGGGCACCTTCGTTACCGCCGAGGAGGAAGCCGCCTATCGGGAGCGCGTCGCCCGACCCGATCTCGCCGGCTGCGTGCGCACCCTCGGATTCGTCTCGGGTGCGGCCAAGGCCGCCTGTCTGCGGGACGCGGACCTGTTCCTCTTCCCCAGTTACTTCGCGAATGAAGGCCAACCGCTGAACCTCATCGAGGCGATGGCCCATGGCCTGCCCCCGGTGACCACGCGCTGGCGGGGGATCCCGGAGATGCTGCCGACCGACTACGCCGGATTGGTTCCCTCACGCGATCCCACCGCGGCCGCGGAAGCCCTCCGCAACGTGGCCCGAACCGAGGACGGCCTGCGTTTCCGTGAAGCGTTCCAGAGCCGCTTCGGGCTGGAAGCCCACCTACAGTGCCTGGCTGCGGTGCTGAGGTCGGTGGAGCGGTGATGCGGGAAACCGCAGGAGTCTATCCAAAGATTTCGCAGATGACACGGATGGGGAGGCTGAGAAGGAGAATCAGACCGGTGCCGCAAGCTCACCTTCAACGTGTGTCTGGCGCGCTTTCAACTGCCGGGCCAACTGACCTCCGGGAATGGCTTGGCGACGGGTCTGGCGCGCTTCCAGATAGGATCCCCAGCAGTGGGCCATGCTCGCCTTCATGTCGGCCCAATCCACCCTTCCCATGACGGCGTACAAGAGCAGTTTGGCGGCGCGGATTCCGAGGCCGGAGAGCTTCGGTTGATGGACTTCCAGGTAGCGATGGGTGACCTGGTAATCGACGCGACCCTTGTAAACAAAGGCCGACCAGGATCGCTTGAACCGGTAGTACACCTCCGCCGCATGCACCGCCGCGAGGGCGTGCCCGGCAACGATTGCCCACACGTACCATTCGCAGTCCTCGCCCCCGCCCAATTCCTCGTCAAAGGGGCGGGCCTGCCAGACGTCCCGCCGGTACAGGCAGTTGGGATTGCCGGCACCGAACTCGAATCCGCGGAGGAAATCGTCGCCTTGATACAAGGTGATGCCCCCGGTCATTCCCCGCTCGCCATCGCTCCGGACCAGAGGACCTGCGGCGGCAACGACATTGGCGGGGAACCGGCCGATGGCCGCGCGGTACACCTCGAGGAAATCGGGCCGTACCGGAACCACGTGGGAGCTGAGCGCCAGGATCCAGGAATGTCGGGCGACGGCGAACCCGACATTCAATGAACGCCCGTAGGTGAACCGGTGCTGAGCCAACGCGACGATCTCGGCACCGGCTTGGCGGGCGAGGTCGAGGGTTCCGTCGGTGGAACCCGAATCGACCACGATCAACTGGTCGCCCGGCCGCAGAGACAGCGCCGCCAGCAGTTCGCGAAACTGCGGAGCCGCATTCAGAGTGCGGACGACGATGCTCAGGGAGGGGTCAACCATTGCCAGGGCCAATGCAATCCCGTCACTCGGAACTTTGCAACCGGACGGGTTGCCCGTAAGTCTTGTGGCTGCGTAGAGAGCAATCCCAACCATTGCCTTGCGAAACGAAAGAAAAACAAGAAGCACACGACGTCTGATTCAATCCGTTCCAGCCTGGGTGTGGCTGGTGTTTCTGGTGATTCTGTTCTCTCGAACGGAATCGCGGGCGGCGTTGAATTTCCCTCCGGCGATCACGGCCACGGATTACTCCGAGGAACGGTATCTGCCGGGGATCATCACCAATTTCGTGGTGACGCTGACGTCGCCCCCCGGCGATCCGCGGCTGTTCATTGCCGATCGGGAGGGTTACGTCCGTGTCCACGACCATCCCTCGTCGCCGTACGCGCCCCTCTTTCTGGATCTGTCGGCGCAGGTTCATTTTGAGCCAGCCGGGGAACACGGGCTGTGCGGCTTGGTCTTTCATCCCGGCTACGCGACCAACGGCCAGTTCTTCGTCTTCTACTCCTGGAAACAGCCGGGAACCGAAAACATCTTCAATCGCCTGTCCCGATTCCACGTGGATCCAGAGGACCCCGGCCTCGCGTCGGCGGCGTCCGAGGAACCCCTGATCAGCCAGCGGGACCGGCATCCCTGGCACAACGCAGGCGACCTCCATTTTGGGCCGGACGGCTACCTGTACGTCGCGCTCGGCGATGAAGGGGAAGAGTACGCCTACGAGAACGCCGGGTTGTACGATCACAATTTCTTCAGCGGCATCCTGCGTCTGGATGTGGACGGGCGTCCTGGCAACCTGCTCCCCACGCCGCATCCGGCGGTCTTCCCCGGAACCTACCTGATCCCTGCCGACAATCCGTATGTCGGCCGGACCCAGCACCTGGTCGGGACCAACGTGATTGAGTACGCCTTCAACCGGGCCGGACTGCGTGCCGAGTTCTACGCAGTCGGCTTTCGCAACCCATGGCGCATGAGCTTCGATCCGCTCTTGGGGACGCTTTACGTCAATGACGTCGGCGTCGCGTCCCGCGAGGAGGTCAACATCGTGCAACCCGGAGGCCACTACGGATGGTTCATGAAGGAGGGGACCCTCCCATGGCCCTTCCACATTCCCAGTGGCGTGATCGACCCGGCCTTTGAGTACGAGCACACCGATGGGCGCCTCGCCATCACTGGCAGCCTGCTCTACCGGGGCACCCAGTACCCGGATCTGGACGGTCATTACCTGTTCACGGACTTCTCCGGTCAATTGTCCCTGCTTCGACGTCTCGACACCGGAGGCTTTGCTCCGCGGGAGACGCTCGCGTGGGAGTCAACCGCCATCACCCTCGGCATCCAGCCGGTCACCGGCGAGATCCTGATTGGCGGTGCCGGAATCCACCGACTCCAGCGGGTCGTCCAACCCGGTGGAGCGCTGCCGCAGCGGTTGTCGGAAACCGGGGTATTTTCCGACCTGGCCACCTTGACCCCTGCGGCCGGAGTCATCGCCTACGAGGTGAACCAGCCGTTCTGGTCGGACAATGCCCTCAAACGTCGTTGGTTCTCGCTTCCTTCCGCGGGTGAAACCGTCGGGTTTTCTGCCAACGAAGCGTGGGATTCTCCCGTGGGGACCACCTGGATCAAGCACTTCGATTTCAACGGGGACCCCGCCAGGCCGGGCGCCAGCCGGCGTTTGGAGACCCGCGTCCTGGTCCGCACCACGAACGGCGTCTACGGAGCCAGCTACCGGTGGGATCACACGGGAAGGGACGCCGAACTCGTCCCGGACGTCGGATCCGAGGAAGACCTGCTGATTCAGGATGGCCCACAGGTCCGAACCCAACGCTGGCGCTTTCCCAGCCGCAACGAATGTCTCTCCTGCCACACCGCCGTAGGCGGACTGGCGCTGTCCTTCAACACCGCCCAACTCAATCGCCCGGGAACCGGAGGAACCAACCAACTGGAGCTCCTGAAGCAACTCGGGATCTTTCACAACCCGGCGGACATCCATCCCAACGTGCTCCCGGCGCTCCCGTCTCTCGACGACGAAACGGTCAGCATCGACCACCGGATTGCGGGCTACTTCGCCGCAAACTGCTCCCCCTGCCACCAACCCCGCGGCCCGAACCGTGCCACCTGGGACGCCCGTTTTCTCACGCCGCAGTCGGAACGGAACCTGATCAACGTTCCCACCCTCCATCAACTGGGAGACTCGATCCAACTGATCAGCCCCGGAGTCATCACCAACTCCGCCTTGTTTCAGCGCGTGGCCAACCTGGATCTGCTCCATATGCCGCCGCTCGGGACATTTGTGGTCAACACCCAGGCTGTCCGCCTGCTCGACCGCTGGATCAACCAGAGCCTTCCCCTACAACCCAGCTACGCCCGGTGGGTCCAGACCCAGTTCGAAGGAATCGATCCCGCCCAGACCGCGCGCGACGCGGATCCCGACGCCGACGGGGAATCCAACTTTCGGGAGTTCCTGCTCGGGACGGATCCGCTCGACGCCGGCGACGTCTGGAAGGCGCGGCTTGTCGGCAAGCCGGGGGATTTGCGCCTTCGGTTCCAGCGAAAGGCGAACCGCGGGTTCGTGGTGGAAACCACCGAGGACCTCGCCTCCCGAAGCTGGAGTGCGCTCGATCACCCGGCCAACCGCGTGGTTTTCGGCACCTCGGACTCCGACGCGGAAGTGCCACTGCCCACCGACAATACCTTCCGCTTCTTCCGCGTCCGGGTGATCGAGCCCTGAGCAGGGTTGCGGGAAACGCCCTACTCGACTGTGACGCTTTTCGCGAGATTGCGGGGCTTGTCGACGTCGCAACCGCGCGCAACGGCGATGTGATAAGCGAGCAACTGCAGAGGGATGACCGTCAGCAGCGGGTAAAGGGCATCCTCGGTCTCCGGGACGTAGAGGATGTCGTCCACCTCCGACGCCAAACGGGTGTTGCCCTCCGTGGTCACAGCAATGGTTGGTCCTCGGCGCGCCTTGATCTCGTGCAGATTGGACTGCGTCTTCTCGTAGAGGGCATCCGTAGGGGCGAGAACCACTGTCGGGGTCCGCTCATCGATCATGGCGATCGGCCCGTGCTTCATCTCAGCCGCGGGGTAGCCCTCAGCATGAATGTATGAGATCTCCTTGAGTTTGAGTGCTCCCTCCAGGGCCACCGGATACTGGTATTGGCGGCCGATGAAAAAGAAATCCTCGGCATGCGCATACTTGAGGGCAATTCGCCGGATCGCCTCGTCTTGGTCCAGAATCCTGCTGATCTTGTCAGGGACTGCTTCCAAAGCTCGCAACAGGCGCAAGCCACGCGACGACGACAGCATGCGAATCCGGCCCTTGAGCAGCGCCAGCAAGGTGAGCACCGTGACCTGACTGGTGAAGGCCTTGGTGCTGGCTACACCGATTTCGGGACCCGCATGCAGATAGATGCCACCATCGGCCTCGCGGGCAATCGTCGACCCGACAACGTTGCAGATGGCCAGCGCCTTGTGCCCGCGTCTCCGGGCTTCGCGAAGCCCTGCCAAGGTATCGGCTGTCTCGCCAGACTGGGTGATCACCAACAGGAGGGTGTCCTTGTCGAGTGGCGCATTTCGATAGCGAAACTCGGACGCGTACTCCACTTCGGTTGGCAGATGGGCAAGTTCCTCGATCAGGTACTCCCCCACCAAGGCCGCATGCCAACTCGTGCCACAAGCCGCAATCACCACCCGATCCACGGCTCTCAACTCAGCCGTTGTCATGTTAAGTCCACCAAACTTCGACGTTGCCTCGTCCACGTCCACACGTCCCCGCAAAGCGTTTCGCACGGTCTGGGGTTGCTCGAAGATCTCCTTGAGCATGAAGTGCGCGTAGGAACCCTTCTCGGCAGCCTCGGCATCAAACTCCAACCGCATCACCTGCACTCGCGCTGTCTCCGCGCTCAGGTTCATCACGCTGAAGTTCTCTGCCGTCAGCGTGACAACGTCATAGTCATTCAAATACACCACCTGACGCGTGTGCGCGACGATCGCAGCAGCGTCCGATGCCAGAAAATTCTCCCCTTCTCCTAGACCCACCAGCAGGGGGGAACCCCGCCGCGCGCCTACAATCACTCCGGGAAAATCTGGGGTCACCACGGCCACACCGTACGTGCCGATCACCTCCCGCAGGGCCCCCGCCACGGCGTGGGCCAGAGGATGAACGCCGTCTGGAACCGACCCAAGATGCCGGAGATGGTGGCCGATGAGGTGTGCCAAAACCTCGGTGTCCGTCGCGGAATGAAACGTGTCACCAGCAAGAACAAAGCGCTCCTTGAGTCGGTCAAAATTCTCGATCACCCCATTGTGAACCACCGCCACCCGACCTCGCTCGTCCAGATGCGGATGGGAGTTCACATCGGTCGGAGGTCCATGGGTTGCCCAACGCGTGTGTCCGATACCACATCGTCCCGTTACCGGCTCCGAGGCGAGCAGCGGCGAGAGTCCTTCCTGAATTTTGCCCTTTCGCTTCCGGATGATGAGGCCCTCGGCATCCAGGAGTGCCATCCCGGCGCTGTCGTAGCCGCGGTACTCCAATCGCCGCAACCCCTCAAGAAGGATGGGCCCCGCAAGGCGAGCGCCCACAAAGCCAATGATTCCGCACATGGTGAGATTTGAGAATCGACCAGCACGTCACAGGAGCAGGATCGGGATGTCCTGTATCGCGTCGCACCGGCCTTTTAAGCGATGGTGCAGAATCCGCCCCCCGGGATGCAAGCAGCGGATACCGTGTTTAGGGGATCCACCTTTCCCAACGAGGGCGCGGCGGCGG
>JBDNHZ010000247.1:0-6410 GCA_041688515.1 Verrucomicrobiota bacterium
CAATCTGGTGAAGGAAGTCCAGCTTTCGGCCCGGATCGATCCGCATGACGTCGGCATCAAGATGGATCATGCCATCGGGTTCCTCTGCGAGGACATGAAGCTCAAGGTCACCCTGCGCTTCCGCGGTCGTGAGATGGCTCACACCGAAATCGGCAAGAAGGTGGTGCACAAATTTCTCGAAGATCTCACGCCCTGGGGTCATCCGGATTCACCTCCCAAGCTGATCGGCCGCTCCATCAACGTGATGGTCAGCCCCCATCCCAAGCACAAGCGGGCCAAGAACCCCAGGGAAGGCATGGAACCGATCCCGGTCCGGGTCCAGACCGCCGACGAGGTCGCTGCCGAAGCCGCCGCTGCCGCCGCTCTGGCTGCCGCCGATGCGGCCGAAGACGCCGCCGATGCAGCGGCAGCCGCCGCTGCCGCAGCGACCGCCGCCGCAGGAGCCGAACAGCCCCCGGCTGATGGTCAGAATCCGCCGGTCGCCGTTCCGATGCCTACGGAGGCCTGAGCCGGTATCGAAGGCCGGGTGCCTCAGGCGGCGATGTGGGAACCGCCCGCCGGCGACAAGCGGACCTGCCCCGGGCGCAGGGGCAGGCCGCCGGTCTTTAGGCGGCAATCAATGAAGCTGCCGGTCCGATGTTCATTCCTGCTCCCCATGGATCCGCCGTCGCCGCTCCGGCCAACCCGGGCGCGGAGACCGATCCGCGATTGCCGGTGCCCGAGGGAAGCGGCACGGCTCCCCGCACCTCGGGCTGGTCCTTGTTCCGGGAAGTCCTGCGCCATGGCGGTCCGGGCTACCTGCAATTCGCCATCACCAACCTCTGCAACGCGGACTGCGGCTTTTGCGGATTCGCCCGCTCGCAGTTCGATGCGAAGAAGCGCCGTTCCGTCACCCTGACCGAAGCCCTCGACGTCATCGACATCGCCCGGCGCAATCACGTGGGGTACCTGCTGTTCGTCGGGGGGGAACCACTGGTCCACCGGGAACTCCGTTCCATGGTGCGTTATGCCGCCCGCCAGGGGATCCGGCCCATGCTCTGCACCAATGGCGCCCTGTGGACGGAGGCCAACATGCGCGGGTTGGCCGAAGACGGTCTGAGCAGCGTGATCATGTCGATTGATGCGCATGACGTCGCCCGGCACGAGCAGAACCGCGGTCTGCCGGATGTCTGCCAGAAGATCCGCCGGGCCAACGCATTCTTCCAAGGGGCTGGGATCCAGACCACGGCCAGCATCACGGCCAGCCGATTGATCGAGGACTACTCCCGATTGCCAAACTTCCTCCGATCCCTGGGCTTTCAGAGCTGCACCTTCAGCTATCCGCTGACGAATCTTCAGAGCAGTTACCTGAGCTTTTCCGAGGGGGGATTGGTGACGTTCAACCAGGACGAACTCTGGCAGGTGTTCGAGAGCATCCAGCGTCTGAAGCGGGAGAGCGGATTCCCGGTGGTCAACCCGACCGAATCCCTGAAGGAGATGCAGCGGCACGTCCGGGGCGAGAAGGAACGGTTCGGCTGCCTCGGCGGCCACAAGTACTTCTACCTCGACTGGCATCTGAACCTCTATCGATGTCACTTCTGGGAGTCGCCCATGTGCAACGTCTACGAGTGGGACGACTCCAAGCTCATCCGCGACGGTTGCACCCGCTGCATGATCGATTGCTACCGCGATCCCTCCGTCCTGCAGCACGTCGCCATCAACGCCAGTGACGCCTGGCAGTCCCTCCGCCAGGGGCGCCTGCTCCAGGCCGCCCGCCACGTTTTCGACCGACGCAATCTCGCCTCGCTCGGCGCCGTCTGGGAGGATCGGAAATGGATCGGAAAAGTCTGACTCAACGGATGGGTGCCGTCGCAGGCGTTCTCCTCGTCTTCACCGGGTTCCACTCCACCTCGGCGCAGAATCCTCCGCCTTCGGCATTCCCGCCGCTGCCTGGACCGGTCATCGCCCACAGCCCGGCTTCCTCCGGGCTCTACATCGGGTCGCCCAGCCTTGCCGTTCTCCCCGGCGGCGATTACGTCGCCTCCCATGATTACTTCGGTCCCGCGTCCAACGAACACCGGAGCGCGCCCACGCGGGTTTACCGATCCGGCGACCGGGGCCTGACCTGGCGGAATGTCTCCGAGGTGCAAGGTGGCTTCTGGTCCTCGCTCTTCGTCCACCGGGGAACCCTCTTCCTGCTCGGGTTGGATCGGCACCACGGCAACATCCTCATCCGACGCTCGTCGGACGGCGGTTCGACGTGGACGGTTCCGACCGATTCCAAGACTGGTCTGCTTCGCGACAATGGCGAATACCACTGTGCCCCGGTGCCGGTGGTGGAACATGCCGGCCGTCTCTGGCGTGGATTCGAATGGCGCAACCCGCCCACCGCCTGGGGCGTGAATTACCGGGCTGGAATGCTCTCCGCGCCCGTCGATGCCGACCTGCTGGACGCGTCGAGTTGGACCGCCTCGGAGTTTCTTGCCAGCGATCGTACCTGGAATGGCGGCGACATGGGGGCCTGGCTCGAGGGCAATCCGGTGGTCACCCGCGAAGGCACCCTCGTGGATGTGCTCCGGGTCGATACCCGCACCTTGCCGGAGAAGGCGGCGATCGTTCAGATCAGCAGCGACGGCCGGATTCCATCCTTCGATCCCACCCGTGGATTCATCGATTTCCCAGGCGGATCCAAGAAGTTCACCATCCGCTGGGACGAACGGAGTCGCAGCTATTGGTCCCTGGCCTCGGTGGTGCCGGAGGGGTGGGCTGCCGGTACCAAACCCGCCGGGGTGCGCAACACGCTGGCGCTGATCCGAAGCACCCACCTCACGGATTGGGAGGTGCAATCGTACGTCCTGCATCATCCGGACCGGGCGAAGTGCGGGTTTCAATATGTGGACTGGCTCTTCGACGGGGACGACCTGATCGCGGCCTGTCGCACGGCTCTCGACGACGGGGTGGGGGGCGCCCGGAACAATCACGACGCGAACTTCCTCATCTTTCATCGGATCCCCCGGTTCCGCGAACGGACCATGGCCGACTCGGTGAAGATCAGCCCGCCTCCGGTTCTGTCGAATCGAGCGGAACCCTGACCGCTCACTTCCTCACGTAGCCGTTCTTGCGGAACCACTCCACGGCATCGGCGAGCGCCTGACGCGGCGACGTCTGCGGCATTCCGAGCTCGTGGATCGCCTTCGCCGGATTGAAGTACATCTTGTACTTCGCCATCCGCACCCCGGCGACCGGTGCCCGGGGAGGTTTCCCATCCAGGACGGACAACCATTCGGAAACGTGGGCCGCGGCCAGCGCCACCTGCCAGGGGACCCGCCGTCGCACCGGAGGCAGTCCGGTGATCTCCGACAGGACTTCAAACGCGTGTTGCATCGACCAGTTGCCCTCGGCGTGCCCCAGGATGTAACGCTCCCCGATCCGCCCCTTCTCGGCGGCGAGGATGTGTCCGATGACCACATCGCGGACGTGGACCCAGTTGAGGCCGGTGTCGATAAAGGCCGGCATGTCGCGGTTCAGGTAATCGACGATCACCTTGCCGGTCGGCGTGGGTTTGACATCCCGGGGTCCCACCGGGGCGGCCGGGTTCACGATCACCACCGGCACTCCCTCGCGCGCCGCCTCGCGCGCCGCCACTTCCGCCTGCCATTTCGAGCGCTTGTAATGGTTGGTCATCTGGACCTCCGACACCGGCGCGTTTTCGTCGGTCGGCACCAGGACACCGCCCGCACCGCGCTTCGGCAGGCCGATGCAACCGACCGTGCTGGTATAGACGAATCGACCCACGCCAGCCGTGGCCGCGGCCTTCAGCATCTTCTGGGTTCCCACCAGATTGGTCCGGTACATCGGACGATAATCCGGCAACCAGAGGGCGTAACTGGCCGCGACATGGAAGACCCAGTCGCACCCCTCCATCCACCGCGCCAGCACCTCCGATTTGTCGGTGATGTCCCCTTCCACCGGTTCGAACTCGACGCCTTCCAACCCCCTCACATCCGCACCGGGTCGCAGGAGCGCCCGCACCGTGTGCCCGCGGGCGACCAGTTCGTGGACCAGATTGGCCCCGATGAATCCCGAGGCACCCGTGACGAAGCATTTCATGCTGTAAACCGGAATTGGATCCAGAGAGGGCGACGTTTTCGCAGGCGAAGCCGACGCCCTCCGCCGAACCGCTTTCCCCTTCGATGGGACACTTGATGGTCCGCGGGAGGCAAGGATCGGTCTTCCCTTTCTGGCTTCTTTCTCAAAGCGCCGGCCCGGGGCGCGCACGTGGGTTCGTTCAATTCAATCCGGGCAGGTAGAAGATGGGGGTCACGTTGGGAGCAGGCGCTCCCTCAATGGTTCGCCCCTCGATGCAGCGGAGCCACAGCGGCGGCCCGATGCGGTCTTCCGGCGCGTAACTTCCCATAAAGCTCCTGCACCACCAAACGAAGCGCGGGAAGGGTGGTGGACCAAACCCGCTCCGGGTCCAGCCAAAGGACCACACAGGGCGGCGTCTGGTCTCCGGGGGTGAAGGCCCGGGCGGCCAACTCAAACACTTCCACCCGCTCGTTCGACTTCTCAGAGCACAGGATCAGGCCCAGCGGTTCCTCCTCCCAAGGCTGCATTTCATGCTTCTTGAGCCAGCGAAGGTAGATCTCCATCTGTCCAATATCGGCAGGTGCGAAACGCCCCAGCTTCAGGTCGATCACCACCAACCGCCGTAGGCGCCGATGGCAGCCCAATTTTGACGACAGTGTCGGCAAAATCTTTTCCCCATACCCAGCCCTCTGTTCCCGGAGGATGACCGTCCGAATGCGCTGCCCCATCTGCCAATAGAGCGTCACCAGAGCCGCATTCACCCCGCGGGCCACGGTCTGGCGGGCGGACTGGATCAGTTCACGCAGGTCGCCGACCAGAATCGCCGGATCCGTCGTCGTTGGAACGACCTTCGTGTTGGCTCGCTTGGATTTCATCGGTGAGTGGCTTTGGGTCGGAAGCTTAGTTCCAGGCTGCAGCCAACTCCTTTGCCTTCTCCAAGGCTTTCAATTTCACGTCAGCCCCACCCCCGAACCAGGCGCGTTGCAGGCGCTGATCCGGTTGCTCGTCGGATCGCAGTTGCTTGTAGTCCTCATATCGCGTCACGGCGTTGTAAGCCGCCCACAAGGTGCCTCGCACACCGGGCAATTGCAGATCGGGTTGACTGTCGTAAACCTTGCGCAGGTCTTTCCACCGCGGGGGTGTTTCCCGACTTTTCTCCTGCGCCTCGTTTCGCGGAAATATGACTCCGAAGTATTCCTCGAGCCGGCTTTCCTTCATCTGGATCTGGGCCAATCTTCGGAACGATTCTTCCGCTCTTTGATAGATTTGCTGCGTGATGGCGAGGAACTCAGAGAGTTCCTCCAGCTTGAATTGCATCTGCTTGCTGTGTCGCACCCGATATGCCTTCTGCCCGTCCTCCATTGCCATCATCAGCGTGTTCTGACAGACCACGCGCACTGATGTGAACTTCACGATCACCGACCCGTCCCCGGAATGCGTGTTCGAGAGGAGCAGGTATTTGAGGCATTCGTCCCCTCGCACGATCTCCATCGCTCCCGGCATCTTCGCCATCACCCAGATGCGTTCGCCTTCGCCCAGGGCTCCGGCGGTTTCAAAATGTGATTTGTTCGCGCCGACGATCGGATCAAAGAACTCGAACGCCTCGACGTTTTGCAGCGGCCGGTACCGCCGGCCCACCAAGCCCAGCAGCACCTCTGATTCTTGGATGCCTTCTCGTGGCAGGCGCACCACTTCGTAGCGCGAGAATTCTCCCTTGCTGTTAATCGGTCGGGCACCGTGGGCCGGGCGCAAATCCACCTTCCAGTCCAGTCCCGCCTCGCGAATCATCTGCGCCGCTGACACGCCCTTGGACACTGGCTTTCCCAACCCGTGCCACGGCACCTCGCCGTAGTAGGCCATGGTCTGAACATTTGCCGGCATATCGTTACTCCTTCGCCTTCTTCTTGAACTCGTTGGTATAATGGCAGTCGTTCCATCGGTCGCCGGTGAAATCCCGGCCCCCGGCGAAATCCTGCTTCTCTTCATCCCAGCCCCAAAACCACGGATACTCCGCCTTCTCCCGTTGCGGTTCTTTGCCCCGGTCTTTGGGTTCTTCGCTAGTTCCTGTGGCTGGACCGACCCACCCGGGGCTCGGCATCATAGACTCGATACTCGTCGAAGTGCCCGCCTTGGTGCGCTCGCCGGCAATTGCCCACGACCGGTTTACGGCATCGTGCAAGGACATAGGGCCTGTTTAAAGACATTTCGGGAGGCAGCAGCAGGACGCATCGCGGTGCCCGATTTGGCGAATCCGGGGCGTGTGCCTGGAGGAAGGCGCGTAGGGCCTTCACGGACGGACCTGCAGGCAATCATATCCCAGCCACAGAAAGTAGCGAAGAACC
>JBDNHZ010000032.1:0-20109 GCA_041688515.1 Verrucomicrobiota bacterium
GAGTTGGACTCGTAGGCGTACTTGGCGGTGTGCGTGCTCGCGTTGTTCTCCTTCACCAGATCCAGACGACCGGCAGTGTCGTAGGTGTATCCGACCATTTGAAAGCTGCTTCCCGAGCGCTTGGCGTCCAGGGTCGAGAGCCGCAGGGAGGAGTCGCCCGTCGGGCAACCGGCATTGCACGGCGACGGGAGTATTAGGATTGGGGGCGAGGGTGACCCGATGATTTCCCTTCCATGCTCGGGCAGCACCGGGAACCCGTTCGAAGGCCTCCTCCGACTCCTGCCACTCGCCGCGTTCGTCCCGATCATGCAGGCCGGTGGCGAGGACGGGGATCGAGTTGGCTTCCCTTTCTTTCGTCTCCTTTCGTTCTTTTCGGCCAGTTCTCCGAGTGTCGGCCCAGAAGTTTCACCGCAGAAACGCCGAGAACGCAGAGCCATCGTAACGGTCCTCCTCTGCGGAACTCTGCGGTCTCTGCGAACTCTGCGGTGTACCCCGTTCCCTTCCCCAATACCGGCAGGCCGCAGGCCGTTGGCCGAAAGAAACGCAGAATCAAAAGGAGGGGAGAGCAGCGACGGGATGTCCCAACGCCTCGGTGCTCATCCATCCTGCGTCCCCTTTCTTTCGTCTCCTTTCGTTCCTTTCGGCCAGTTCCCCTGCCGACGGTCCAGAGATTGACCGCAGAGACGCGGAGAACACAGAGCCATCGGGCCGGTCCTGCTCTGCGGAACTCTGCGGTCTCTGCGGTCTTTGCGGTGAAGCCCGTTCCCTTCCCCAATACCGGCGGGTACAAGCCCGTTGGCCAAGAGAAACGCAGAATCAAAAGAAGGGGAGAGCAGCGACCGCATCGTTCCAACGCCTGCAACCGCGCCCATCCGGCGTCCCCTTTGTTTCGTCGCCTTTCGTTCCTTTCGGCCAGTTCCCCCTGGTTTCGGTCCAGGAGTTTCACCGCAGAGACGCGGAGAACGCAGAGAGATCGGGCCGGTCCTGCTCTGCGGTCCTGCTCTGCGGTCCTGCTCTGCGGTCCTGCTCTGCGGTCCTGCTCTGCGGTCTCTGCGGTCTCTGCGGTGAAGCCGCTTCTCCCCGAGACGCGTCACGGACTCGCGGAGCTCGTCCCTCCATCGCGGATCCAAAGGGAGGGTGTCCTTCGCCTCTCAAGGAGAGGTTGGGCAGTGAGTCATGCACGGCATGGGGCTGTTGACCGGAGCCGAACTTCGCCGCTTCCGTCCGGAGACGCTTCAACGGATCGAAGGATATCAGCCGATCCCGGAGAAATCGCTTCGCCCGTCTTCCCACAGTCAGCGCCGCAGGAATCCCACCGTCTTCTTGCGGACCTTGGTTGCCTTCGGCTTTTTCGCGGGTTGCAGCTTCTTCGTCGCCTTCGCCGGGGCGCGTGGTTTCCGGATCGCCTTGGGCTTGGCACCGACGGCGTCCGCGGCAGGCGGGGGCGATGCGGTGGTTCCGGCGTCGAGATCGACTCCGAACAGGGCGCTGAGATCTTCCCCGGCAAGCCCGTCCGAGCCCGGGTGCCCTGCGGTGGCTGCTGCACCGCCGGCGACCTCGGCCGTGACTTTCGCAATCAGTTCGCTGACGTCCACGCCGCGCAGGGTAAAGAAGAGTTCGGGCTTCTGATCGAGCCGAGCGCCGACGCCGTAGAGGACCGCTGCGAGGTGCTTGCACATGCCCGCCGAGTCGGGGCAGGAACAGCTCATCCGGATTTCGGAAGGCGACGGGAAGAGCCCGGTGCCGCGCTGGGTCAGGTCGGAGAGGATCTCCTTCGAGAGCCGGCCTTGAAGGAGATCGAGAAGGTTGGTGACGCGACCGGCGCTGCGCTGTTTGAAGGCATTCCAACAGACGGCGGGCAACGTTCCAAAAGTGATCTGGATCTTGTAGAGGGAACTGCCCTGAACCAGGGCCTCGACTCGGCCAACGGTGATGTCCAGATCCACCACAGAACCGTTGCGCGCGTAGGTTCGCCCGCGCGGGAGACGGTTCGCGTAGTCGCTGTAGGCCTCGAGGTTCGTGCACCAGGCCGAGCCCCAGAAGGTGGTGGCGATGGCGCGCCCCTGGATGACGATGGGAGCCGGCGGCCGGCCGGTGCGCTTGGCGAGCTTCGCCGCGGCGGCGGCTCCTCGGCGGCGACGCTCGGCCACAGAAACGTACGGGGGGAAGTCGAAGGACATGGCGGGAGGGATGGGTGGAGTCAGTCGACCCCGGTGGAGTGCAGGTTCAGGCTGACGAAACTGAGGATCTCCGCGTTGGACATGTCGGTGAGAAGCTTCTCCGGACCGCCATCAGAGCCAAGCACGGAATCGGCAAGTTCCCGTTTCGATGTCAGGAGCTGATCGATTTTCTCCTCGACGGTTCCCCGGCAGGCGAACTTGTGCACCAGGACGTTCCTCTTTTGTCCAAGGCGGAAGGCACGGTCCGTGGCCTGGTTCTCCACCGCCGGATTCCACCAGCGATCGAAATGGATGACGTGGCTGGCCGCGGTGAGATTGAGTCCGGTGCCCCCCGCCTTGAGCGACAGGACGAAAAACGGAGGGCCATCGTCCTGCTGGAACAGGGCGACCAACTGCTGTCGCTGGGCAACCGGAGTGGATCCGTCGAGGATGAGGCCGGGACGGCCAAACACCTCGCGAAGGTGGGCGGCCAGCGGAGCGGTCATCTCGCGGAATTGGGTGAAGACGAGCACGCGTTCCTGACGCGACCCAATCTCCTCGGCGAGCTCGGTCAGGCGCAGGAATTTGCCGCTGTCTTCCGGCTGGAAGGAGCCGTCGCCGAGCCAGTGCCCGGGATGATTGCAGATCTGTTTCAGCCGCATCAGGAAGGCGAGCACCAATCCCCGGCGTTGGATGCCATCGGAGGCGAGTTCGTCCAGACGTTCGGTCAACTCATCCACACTGCGCTGGTAGAGTGCAGCCTGTCGTTTGGCGAGGGAACACCAGGCGGTGACCTCGGTCTTATCGGGCAGGTCCGGAACGATCCGACGGTCGGTCTTCAGACGGCGTAGGAGGTACGGCCGGACGAGATGGCGAAGGGGTCCGAAGTCCGGCCTGTCCGCTTCCTGCAGGCGCTTGATGTAGCGGCCGAACTCAGCGCCCTTGCCCAGCAATCCGGGATTCAGGAAGTCGAACAACGACCACAGGTCTCCAAGCCGGTTCTCCACCGGCGTTCCGGTGAGGGCAATGCGGGCGTGGGCCTTGAGGCTCTTGATGGCGCGGGTCTGGCGGGAGGCGGGATTCTTGATGGCCTGGGCTTCATCCAGGACCACCAGCTTCCAGGTCCGCTTGGCCATCCAGTCGAGTCGGCCCGCCTGGCCATAGGTCGTGACGACCAGATCCTTGTCCGCGAGGAATGCCGCCGCGGTCTCCCCCGAACGCCAGGCGTCGTCCGCCGACTCCGAGGGATGCGCAAAAGCGATCCGCAGGCTGGGGGCGAAGCGCTGGATCTCGCCCTTCCAGTTCGCCAGCAAGGACGCCGGGGCCACCAGCAAGGCCGGGGCGTCCGGAACCGCATTTCCATCCCGGTTCCGCGCCTTGGGTCCCGCTTCTTCCTTCATCCGGAGCAGGACCGCAATTACCTGGATGGTTTTCCCGAGTCCCATGTCATCGGCAAGACACGCACCCAGACCCAGACTCTGGAGGAGCCAGAGCCATTGCGCCCCCACCTCCTGGTAGGGCCGCAGCTGGGCGTGGAGGTTCGGATGAGGCTCGGGCCCGGCCAGCGATGCGGGTTGCCGCAATTTCTCCAGGGTCTCCGCCAACCATCCCCCCGCGGTCACCTCGCTCCAGTCGGCTCCGGATTCCTCTTCGTCCTCCGAACCCTTCGCTTCGAGCTTCACGCCGGAGAGGAGACGCATGGCCTCCAGAAACGACACGCCGTCCCTCGATGCCTCGGCCTGCGCCTGGCGCCAGTGCGCGAGGACACCCTGAAGCTTCGCTGGATCCACTTCCACCCACCGTCCACGGAGGGGAACCAACCCCGCCTGCCCGCGGATCAGGGACTCCCATTCGGCGGCCGTCAGGGCTTCCCCGTCCAGCGTTGGCTCCACCGAGAACTTCATGAGAGTGTCGAGCCCGAGCCCGGCCCCGGCCTGTTCCCCGACGCGCACCGTGACTCGCGGACGAGTCGCTCGTCGGCTTTTCCACCAGTCCGGAATGCGGGTCAGGATGCCGGACTCATCCAGGATCGGAATCCCGCGGAGAAACGCGTGCGCCTGCACCGGCGTCCACGCCTGGGGCTGGAAGAGGCGTCGGCTCTCCAGTTGATCGCGCACCCAGTCACATCGTTCGGCGGCCTTCTGAACCGGTTCCAGCAGCGACTGGAGGGCGGGCAGGCTCCCGGCACCGGCGAACTCCTGCAAGGCGCGGCCCAGGGGCAGATGCACGGGTTGATCTGCCGCCGACAGCCGGTGGGTAAACGTCGCCATGAAGGCGAAGGGCGTCGCTGGCGAACGCTTGTTCTCCGCCAGATGGAAGGTGACCCGACCCAGCAGATGGAGCGCCGGATTGATCCGCCCCAACCACACTTTCAGCCCGCCCGCAGCCACTGCCTCCTTCCTTGCCAACACATCCACTTCCCGCCAGATCGCGGTCAGCAATTCGGGCGAGGCGTACTCCGCCCCGGGCATCGCCGGCATCCGCAGGGTGTACTCCGCCATGAGGCCAGGCGGCGGTTCCACGGCGGCGATGGCCGAAGGCTCGGAGCCGATGGGAGAATGGGCGAGGGCCGTGAGACAGGACTCGGCGAACCCCCGCCAGAACGAGAGTTCCACCGGCCAGGTGGACGTGTCGCGTCGCGCTGCCAAGGCGAGCAGCCCGGGCGCGTTCCCCTCCGCGAACGCCGCCGCCAACCCGCAATCCGTAGCTCCTTCCGGGACAGCCATGAGACGTCCCTGCGGTGAAAGAGCGAGATGCAGGAGGTTCATGCCGTGAACGCGAGAGATCTCATCTGTTTCAGAACCGTGAACCGTACTCAGTCTGACTGGACCACTACCTCCGCAGTTCCGAAACCCCACGCTTCAGTGCGTGGAGGGCGATCACCTCACCCGGAGTCAGGTTCCGATCGAACACCGCCAGGTCATCCATCCAACCGGTATAGGCGAGACCCAACATCATCACCGACTGGGACAGATCCCACTGAAACGTCTGTTGCCGGGGGGAAATCCCGCCGGCGGGAATACCATCAAGGTAGAGATGGCAAATGCCGTCGGGACGGCCGGTGTTGAAGTGTTCCCAGGTAAAGACGACATGGGTCCAGCGGTCCCGACCGAAAGGCGGACGAAGGACACGGGCGAGAGGCTTCTCTTCCATCGGCATCTTTCCCCAGTCGCGATTGTTTGGATTCCAGACGTTCTTGTCGGCGTACACGCCGAGGCGCATCTCGCGAGGGATCTCGTCCTTGGTAAACTCCACGAAAAACGAGGCATCATCCCACGCCTTCGAAGTCACCTGGATGACATCGCAATAACCGGGTTCAAGGTCTTCATCCGGAGTGACCCGAAGCCAGAAGCTGACGGTTCCCGACCAGTCATTGGTCCGGTAGGGAAAATTGCCCGGGACCCGATAACCCACCCATTGCGGGATCTTCTTCTCGAACCGAAGGGCATCGCCGAAGCGTCCGACGCCGGGCGCCAGCAGGACCGACTTCTCCGGAGGCAATCCGGGAGTCGAATGGCGCGGCGCACCCCAGCCTGGACCCGTCTGGATCTGCCGATTCCCACCGCCCACCGTCGCATCGGTCGATCCATCGAACGGCGCATGAAAGACGAGGGAGGACGAGAGCCGACTGGAAGGCTGGTAGGAAGTGCACCCGACGAGCAAAGCCAGGGCCACCAGAAGGAAGATTCCGCGCATGTCGAGAGCCTGCCTGCCAAAGGGCACCCGTGGAAGTCCGGAGCGGGGAGGCCGGCCTTGCCGGACGCATCCTGGCACTGCCCCCGGTGGTCGAAGCGAATCGCCGGGCGGTCTCGGGAGAGGTCCCGCGTGAGGGGTTCTTCCCCGGCCGCTTGGGCGTGAGATGGGAACAGGCGGGCGAGGACGCCCGCGGTCCCAGGTGGGGCAATGTCAGAATGCGCCCGGCCTTGCCAACCGATTGGACCGAGGTCCACGGTGGATGACCATGCCCACCGCCGCGCGGATCCTTGGTTTCCTGCGATCCACCCCCCTGTTGATGATTCTCTGCGCGCGGGTCCTCGGGCAGCAGTTGATCTTCGACACCCCCGAGTCTGCCCGTCCGCTCCTGACGGCCCGCGACGCCTTTGTCGCCCGCCTCAGCCCCTTTGATCGCGCTGCGCGGATGAAGACCAACGGCATCGTGACCGAAACGCAGTTTCTGGAATACGTCGGCGCTTCCGTTCTGGAATGGGGTCCGGCCGAACGCAAGCGGATCGAGGCGGCCTATGAGTTGATCCGGCCTGGGCTGAAACGCCTTGGAGCTCCGCTCCCCGAGACGGTCCGCCTCATCAAGACTTCAGGGCGAGAAGAGGGCAGGGCTCCCTATACCCGCGGCAATGCCATCGTCCTGCCGGAGTCCACGGTCGAACGTCCGGGCGCGAATCTCGGGGCGATCCTGAGCCACGAACTCTTTCACATTCTCTCGCGGGCGAATCCAGCCCTGCGAGACCGGTTGTATGCCGTCATCGGCTTCGAGCCCTGTGGCGAAGTGATCCACCCGGTGGCTCTATTGGATCGGAGGATCACCAACCCGGATGCACCCATCAATGCCCATGCGATCGCGGTCGAAGTGGGAGGGGAAAAATTGCATGCGGTGCCCGTGCTTTACTCGTCCGCCGCCAACTACGACGTCGGCCGGGGCGGCGAGTTCTTTACCTATCTCACGCTGGAACTGCTGCTGGTGAAGCGCACCGCGGAGGGCGGTCATCTCGTGTTGGAAGATGCGAGCGGACCTCGGCTTGTCCCAATCGAGAAGGTGACCGGATACCACGAGCAGATCGGGAGCAACACCGGCTATATCATTCACCCGGAAGAAGTGGTGGCCGACAACTTCGTCCTGCTGGTCAATGGCGGGCGAACGGCAAAATCGCCTGACGTCCTCGACCGACTGAGGCGCGTATTCGAGGCGGCAAAGAGCGAGCCCTAGCCCGAATCAGACTGCCGGGAACCAGTGTTCTGACGGGGTGTGGTGGGGCAGGCGGCGTCCTGCCAGCTCTACCCGGAATACGTCTTCAGGTAACGGGTAACCTTCTGCCTGTTTCAGCGTTGCAGCGGGTACCATGAAGAACAGAACCGAGCAGATTCTACTTCGTGGCACGATCACTCTCCTTGCGGGCACCGTGCCAGCCCGAGCTCAACTGGTGGAGAGCACCGTCAAGGGGATCCCTGTCGCTGAAGTCATCAAGGCCACGGTGAAGCTTGGATTCGATGGCATCCAGTCGGCCCTGCCGAAGGTCCGGGGATGGTTGACCCCGCCACCAAAGCCCACCGTCAACGCCGTCGTCGAGCAGACCTACTACCGGAAGGACCGCACGGTCCGCTATCCGCACCAGCCTCTGGTTCGCGAACTGTTTACGATGCGCGCCATCCGCAATGGGACCGTGCTCAACCTGCGCGTCTGGACCAACGGCGTGCTCGGTCTTGACCTCGTGAACACCGTTCCTTACTCGGCGAATTCCACCAAGCCGGACTGGGCGTGTCCGATCGGGATGAACCACCTCGCCAAGGCCTGTGGTTCGGTGCTCAACGGCGAACACCTCCCGGAGGACTCTGATGAGACCTACGAGCTCGTCGTCCGCTGCCAGGGGATCAACTGGCCACGAACCGGGCTGGCAACCCGGGGCTTCGCAACGGTGGTGGTTCCGCACGAACGCCTGTCGAATCGGTGTCTCGATCCCGACTTCTTCGTGGGCGTTGGAACCATCGGCCGGCCGAACCAGCAAAGGAACGGCACTGCGGTAGAGTTGGTCTTCGATGCGGTTCCCATCCTGCTCGACGTCTACGGGAACGGCAGCAGTTTGACCCTCCGGCCCACGGGCATTCCCGATCTGGTGGAACCCAATGGTCGGCCCCCCGCCATCACCCGCCTCGCGGCCACCCCCCCCACCGCCAACCTCAGCGTACAGTACTGATGAACGCCGCGTCGTCCGTTCCGGCATCACCGGGTCGTCTTCGCCGAGTCTTGCTCCCGCTCCTTCTTTTGGTCGGCGCCCTCGGCGTTGTTGAGTGGTACTGGCTGCGAGAGAGTGACGTGGAGGAGTCTGTGGTTACCGTCGCGGAAGTAGGTCCGGAACGGGCACCGGCACCGTGGATGGGGGACAACCCCCGTCCTGCCCCCAAGATCATCCGACGCTCCCAGCGGACCCCAAGTGATGTGGCGTCACCGATGTCGCCAATCGAGTACGAGTCATCGGTCTTTGAGGCCGAGCTTGGGCGACTGGAGGCATTGATGGCCGGCGAGAATCCGGTGGTCCGGGCGGCGGCGTCCAGGGTTGCCGAAGTTCTCCGACTTCGCCTGACGGCCCGGCTGGGCGTCCTGTCGGAAGGTATGCCGGATGGAGCACCGACCGTCCCCCTGGCCAGCGGGACGGTGGCTCAACCGGTCTCGCCGGGATCCGACCCTGTACGCTGCGTGGTTGATCCGGCAATCCACCCTCCGCCAGTTGCGGCACATGGGAGTCCCGGTGGACGCCTCGTTCGAGCACGTCCTATTGAATGCGGGACTTGGGGAGAATCTCACACCGACCCGGGTGATCTTCCCGAAGTAGCGAGCTCGATTCCCACCGGGCAATGGTCGGATCCGACCACGCCCGGCAGGATGAAGGCCCGCTGCAAACGGGCGCGGAGGACGGCAGACATCAGGAAATAGTCGATGCGCCAGCCCACGTTCCTCTCGCGGGCGCGGTTCATCGGACTCCACCAGGTGTAGTGTCCGCCGCCCTTCTCGAACTCACGGAAGGAATCGAGAAACCCGGCTTCGACGAAGGCATCGAAGCCGGCCCTTTCTTCGGCGGTGAACCCATGATTCCGGGCGTTGGCCTTGGGGTGGGTGAGATCGATCTCCGTGTGGGCCACGTTCAGGTCGCCGCAGAAGATTACGGGTTTGCTGCGTTCCAGCCCGCGGAGATAGGCCAGGAACTCGCGGTCCCATGCCTGCCGGTAAGGCAGCCGGGTCAGCTCACGCTGGGAATTGGGGACGTAAACGTTGATAAGATGGAAGTCCTTGAACTCGGCGGTGACCACCCGGCCTTCGTTGTCGTGCTCGGGTTTCCCAATGCCGGTGGTCACTTGGAGTGGGCGTTGCCGGGTGAAGATACAGGTGCCGGAATAGCCCCGACGCTCGGCGCTGCTCCAGAACGTTGAGTAACCCGATGGCCAGAGTTGCTCCACATCCTCGGGTCGGGCCTTGGTCTCCTGGAGGCACAGGATGTCGGGTGCCTCCGCCTCCAGGAACTCCAGGAAGTTCTTTCGCAGCACTGCCCGAAGCCCATTCACGTTCCAGGAAATCAACTTCACCGCCGAAGGCTACCAGCGCCAACGCTTGGATCCAGCCGCAGATGCCCAGCCGGACGTTGCCAACCCTCGCAAGGCTCCCGTAGGTTGACCCCGCACCCCCCGCGTTTGCGGCGTGCACCGGAAATGTCCGAATATCGCGTCCAGTTCGAGGTCTTCGAAGGCCCGCTCGACCTGCTTCTCCACCTGGTGAAGAAGCAGGAGGTGGACATTTATCAGGTCAACCTCACGCGCATCGCCACCGAGTTTGTCACGTACATCAACCAGATGAGCGAGCTCGACCTCGAGATCGCCGGTGAATTCGTCGTGATGGCGGCCACCCTTCTCTACATCAAAAGTCGCGAACTGCTCCCGGTCGACAAGCAGGTCGTGGTCGCCGCAGAAGAGGACGACGACGAGGACCCCCGGTGGGAGCTCATCCGGCGCCTGGTCGAGTACAAGAAGTTCAAGGACGCCGCCGCCCGCCTTCAGGAGCGGGAGGTGATGATGGATTCGATCTACGAGCACCGACCGGGTCGGCCTGAACTCGTCGTCCTGGATCCCGTCCGTCGGGAGGCTGCGTCGATCTTCGACCTCGTCAATGCCGTCGCCGGAATCCTCAAACACTACAACGAGCGCACGGACGTCCGCGAGATCTACGCCGATCCGTACACCGTCAGCGAGAAGATCGATTACCTCCGGCAGATTTCGATGACCCAGCCCCGCATCCGGTTCAGCGATCTTTTCGCCGCCGCGCGCTCCCGGGCCGAGGTCGTGGTCACCTTTCTCGCCCTGCTGGAGCTGATCCGGATGAAGCATCTGATTGCGATCCAGTCCGAACAGTTCGGCGAGATCGACATCGAGATTGCCCCGGCAGTTCCCCCTGCCGCTGCCCCTCCGGAGGGTACGTCCTTCGGTGCCGGAGCTCCCGACGCCCCCATTTTTTCCCCGCCCGCAGACATCGTTGAACCGATCCGGCCTCCGGAGCCCGGCACCCTGTCGGAGTCCAACCCGCTGGGGTCGGGCCCTGAACATCCCCTGACCGCCTGAACCATGGAGCTGAAGTCCATCCTCGAAGTCCTGCTGTTCACCTCGCAAAAGCCGCTTTCGCCCCATGAATTGCGGGACGTCCTGTCCCGGGCCGCGGACGAAGAGGGGGCGGAGGAGGGGGTGAAGGCCCTGAAGAAGACGCCGACCGAGCAGATCACGGCCGCGCTGGAGCAACTGGCGCAGGACCATGAAACAGCGGCGCGCTCCTACCGGTTGGTGTGCGTGGCGGGTTCCTGGCAGTTCGTCACCCAACCCGAGTTCGCGCCCTGGCTGCGCAGCTTCCTGGGGGTGAAGGCCCGCCCTTCTCGCCTCTCCCAACCCGCACTCGAAACCCTCGCCATCATCGCCTACCGCCAACCGATTACCCGGGCCGAGATCGAACAGATCCGGGGTGTGGCCGTTGACGGCGTGATGGGAACCCTGAAGGAGCGCAGCCTGGTGGTCGAAGCCGGTCGCGCCGAGGTCATCGGACGTCCGATGCAGTTCTCTACCGGACCCGCCTTCCTGGAGTACTTCGGACTCGCGGGCCTCGCCGGGCTTCCCGCCGCGGATGAACTCCGACGCATTCCGGTCCTGCGACCGGAGTCCCTGTTGACCGTCGACAACCACCTGACCACGGCCCCGGCCGAGCCGGCCCAGCAGGAGCTCCCGGTCGAGACGGTGGATCCGTCGGTGATGGGGGAAGCGGTCCCCGAGCCCGAAGCCGTCCTCGCGGTGACGGTGCAACCGGCAGAGGGCGGTTCCTCTGAGGTTTCGCATCAGCCGTAGCAAGGCGGGAGAACGACGGGAGGATTGCCCTGGAAAGGACGGGCGGGCCTCCCATTCCCCCGTTCCATTACCGCATTGGGAGGGGTGAGCTGCCGGAAGCGACCGTCGAAGCCCCTTACCCCTCCACCGGCGCAATCTGCACTTCGACTTCGATCGATCTTTGCTGGGTGCCCTTGTAATGCCCCCGGGTGGGAGTGACATCGGCGTAGTCACGCCCGACCGCGATCTTCACGTAGTTCTCGTCGGGTTGTAAATTGTGGGTGGGATCCAACGCCCTCCAGCCCACATCGGGAATGAACACCTCCACCCAGGCGTGAGAGGCGTCAGCACCCGGCGTGCACAGATAGCCCGAGACGTACAAGGCCGGGATCTGGAGCGAACGGCACAGCCCGATCAGCACATGGGCGTAGTCCTGGCAGACTCCAGTGCGCCGCTCGAGGGCCTCTGCCATGCGGGTGTAGGCGGTGGTCGCCTTGGGAGCGTAGATGAACTGGGAATGAACCCAGCGCATCAGGGCCTGCGCCGCCTGCCAGGTGTCGGTGCAACCCGCCTAGGCATCGATGGCCACCCGCCAGACGACGGGATCCAACTCCACGTACTGACTCGATTGCAGGTACTCAAAGCAGCGCTCCAGGCGCACGCACTCGTGGATGCGGGACAACGGGAACGGCTCCGCCATGGGATCCAGCCAATTGGCCTGACTGGTGACGACCAAGCTCAGGGACTCGACCAGCAGGCTGCTGTGCGGTTGGGCAATCTCGAAGTGATGGACACAGTTCGCGTAGAAGTCCTCGTAGTGCCGGAGGTGCACTGCCGGGATCACCTTCAGCACGAAGGAATCGCACCGCTGGTGCTCGTTGGAGACCGGCTGAAGCCGCACCTCGTTGAAGCTTTCGCGCACCGGCGCCGCGTAGGTGTATCGCGTCCGGTGCAAGACCTGAAGTCTCGCCATTCGGGCGAAAATTGCCCAAGAGCAGGGGACAGCGCAATCCCCCGCACCCCAAGGCCCGGCTTCACTCCGCTCCATCCCGTGGTTACGCTGGGGCCCATGATCATCATCGTCATGGGCGTTTCCGGCTGCGGGAAATCCACGGTCGGCCGCCTGATTGCCGGGCAACTGGGCTTTGAGTTCCGGGACGGGGACGATTTCCACCCGGCAGCCAACGTCGCCAAGATGCGTGCGGGCTCGCCCCTGAACGACGACGACCGGCGCCCCTGGCTTCTGGCCATTGCCGGTTTCATGCGCGCGAACCACGCTCTGGGGCGCGGCGCGGTGGTCGCCTGTTCCGCCCTCAAGGAGTCGTACCGGGACCTGCTCCTGCGCAGCGAACCCTGGGTTCGATTCGTCCATCTGACCGGCCCTCGGGAGGTCATCGCCGAGCGGATGAAGGGTCGTGTCGGTCACTACATGCCCGTCACGCTGCTCGACAGCCAACTGGCCACCTTGGAGACGCCCTCCGACGCCTGGGCGGAGGACATTCGCCGCACACCGGAGGAGATTGCTTCGAGCGTCGTTGCCCGGATCCAAGCCGGGTGAGCCGTTGCGATGCAGTCACGGCGGGCTGTCCGCATCTCCCCGCCGGACGCGAAAAAGGCCGGGGATTCATCCCCCGGCCTCGATTCTCCACCGGCATTCGGGCCGTTGCGCTTCAGGAGGCCGGAATCACGAGGGCGGTGTTGCCCGCAGCAACGCTGTCCACGCGGAGACGACGACGATTGTCGCCCATCAGCTCGGCTTCTTGGCCAGGAGCCTTGTTCATCAGGGCCTGGGCCAGAGGCGACAGGTAACTGAGGAGGTTATGGTCGGGATCGCCGTCCCAGGCACCGAAGATCTCCACCGTCTCCTGACGGTTGGTCTCGAGGTCGGTAAAGGCGACCCGAGTTCCCGGCGCCACGGCATCCACCTTGGGATTGGCGAAGTCGGTACCGCGGGCGCGGGCGAGCTGGAGTTCGAGCTCGTGTTTCCGGCGGTGCAGGACCTTCTGCATTTCCTTGGCCGCCTTGAACTCATGGTTTTCGCGGAGGTCGCCGTAGCTCTTGGCTATGGCGATGTCCTTCACGTTGGCGGGAATCGCCTTGTTCACGAGTTCATCGTACTCGCCCTTGCGACGTTCGAGGCTGGCCCAGCTGACAAGGAAGGTTTTGTCATCCTTGGCCTGTTCTCCGCTGATCATGGATTGGATCTGCGGATAAACCTTCACGATGCGACCGAGGAGCGAGCGCTTGTCCATGTCGTCGAAGGCCGGCGAAAGCTGAAGCGAACGCACCAGATCCTTGATGATATCGACGTCCGCGGCCTCGATGAGTTCGGGCAGAAGCTGCATGTCTTCGAGAACCAGGTCGTGGAGCCGGCTGGTCTTCTTCTCGTTGAAGGCATCGCGCTCCATCGCGGTGATCATGGCCCGAAACACTTCGGGTCCGAGGATGTCAGCGAAGTGATCACTCCGTTCCTTGCCGAGCCAGAGGAGCAGCTCACTGGAGGCGGCATGCTGGCTGACGAGCCGGGCGAGGGTGTCCCGAAGCAACTGTCCGCGACCCTCGACCATCAGGAGGCGGGCGCATTCGCTGGCCAGCTTGGCCGTAACCCGGTTGATGATCAGAACCAACTGGGCACCCCAATCGGGAACCACATCGCGGAACGCTTCCAACGCCCGCCGATGCTTGACGGCCGGCAATTCCTCAAAGAACGCGACCAGCTTTTCCAGCAGGCGTTCCATCGGGGTTTCCTGACTGAGCGGAACGAAGATGTCCCGGGCGGTCAGTTGGCCCTCGGGAACGTTCATGCTGCCGGACTGACGGAGATCATCCCGCATGAAGATGCCCTCCAAGGTCAGCGAAGGCATGGTCTGGACGTGGGACTGAATGTCTGCGGCCAGCAGGTTGACCGCCTCCGAGCTGACATCGTGACCTCGGATATCCTCGGCGCACTTCAGCACCTCGGCCGCCACCGCGATCTTGGCCTTGAGGCCCTTGGCTGCGCGGAGTTCGGCAGTCAACCGATCGCCCAGGGCGATCTCCTCCTCTTGATACAGGATGGGCTCGGTCTTCTTGAGGGGCACCGTGAAGTGACCATCCCGCTTCATCTCGGAGCGGGCGACCTCCCACCATTTCTTCCAGTCGGAGGTCACCACGTCGGCGAGAACGACCTGAACCTGGTCCACGGTCGCGCGGCCGTTCATCGAACGGAGGACCAACTTCACGACGTCGAGATGGTGAAGTGCGGCCTCACGCTTGAGGCCGTCGAGGTCCATGTGTTTGCGGACCAGGATGTGTTCCCGGTTGATCGCCTTGAGCGATTCCGCCGCGAAGGCCAGATCCAGCGTATGACCCGCCTTGGCATTGAAATCGACGTTGAGTCGGCCCAGAGCCCCATCCAGTGCAGTGATCCGGCCGAAGCCCCAGCTCTTGTGCTGGCAGAAGCCGGCCTGCACGAGATTGAGAAGGGGCTCGACGTGTTTGGGCTGGATCTTTCCGCTGGCGACCAATTTATCGAGTTCGTCTTTCATCTTCGTGCGCTCTCGAATCAACCGCCGACCAGCTCGGGCGAATTGCTACCGTGCCCGACCCAGTTTGGGCGGGAACTGCGAGCTGGTCGATTGTCGATTCGTAGACAGTATGGGCGCGTGGACGTTGCCAGACCAAGACAAATTGCCTTCCGCGCCCTTCAGCGTGCGGGCGCTCCGGGAGACTTCGTGGAGCATCGCATGGAATCCGATCCCGGATTCCTTTCCCTGACCGCGACCGATCGGAGGCTGGCGCAGGAGCTGGTTTACGGGGTGATGCGGCAGCGCTCGACGCTGGACTGGATCATCCACCGCCGGACCGCTGGACGCCCGCAAAAGCCCGCCCTGCATGACCTGCTGCGGCTCGGCCTGTATCAGCTGTTCTTCCTCGATCGCGTCCCCGCCCATGCAGCCGTCCATGAGACGGTTGAGCTGGCCCGGGAGGCTGGGTTTCCGCAGCAGAGCGGGTTCGTGAATGCGGTGCTTCGCGGATGCGACCGGGACCGGCAGAGCCTGCGACAGGAGATCGAGCAATTGAAGGAGGCGGACCCAGCCGTTGCCTGGTCCCACCCCGCCTGGCTGGTGGACCGATGGCGGGGACGATTCGGAAAGGTGGGTCTCCGGAAGATGCTCGAATGGGACAACTCGCCGCCCCCGACCTTTGTCCGGGTGAACACGCTGCGCACGACGCCGGAACAACTGCAGGAGCGTTGGAAGACCGAAGGCGTCGTCGGCGTTGCGGTGGACCACGACTGGATCGCCGCAGGCCACGCCTTCCATCTCCAATCGCACCCGCCGCTGGCGGGGTTGGGATCCTTCATCGAGGGCGGATTCTATGTGCAGGACCCAAGCACTCTGCTCGCGGTGCGCGAGCTGGATCCGCAGCCGGGCGATGCGGTCCTGGATTTCTGCGCCGCTCCCGGCGGCAAGACCACCCACATCGCCCAACTGCTCTGCAATCAGGGTCGGGTGATCGCCCACGACAACAGTTCCAGCCGGCTTCGATTGGTTGCCGAGAACTGCACCCGTCTCGGCGTCACCTGCGTGGAAGCCGTCAGCCCTCCCGCATCGCCCGGCCAGCCCGGGTCGTTCGATCGCGTGCTGCTGGATGCACCCTGCTCAAACACCGGCGTCCTGCGACGGCGGCTTGAATTGCGCTGGCGGATCCGCGCCGAGGAAATCGGGCGCCTGGCAGAAACCCAGTGCCGGCTCCTGGAGCGGGTGGCGACTTACGTGCGGCCCGGCGGAGTGCTGGTCTACTCCACGTGCAGTCTGGAGTCCGAGGAGAACGAAGCCGTGACTGCGGCCTTCTCGGGTGCGGATCGCGCGTTTGAATTGGTGCGACAGCGCCATCTGGATCCGGTCCATGACCGGGTGGATGGCGCGTACGTCGCCGTGCTGCGTCGACGCTGAGAAGCGAGGCCTTCCAGGATGAACCCTGCTCCCGTCTCCCCTGCCGCGTGCACGGTGGCGCTGTACCGGTCCGCCGCGCACAACTTCGTCGGACATCATGGCCTGGAGCCAGGAGTGCATCTCATGGAGCGGGTCTCGATCCTGGAGTGTGTGGCGGGACAGGGGATTCGTGGCGACCGGTTCTTCGGGCACCGTCCCGATTTCAAGGGTCAGATCACCTTCTTTGCAGCCGAAGTCCATGAGGCGGTCTGCTCCGTCTTCGGGATCGTGTGCGATCGCTCGGTTTACCGCCGCAACGTCGTCACGCGCGGGGTGGATCTCGGGCAATGGATCGGTCGCCGATTTGAGATCCAGGGGATCGGATTTGAAGGAGTGGAAGAGTGTCGACCCTGCTATTGGATGGATCAGGTGGTGACGGCCGGTGTGGAAGAATTCCTCCGGGGAAGAGGAGGGCTTCGGGCCCGCATCCTGACGGACGGGGGGTTGGTGGAGGGATCCCTGCGGAGGAATGGCTGTTCCTGAGGAAGGGGACCTCTGGACAAGGCCAAGGCGGAGAACCCGTGCTTTTGGCAAGGGCTCTCCGCCTCGGGGTGGTCAGACGAGACTACTTCTTCGTCGACTTCTTGGCGGCCGGCTTGGCTGCGGCTTTCGCCGCGGGTTTGACCACAGCTTTCGCTGCGGGCTTGGCCACGGGCTTGGCTGCCGGTTTAGCGGCGGGTTTCTTGGCTGCCGGTTTAGCGGCGGCGGGCTTGGCGACTACTTTCTTCTTTGCTGCCATTAAATCTCACCTCCCTTCGATGCCTAAGGGGCATGAGTGGAAAATCTGTTTTGGGTGGCACTGCGCGTCCTATCGCAACCTGCACCCCGCTGCTCGCAGGGGCTCGTATAAGTGTGTGCCCTGGGGGGAAGTTTTCGTGAGTTTGCCCGGACGCCTGCAAAGGTCAATCCGTCTTTGCAGAAGCGACGCATGAAAGCCGCTTTTCTCGATGCGCGCAGTCGTGGCGCGTCCGCTTCCGCACGGACGCAATCCGTGCTTCAGCGGGGGCATGGCAATTTTCCATCGTTCCACCCGCACTCCATTCATGGTTCCATCCCGCCACGTCATGACGCTTCCAGAGCATCGCCAGTCCATCGATGAAATCGACGCGAGGATTGTGGAACTCCTCAACGAGCGCACGCGCCACGTGCTTGGGATCGGTGCGATCAAACAGAAGCAAGGACAGGAGATTTATGCGCCGCACCGGGAGCGCGCCGTCCTGCAGAAGGTGTGCAAGCTCAACGACGGCCCGATCATGAATGACGGGCTCCGCGCGATCTATCGCGAGATCATGTCGTCGGCGCTGTCGCTCGAGAAGAACCTCTCGATCGCCTACCTCGGACCCGAGGCCACCTTCACCCATCAGGCGGCCATCAAGCGCTTCGGCTCCAGCCTCCGCTACTCGCCGCAGCGCACCATTGCCGACGTCTTCCATGAAGTCTCCAAGCACCGTGCCGATTACGGCGTGGTCCCGGTGGAGAACAGCACGGAAGGTGTGGTGACCCACACGCTGGACATGTTCGTCGACAGCGACCTGAAGATCGTCGCACAGGTCGTCCTGCGTATCTCCCATTGCCTGGCAAGCCGCGCAACCCGACGCGAGGACATCGTCAAACTCCACGTCCACCCTCAGACGCTCGCGCAATGTCGCGGGTGGATTCAGCGGCATTTTCCGCACGCCGAACTGTGTGAGACCGCCTCGAATGCGCGGTCCGCCGAGCTTGCGGCGAAGGACCGTCGGTCAGCCGCCCTGTGCGGCGAGCTGGCGGCGGAGACCTACGCGGTCCCCATTCTGGAACGGGATGTCCAGGACAACGCCGCCAACTCCACGCGCTTCCTCATTCTGGGCAGGCAGGTGCCGCCGCCAGGCGACACCGATCGCACCAGCCTGATGTTCAGCATCCGGGATGAAGTCGGCGCTCTGTACAAGGCGCTCGCGCCCTTCCGTCGCTTCCGGATCAACATGACCAAGATCGAGTCACGGCCTTCCAAACGGAAGGCGTGGGAATACTTCTTCTTCGTCGATTGCGACGGCCATGCGGAAAGCGGGAAGCTGGCCAAAGCCATCGCGCTTCTGGGGCAGCATTGCAGCTTCGTGAAGGTCCTCGGGAGCTTTCCCAACGGGGATTGAGCCCCGGAGTTTTTCTTGCCGATTACCGACTTCCGCAGACGATGAGTCATCATGCCTGAGGGAACTCCACGACAGGATCTTATGGTCGGCGTCGATCTCGGCGGCACCAAGATCCTCTCCGGCGTCTTCACGCCCCAGCTCAAGCGGATCGCCACCGCCAAACTCAGCACCAAGGCTGAGCGCGGCTACGACGCCGTGGTCGAGCGCATCGATCGCTGCATCCGTGACGCCGTCGACGAAGCCGACATCTCCCTGAAGCAGGTCCGCGCCATCGGCATTGGCGCTCCTGGCGCCGTCAATCCGGAGTCCGGGGTCGTCCTCTTCGCACCCAACCTGCGATGGAAGGACTCCCCTTTGAAGCGGGACCTCGAGAAGCGACTGGGGGTGCCGGTGTTCGCGGAGAACGACGGCAACATCTGCACCCTCGGCGTCCACGCGGTCGAACTGGAAAGCAAGCCGCAGCAGTTGGTGGGTATCTTCGTCGGGACCGGCATCGGTGCCGGCATCATTCTCAACGGCCGTCTGCACGGTGGATTCAACCGGACCGCTGGTGAGATCGGGCACATGGTTCTGGAAGTCGGAGGACCCAAGTGTGGTTGCGGGAATCGGGGGTGCTTCGAGGCCCTGGCCAGTCGCACGGCCATCTTCCGCAAACTGAGCGAGGCCATTCGCGACGGTGCCAAGTCGCAGTTGAGCGAGATGCTGGGGCCGGGCCAGGCGATTGCGGACCTCAAGTCCGGCGATCTCCGCAAGGCGCTGCGCAAGGGCGACAAACTGGTTGAGAAGGTGATCGGCGAGGCCGCCGAATACATCGGGATCGCCACCGCCAACATCATCAACTTCCTCAATCCCGAAGTCATCGTTCTCGGCGGCGGAGTGATGGACGCCCTCCAGGACGTGATGCTCGCCATCATTGAGGCAACCGCGCGTGACTACGCCATGACCGGTACCGACGATGGGATCCGGATCATCGCCAGCCGGCTCGGGGACGAGGCGGGGATCACCGGCGCTGCGGTCCTTGCGCGGCAGGGATTGAAGGGCTGACCAGACTGCGGGGTTGTGCCCCGTGGCCATCTGCCTATAATTCGCCGGTCTTGTGGGGCCACCCCCTTGCGACGCGGGCAGGTTTTCCCCTGCCGGACGAGTCTCTGTCGGCGTCACCGCGTTTCTCCATATGCTGGTTCATCTGCTTAAATCGAAGATCCATCGGGCCACCGTCACCGCCGCAAGCGTTGACTACGAGGGCTCACTCACTATCGCCGAAGATCTGATCGAGCAGGCGGGCCTGTTCCCCTTCGAGCGGATCCTGTGCAGCAACATGGCCAATGGAGCCCGCTGGGAAACCTACGTCATCCGGGGTCCACGAGGCTCGGGTGCCATCGAACTCAACGGTGCCGTCGCCCATCTCGGCAAGCCGGGGGATCGCATCACCATCATGTCGTATACCGAAGTCGATTCGCTCTTGGCCCCCGGGTGGCAACCCCGGGTGATTGTCCTCGGGTCGGGCAATCTCATCATCAACGAACGCGGCACCTAACCTCTCCCCTTGTCACCCATGCACACGTACACCACCGGCCAGATCGCCGAACGTATCGGAGCCGTGGTCATTGGAGACCCGGACCTTCCGCTCTCGGGCTTTGCTCCCGCCGATTCGGCAAAACCTGGGGACCTGACCTTTGCCGAAAACGAGTCCTACTACCAACGGGCCCGGCAAAGCGCCGCCTCGGCAATCCTGGTGGCAGAAGATTTTCCGGCGGACGC
>JBDNHZ010000248.1:0-8305 GCA_041688515.1 Verrucomicrobiota bacterium
CAATCCAAGCTGGCCATGCCTGAGGGTGAGTCATTCCCGCAGCCTCTCCAACGAGCTTGTTCATTCGAACGAACGAGGGCCCAGGCGCGTTCCCGGCCCGATTGGAATGGTCCTCGTTACCGCGTCGCCTAGCCGTAGGCACCGACTTGAAGCGCCCCTCCGCCCCGTCCCATTCCTCCCCGGCAGATGGTTCCGCTTCAGGGCTTTGACGGGGGGACGGTTTTTCGAGGGGTGCCGGGGGCGACCGGGGGCGTGTTGGTGCTGGAGGCTTCGGCGGGAGTGCGGGGATTTTCGCGGTTCCATTTGTCGATGAGAGGCATGCGGGTGCTGATGTCGTCGAGCATGGCCTGGGCTTCCTCCGGGGTACGGATGACGGTGGGTTTGAGGAAGACCAGGAGTTCGACTTCGCGGATGGATTTGTCCTTCTTTTTGAAGGCCCAACCGAGGCCGGGGATGTTGCCCAGGCCGGGGACCTTGCGGATGTTTTCGGACGCCTGTTTTTGGATGATGCCACCGATGACATGGGTTTGGCCACTGCGGGCGTTGAGGTGGGTCTTGAAGTTGCGGGTATCGAGGATGGCACCGCCGAAGAGCGTTTGGCCGGGCTGGATGGAGGAGGATTCGGCGCGGATCTGGAGGTTGACGTCGCCGTTTGAATTGAGGCGGGGGACGACTTCGAGGATCACGCCGACGTCCTTGTAGGAGAAGGTCTGGTTGAGGGAACCGACCTGGGTGTTCTGGCTGTCCTTGATGAAGGGGACCTGGGAACCGACGAAGAGTTTGGCGGTTTCGTTGTCGCCTACGGTGATCTTGGGTTCAGCGAGGACGGTGGCTCCGACGTTCTGTCGGAGGAACTGAATGAGGAAGTCCATGCCGATGCGGCTGTCGACCACGCCGGACTGGAGGGAGGCGAGGGCTTGGGCGACGGAGCCGCCGCCGGGAGTATTGGCGGTGGTGAGGCCGCCGAAGCTCTTGGTGTATTGGCCCTTGGTGCCGATGAGGAGTGAGTTGTCGTAGTCCTCCGGGGTGAACACGCGTGAGCCATCGGGTGACCAACGAACGCCGAGCCGGTCGAGGAAGTTGGAGGCGACCTCGACGATGCGGGCCTCGATCATGACCTGGGGGGTGGGGACATCGAGATCCTCGACCAGGCGGAGGATCTGGGGGAGGAGATGGACATTGGCGGAGAGGAGGAGGGAGTTGCTGCGGTTGTCGGAGACGACGCGGACGCGACCGACGAGGTCGCTGACCTGGCGGAGACCGCTGCGGGAATCGGAGCCGCGGGTATTGTCCGGGGCACCGCCGAGCCAGGGGAAGTAGGCTTCCTCCTGATTTTCGCGTTCGAGTTCGAAGGAACGGTCGGGGGCGGGGTCGCCCTGATTCTGATTGAAGTTGGGTTGGGGTTGATTCTGGGGTTGCCCTGGATTGTTGGGGCGGAGGGGCGGAGATCCGTTCTTTGCGAACAGGACATTGAGGCTGTTGGCGACGGTGGGGGCCTTGGCGAATTTGAGGATGATGCGGAGCGTGCTTTCGCCGGCTTGGGAGGGGGCATCGAGTCGTTTAAGGACTTCCTCGACCGCGGCGAGGCCCTCCTTGGAATTGGCGGTAATGATGATGCTGTTGGAGTAGGGTTCGCTGGTGATGCGGACCTTGCCGTAAAGACGGCCGACATTGCGATCGGCGACCTCGGGAGGTTGTTCGTCGTAGAAATAGTAAGGGCGTTGCTGCTGGGATTTCTTAAGGAAGAGTTCGTTAAGGACGTCTTCGACATCGACGGCGCTGACGTATTTGAGGGCGAAGATTCGAGGGGTGAGGGATTCGCCTTCGACGGGTTCGTCGAGGAACTCGATCATCTTCTTGAGGCCGGGAAGTTGGGAAGGAGGAGCCTGGACGACGACGATGTTCCGGCGGCGATCGGCGACGACATTGATCTTTTTGGAGGTCCGGCTGGAGTTGGAGGATTCGCCAAAGACATAGAAAGGGTAACGGTTGGCACTTTCCTGGCCGGAGCTGAGATCCTTGATCTGTTTGGCGACGTCCTCGGCATCGGCATTCTGGAGGGGGAAAGCGTGGAACGCCTTTTCCTGGGCATCATCGGTATCGAGGGTCCGGACGATCCGTTCGACGGCGGTGAAGTTGGCTTCGCTGGAGAGGATGATGAGGCTGTTGGATCGTTCGTTGGCGGTGACCTCGACGGAATCGGAGCCCTTGGATCCGAGTTTCTGGTAGAGGGGGGTGAGTTCCTTGGAGAGGTCCTGGGCATTGACGTGCCGGACCTGGATGACGCGGACGGTTCGATCGCCGGCGCGATCGGTATCGAGGGCCTGGATGAGGTCGTTGGCGAGATTCAACCCCTGGTTATAATCGGTGATGATGAGTTGGTTGCCGCGGTCATTGATGTCGATGGTGGCCTTGTCGGAAAGGATGGGTTTGAGCTTGTCGCGGACATCGGAGGCGGTGGTGTGGCGGAGGTCGAAGATCTTGACGAGGCGTTGGCGACCTGCAGGGACGGTGCCGACCCCGGGATCGACAAGTTCGGGTTCCATCTTTGGCTCGCGACCTTCGGGGACGATGAGGATCGAGTTGGCGGATTCGATGGCGGAGAAGCCTTCGAGGGAGAGCGCGCGATAGACGAGGTTGATGGCATCGCGTTGAGAGATTTTACCGGCGCCGACGATGGTGAGCTGGCACTGGACCTGTGGATGTTTGAGGACGGATTTGCCGGTGGTCTGTGAGAGCCACTGGACGATCATGTCGATATTGGCGCCTTGAAAGCTGAGCTGGATGGCATTGGTGCCAGCGGGCGGGGAGGGGTTGGTCGGTGGGGCGGGGGGCGCCTGGGCGAGGAGTCGGGTGAGGCCGATGGCGAAGACTGCGATGGCGAGGAGGATCGGGCGCATGGGATGGAGAGAGATGGAGGACACGCGGGGACGGGGGTTATTGGGGCAGGAGGCTTGGGCCACCGGAGCCCTCGAAGATCGTGAGTTCCCGGTTGGTGCCGCCTTCGTCGACGAGCACCCGGTTGATGCCGATGCGGAGGAGTTTGATGCCCCCGAGTTCACCGCCTTCGCCGAGCATGCCGGCCATGCCCTGGGGGGTGCGGATGAAGGCGTTGGTGCCGGCGATGCCGAGCAGGGCCATGGGGAGGGGACGCGGTGCGGGGCCGAGGAGTTCGCTCTGGATGATCTTGTTGAGACGGGCCTGGGCGACGGGAGAAAGGGGAGCGGGTGGGCGCCCAGGCATGCCGGCCGTGCCCGGCATGCCCCCCATCATCATGGGTGGCCGAGGTGGAGAGGTGGGGAGCGGGGAATGGGTGACGGGTGCGGAGTTGGAGGAACGGGGAGGGAAGTTGGTTCCCGGTGCGGGAAAGTTGGTGGCGGAGGGAGGGAAGTTGGTTCCCGCCGGTGGGAGGTTGGTTCCCGCCGGTGGGAGGTTGGTGCCCGCGGGCAGAGAGTTGGTGCCTTGGGGCGGGGGCATGGGAGCGGAGGCAGGTTTGGCGGTGGGGGCGGGGGTGTCGAGGGTGGGCAGGGCGGGGACGCGGACGTGGGCGAGCGGGTTGGGTCGGAGGGTGAGGAGGACGATCCGCGTGAGCAGGCCTGCGAGGAGCAGGATGCAACCGATGCGGAGGAGAGAGTTCAGACGGTCAGGCACGGGTGGGCTCCTTGGGTTTCCACTGGTCTAAGTCGAGGATGATGACCTGAAGCTGGATTTTGAGTTGACCGGGGCCGCGGGGATTGCCGGAGCACTGGATTGAATCGATGACGACCGGCACGCCGAGGGAATCGAGTCGGGCGAGGAAGGCGAGGACGGCCTGCGTGGGGCCGGTGGCGTCGAACTGGATGGAGCCGAGTTCGCGTTCGGTGGAGCGGGAGGGGGACTCGCGGATCGAGCCGACCTGAAGGCCCTGGGCCTGGGCGGCCTTCTGGAGGGCGGCGCTGGTTTCGCCGACGACGGTATTGGTTCGGAGGGTGCTGGGATCGATCTGAAGGCGGTTCATGAGGCGGCCGAGTCGTTCGGCGCGGATTTGGTACCGTTCGACTTCGGCCTTGAGGGAAGTGGCGGTTCGGGAGAGTTGGAGGTGATCCGTGCGGATGGCGTTGGCGGCGCGTGCCCATTTGACGCCGAAGAACGCGACGAGATAGAGGGCGAGGGCGATGGATCCGAGGCGGAGGGTACGGCGTTCGGAGGAGGAGAGGGATTTCATGGTTTGGAGCCCGGGACGGCCGGGGCTGGGACGCCGTTAGTGGGGGCGCTCGGGGGTTTGGTCAGGTCGGGGCCGAGCTGGAGGGATTCGCGATCGGCGGCGGCCTTCCACTGGGCGGTGAGGCGGAAGGTGGTGCGGGGGTTGCCGGGTTGCGGCTGGGTTTGTTCCTCCACGACGACGCGGGAGAAGAACTTTGAATCGATCAATTGGGTGCGGAGGTTGCCGACCTGTTGGGGTGACTGGACGGCACCGGAGAAGGTGACTTCGCCGCGCCGGTTCATGGAGAGGGAATCGATGCGGGTGCCCTGGGGTGCGGCGTTGGCGATGACGAAGGTGGCGTCGAAGTACGGGGGTTGATTGTCGGCGATGTGCTGGACGAATTCGAGGCGACGATCGATTTCGCCGAGGCGGTCGCGGTCCAGTTGGAGGGCGGCCAGGCGCTTGCGAAGGAGGGGACGGGTGATGAAGGCCTCGGCGTAGGGGAAGGCGAGGAGAGCGAGCGCAAGGACGGCGACGCGCAGGAGCCAGGTGCGGGAAGAACTCGACGTCGGGCGGGTGGCCGGTTCCTGGACCGGGGAATCGTCGAGGGTCAGTCGCAGGGGTGGGGAGGCACCGGGAGAGGACATCAGGGAACGAAGACCCAGGATGGCCGGTGAGAGCTGCGTGGCGGAGGGACTGGGCTGGGGGCGGAGACGGATCCGATCGGGATTGAGCTCCGGAGGGAATCCGGCGGAGACCGAGAGCAGTTGGTCGGTGGTATCGAGAGGAGGAGGGGCGCTGAGCGAAAGGGGGAGGGACGGGGGCGACTCCCGGAGTTGATCGGCGAGGGGCCCGGACCACTCGATGAGGCCGGACGGCGACGGGTTTGCGAACCAGGACGAGGCGTCGGAGGGAATCCAGCGGATCCGGTCGAGGGAGCCATTGATCCAATCGGAGCGTTCGATGGCACGTGGGCCGACGTCGAGTCGGGTGCCGGAGAAGGCGGGGAGTTGGGTCGGATCGCGGACGAGACAGGCGAGGGTGAAGACGGGGACGAATCCGGCATCGGCCAAGGCGCGGGCGAGGGGTTCGATGGCGGAGCGTCGGAGGGCGACGATGTTGACGGACTCGAGTGAGTTGGGGAGGGAAGGGGACGAAGGGGTCGGGGATTCGAGGGTATTCCAGATGAGTTGATCGGGAGGGAGGGGAAGGGCGGCCTCGATCTGTAGTTGGAGGAGGCGATGTCGTTCGGGGCCAGCCTGAGCGGGAATGGGGAGGTGTCGGAGGGCGACACCGCGGATGGGGAGAGCGCACCAGAGGAGGGGGCGGGGCTGCCAGGGCTTGCGGGTGGCGAGGGGTTGGAGGGCCTTGACGAGGGCCTGGAGATGGGAGGGATCAGGGGGGCGCGAGGCATCGAAAGGCCATGGGAAGGTGAGGGTGGAACCATCGCGATGCACCTGAAGGGTGTCGTCTTGAAGTTCGGCGAAGCCGGGAGAAGCGGCGAAGGGGTTGGACATGATCAGAGGGCGTCTTCGCGATAGGAGAGGGTGATGATGGAGGACGATTCGATCCGGACGACGACTTCGATCCGGGCGCGGGTATCGCGATCGGGGAGGAGGCCTTCGGCGCGGATGCGCCAAGTGTCGGTATTGGCGGTGACTCGGGGGAGGATGGGGCGGAGTTTGTTGAGATCCATGCCGGGGGCGCGGAGCAGGGCGATGGCATGGGGGAAACCGCCGATGCTTTGGCGATGGGCGACGAGGGCCTGGGCGAGGGAAAGATCGATTCCATCGAGACAGGCGAGGACTTCGGCGGGGGCGGAGTTGATGTTGATGCGACCGGCAGATGAATCGTTGTCACCGACGGTGAGGAGGTCGGCGACGTCGTGGAGGAGGTCCTGGGAGATGAGGCGTTGACCGGAGGGATTGGATCCGCGGGGTTGACCGGGGAGGGCTGGGGAACCGGCAGGGGCGGCAGGGGAGACTTCGAGGAGATCGAGGAGGGATTGGAACTCGTTCTGGGAACGGCGGGCGATGATGGCGCGGGCGATTTCGGGGGAGAATCCGCGGACGTTGGAGAGGGAACGTTCGTCGGCAGACTTGAGATTGACGCGTTCCTCGCCGGAGGCGGTGAGGTTGGCGGCGGCGGCGTGGACACCGAGCCAGGCATCCCAGGCGGGGCGGGAGGGTTCGGAAGTGAACCGGGCAGGGGTGACGCCCCGGACCATGAGGAGTTCGCGGACGGTCTGGAACGGACCGTTCCTGGGCAGGGCGGGTGGGTTGCGAGAGGCGTAGAAATCGGCTTCGGCACCGCCGGGACCGGCGAGGGAATCGGCGTCGCGCCAATCGACGATGGCGGCAGCGACGTCGAGGGTCATGCCGTTGAGGCGGAGGAGTTCGTTGGTGGAAGCGGAGTTGAGATCGAGGCGGGCGGATTCGTCCTGGACGCCGAACTGATCCGGGGCGGAGGGAGACGGGTGAAGGACGCTGTAGCGGCCGGGGCCGAATCGGATGTCCTTGAAGAGTTCGGGTGCGTTTTCGAGTTGGGCGGAGAAATGGCGATTGGCGCGACGGCGTTGGAGGAGGTCGGCTGAGAGAGCGGCCTTGGCCCGTTCGATACCGGCGAGGGCGAGGTAGCGGGCCTGAACGAGATCGCCCTGATGACGGGCGAGGCGGAGATCCTGGCGGGAGGTGTGGAGGACGCTGACAACGACGACGGCGAGAACGACGACGCACCAGAGGACGCCGATGAGGATCGAGCCCTGGCGTCGGGCGGGGGAGCGGCTACCGGGAAGGGAAATGGAGGGGCGGAGGTTCAGAGGCCGGAGGTTTTTTTTGGGGTGCTGGAAGGGGAGGAGGAATTGGACGGGGTGGAGGCAGGTGACTCGATTTCGAGACGGACGACGGTTTTGAAAAGGAGGGGCGGGGCGTTGGTGGCGGTGTTGCCGGGGGACGAGGAGGGAATGAGTTCGCCGGGAACGGCGAGGGTGATTCGGACGGCTTTGGGCATGCCTACGAGGTTGGGGCGTGGCCGGAAGGAACTGGCCTGCTTGACCTCGCCGTTGGGATCGCCCCAGGAATCAAACCACTCGAAGCCATCGTAGAACTCGAAGGTGAGATCTTGAACGGGCCGGAGGATTTCGTCGCGGCGACCTCCGGAGAGGGGATCCGGGGAGAAACCGGGGTTACGACGGCGGTACAGGACGGATTGCCCGGAGGCGGGATCGGATTCGATGAACCAACTGGTGCAGGAGTAGTCGCCTTCGCCTTCGCGCCTCGGGGTGAAGTGGTGGGTGGCGAAGTCCAGACGATTGGCTTTGGCGTTGCCGAGGAACTCGGGGCCCTTGTGGAGCGGACAGGCGGCGCGGAGATCGGCCGAAAGGAGGGACAGGGCAATCCGGGCAGCCTGGGCTTGGTCGCTGCGGGGTTCGATGGTGCGTCGGGTGGAGATGCCGGCCTGGAGACAGGCGTAGGCGGCACCGAGGACGACAGCCATGAGGGCGGAGCTGACGACGAGTTCGATGAGGGTGAAGGCGGAGGAACGGGCGGGAAGAGCGGGGGAAGGTTTCATGCGGGAGATCCCTTCCGCTGCCGTTCCTTGCGGCGTTGACGTTCCTGTCCGGGTTCGGAGCCCGGGATGGGAGGATCGAACAGCAGGGTGGTGAGGGTGTAGAGGGTTCCGGACTCGGACGATCGACTGACGGCGACCCGGACCTCGAAGAGGCCGTCGGTGTCGGTGCGGGTGATGGAACGGGTCCAGGTGAAATTGCCGGAGACCCCTTCGGTTTCGCCGGGTTCGAGCAAGAGATCGGCGCGAAGTTCCTCGATCTGGCCGGCGGCGATCCAGACCGCCTGGGAATGGAGGGTGCTGTCGCGACTGGATTGGATGGCGGTGGAGAGGCCGTGGGTTAGGGCGACGAGGGCGACGGCCAAGATGGCGACGGCGACCATGACCTCGATGAGGGAGAACCCGGAGTCAGGAAGCGGGGGGCGCGGTTTCATGGGCGGCCCAGTTCGCGGATGACGGGGCGGGCGGTGATGGGATTGAGTCGGATGGCGATGGCGAAGCCGGAGCGATCGCGCAGACGGAATTCGGCGGCGTCGACGGTGCCATCGGGATGGA
>JBDNHZ010000249.1:0-2390 GCA_041688515.1 Verrucomicrobiota bacterium
CAGCGCGTTGGCCACGGTGCTGAGCGGGCCGCCGCCGATGAGGAGAAGTGGCTTCTCCGGCGATGCCTTCTTCGCCTCCGCCACGATCAGGCGACTGCCCGGCGTGGGCTGCGGCACGGTGTCCTCGATGCGGCCAGTGTCCGGCCGGGTCAGCACGCGGTCGGAGCCGAGGGAGAGGGCTGGGATGTTTTTCAGACCGGAATCTCGCGCCAGTTTGAGCGCTTTCTCGGCGTCCTCGACGCATTTCCGCATCGGATAGAGATAGCCCTTTTCCCAGTCCCACATGTCGCGGGAGACGATGTTCCCGCGCAGGTTCGCCTTTCCGAGTGAGGCCTGCGCCCAGAGGTAATTGTTATCGAAGACATCGAACCACCAATCGTTGTCGTAGATGATGGGATTATCCGGGCCGACACCTTTCAGTCGTACTGCGCCCTGTTCGAGGGTGTATTCAGGCACGATGGCGAGGAGCGGAGAGATCCCGGCGAAGAGGGCCATGACGGTGGACAGGTAGAAAGAAAGCGTGGTTTTGATGGATGGCGGCTGTTCAGGATGTCTCCGACTGGTTCGGCTGCGAATCGGTTTAGATTCATCGGTTTTCGGTGGTGATTTACGATGCAACGGTGATGACGGCCCGAAGTAAGCGACTAGGCTAGGCGAGCCGTTGTCTTCGGCTTGCCGGATGAAGTGCTGTTTCAAAGGCGGGCGATGGTGGAGTTTTTCATGGTCATTCTGCGGTTGATCGTTCAGCTCCTCAGCGTTCCAACTGTGGGCTGACTGCGACATCAAGCTTCACTTCTCCACCGGGTGTCGGCAGGGAGGACTCACCCCGCTGATCATAGGCGATGGCGGTGATCCGCACTTCCGCGCCTGGCTTCAAGCGAGTCTGGGAAACGTCCCAGGTGAAGGCAAAGCCACTTCGGGGGTCGCTGCTTTCGCCCGCGAAATGCCAGTCATAATAATACTCGACGCGCTCGGTGTCTGGCGAGGCGATCACGGACAGACGCAGCGGCGAGCCGGGGCGCATCCTGGTGGCGCCGTCGAGATTCAGGCTGACGGTGGGCCGGGAAAACCGCGTTACGGCACCGGTCTTGTCCGAGAGCAAATAGCCCGTGGCGAAGACATACCAGGGATGGTTTTGGTGGATGGTGAATTCGCTCCCGGCAATCGAGTACCGGTTGCGCATGCGTTGCTCGCCCAACGGCCATTCCTTGATGTCCGGCAACGCGCTGCTCCGCGCCCAACTCTCGCTGCCCGGCCCGCCCACATCAAATGTCGGAAGGCCGTAGGCGGAGAGGCCCGGGAAGATCGGGTTCCGGTAGGCGGGGTGATTGAAGTCGAGCAGGTACCAGGCGTCGCAGATGAACACGTCCTGCTCGCGCGCGTAACCCACCCCCGACAGGCGTGTGCGGCCCTCCTGATTGCCGCCCAGCACATACGCCAGTGCCGTGTGCATCGCGTCGAGATACTTGCGGTTGCCCGTCACTTCGTAGGCGATGGCTTGAAAGAGAGTGCGCGGCACCGTGATGAGATTCATGCCCACCCATTGGCCGGGTTCGACGCCACCAACGCGGAAGCCCATCTGCCAGGCGGTGTCCGTGCTGTAGTTGGCCCGCTTGATCATGTTAGCCTTGACGGTTTCGTAGAATGCGTTGTCCAGGACGGGCTGGTCTTTGCACGACACGAGGTAGATGGCCGACGCGAACAGGTTCGGCATGGGGGAAACCCACGCCCCGTTGTTGCGATCGCCGTCGGCCTGCCACTCCGTCTGGAAGATTTCCTGAAAGGCCGTCTCGCTGGTGACGAGATACAGGCAGGCCGCCGCCAGTTGCCGCAGGCGTTTGTCGGTGGCCGAGGGATTCTCCTGAGCCTCCGCCCAGGCAAAAGCATCACGGGCCTCGGCCAGCCAACCGGCGCTTTCGGGGTGCGCGCCATGGTTGCCCGAACGCTGCTGATGTTTGTCCAGGCAATGCGCGAAGTAGGCAGCCCCCGCGGCGTAGGCGTAAGTGGTTTCCGCCGCGCCCGAATCAATCCACTGAACCCGTTTGTCGGCCCACGAAGGTTGGGTTTCCGCGCCGGCATCTCGTCCGACGTAGCGCGGCACGCCGCCAGAGCCGAGGCCCTGCCGTTTCAATTCGGTTCGCGCCCGGCGACCGAAGTCCAGCCACCAGCGCGCCTCGTCGAGGATGTCGGGCACACCATTGGTGCCTTCGTTGATCCACGGATCGGTGGGGCGTCCCTTCCAGCGGTTGCCGATGTCACCATCGTGGAAGTTCTGTGGGCGTAGGTCATAGGTCAGCATCAGGGTCAGCGGCACAACGTAGTGGGTGGGGTTGCCATCCCAGTCGCCCGCGTCAGCATACCAGCCCCAGATGCCTTTCACCGGTTTGGGA